>DAOUFX010000396.1:0-10793 GCA_034429675.1 Anaerolineae bacterium | reverse complement strand
GGTACCGGCTTCAAAAAACACCCCCTTTTTGACCATTGCCGTGTCAGCGGCGATTTTGTGATTTGCGGATTTGCGAATTTGCCCGTTTCGAAGGAATCATCGTTGAATAAGCGCCTCCAGCGCGCCCAACTGTAGCTCGTCGGTGGTGACAAACGGCACGCCCAACTGCCGGCCGGCGAACTCGCCGTGGTAGTCGGAGCCGCCGGTGACGATGAGGCCCCGGCGTTCGCACCAGGCCGCGCACTGCGCGATAACCTCGGCGTTGTGGTACTGCGAATAACACTCCACCCCGTCAATCCCTATGGCCCGGAAATGCTCCAGCCTCTCCTCGCTGACTCCGCCGGGGATGCTGGCGTTGGGATGCGCCAGCACGGCCTTGCCGCCGGCGGCGTGGATCAAGGCAACGGCGTCCGGTGACGGGAGAAAATCCGGCCACTTGTGTCCCAGTTGGCTGCGAATGTTGCTGAAAAATTCGTGCAGGTCTTTGCAGATGCCGCGATCCAGCAAGTAGTTGTACGATTTGAACCCGCCCCGCGTGCGGTCGTAGCTGTAGGCTTCGTAATCCGCGTAGTCAATCGGATATCCCAGTTGGACGAGCTGCCGGATGTCGTCGTCGTCAACGGCTTCCAATTTGGCCGTGTTCTCGGCCAGGACTGCCAACAGCGCCGGATTGGCGAGATCCACACCGTACCCCAAAATGTGGTACACCGAACCGTTGTCCCTGGTCGAAATCTCCACGCCGCGCAGGAACGCCAGCCCATTCTGCCGCGCCAGCGCCTCCGTCCGAGCGACATTTCCCACGCTATCGTGATCGCAAACGGCAAACAGCCCGATCCCCTCCGCCTGCACGCCGGCAATCACCCGTTCCGGCGTCCAAGACCCATCCGAGGCGGTGGTGTGAATGTGTAAGTCTACGCGCATAAATCCTCCCATTTTTGACTTCTCACCAGGGTTGTATTATACTCGAATCAGTGTCACTAAACTCTTTTGGGAGGGATCCGTTATGGTTACTCGAAGTGTTGTCCAGAGCGCAATGCACACGTCCGCCATGGCGCTGTCTCACCTGCCCTCTGAAGAGTGGGCCGGTTGGGTGGCTTATCTCTGCCAGTTGTTGGAGCAATCCGAATCGGGGAAAAACCAGGATACGGAGGCAGTGATACGCAAGCTCATGGAAGTGTTGCAGGAGCGCCTCGATAAGGGCGACTGGTAGACGGCTCCTCCCATCCTTACCTAAAACTTTCGTATAAGGAGTGTGTTAGATGGAACTGAGCAAGAAACTTGAGGATGCAATCAACGAACAAATTCAGGCCGAGTTATATTCGGCGTACATGTACCTTTCGATGTCGGCGTATTTCGAGTCCCTCAACCTTTCGGGGTTTGCCCATTGGATGCGCGTGCAGACCCAGGAAGAGATGGAACACGCGATGAAATTTTACCACTACGTCTTCGAGCGCGGCGGGCGTGTGACGTTGCGCGCGATCCAGCAGCCGCCTGCCGAGTTTGAGTCGGTCTTGGACGTGGCGCAAAAGACCTATGCGCACGAGCAACACGTCACCAGCCTCATCCACCATCTCTACGAGCTGGCCGTTGCGGAGAAAGACCACGCGACGGCGGTCTTCCTCCAGTGGTACATCAACGAGCAAATCGAGGAAGAGAACAACACCCGCACGATTGTGGAGCGTCTGAAAGTCGTCGGCGATCATATTCAAGGGTTGTTGATGCTGGATCATCACCTGGGCGAGCGCGGCGGGGACTAGCCGCCGGTTTTTGTCCGTTCAAGCGAGGGAAAGTGTTCCCTCGCTTTTTTATTTTTCCGCTTCCCAGACCCGGAACCGCTTGCTCTCCCAGGCGACGCCAACCTTTGCGAAATTTTCGCGCAGCCAGGGCGCGTAGGGCAGAAAGCTGTTGGCGACCAGAAAAAGGCGCCCGCCGAAAGTAAGCACCCGCACCGCTTCTCTGACAAACAACTGCGCAACCTCAAAATCTACTCCGTGCCCCTGGTGAAAGGGCGGATTCGTGACCACCGTCTCGAACGCCCGGTCCGGCAGACCCGCCGCGCCGCACGTCAGGACAACCTGGGCCTGGGGATAGCCGTTGGCGGCCAGCGTCCGCCGGGTGGATTCCGTCGCCCGCGCCGAAACGTCGCTGCACGTGACCACGGCGCCGCGCCGCGCCGCCGCCAGTCCCACCACCCCGGCGCCGCAGCCCAGATCGAGCACGCGGCTACCCGGTTGAACGCGCATCCCGGCGATCAACGAAGCGGCGCCCTCGTCCAGGCGTCCGGCGGCAAAAACGCCGGCGCACGAAATCAAACGGGTGGCCATGTCATCCACGGTCGTGAGCGTTTCTTCGCAGGCAAGCTCCGGCATAGGGAAATTCCCCGCCGTCCGCTGCGCCAGCCCGGCGTGACAGCCGCCCTTGTGCGCGACGATCCCCGCCTGCCCGAAGAGGCTCTGAGCCTGCTTGAGCGCGGTCTTGACCCCCTCGTTTTTCGCCCCGGCGAAGACCAACCGCCCGCCGGGCCGCAGGACGGCGCCGGCCAGCTGCAACAGCTCCGCCTGCCGCTCTTTGCCGCGCGGCAGATAGAGCAGCGCCATGTCGCAGCTCTCCGGCGCGATTCCGGCAAACCCGGACTGCGCGACGATGCGATGCGGCGCGCCGGTCGAACCGGGGAGGTCGGCAGTGGACAAAACACACTCAAAGCGATGATGCGTCATGGTCGCGCGCAGACTTTCCGCCTCGGCGATGTTGTCGGTCCAGCACAACGTCGCCGCGCCGGAGCGCGCCACCCACAGCGCGGCGCCTGTCGCCCCCGGCCCGGCGACGAAAACGCGGGCGCCTGCCGGAATCGTCCGCGCCGCCGCCCACAAAACCTGATCTGCCGGCCCCGGCTCCGGCACGCCCGGCCATCGCACGACGAGCGCCGGACCGTCGGGGAGTTTACTGATGATGGATTGTGTCTTGGTTTGCATATCGCCGGATGATACTTCAAAATCGGAGAACGTAAACTACTCAAGGGCAGTGCCGATAAATTCCTGGACACTTACCAGGCCAAATCTCCCAAATTTGCGGCTTTCTTTAATTCAATTATACTTTCGCGCATGGTCTATATTGCCCCAACATAGTTAATCTGACATCGAACTTGCTAGATTTCGGGTGAGCGGGAGGACCAACAAAGGAGTCGAGATGGCTAGAATCGAAGGATTTAGAATCAAAAATTATCGGGCATTGCGTGATATTACATTAGGTAGATTGTGGAATATGCAACAGGCTCCTCCCTTAACACCGATGACGGCGGTCATTGGCAAGAACGGCGTAGGCAAAAGCACTCTTTTCGATGCGTTTGGATTCCTGGCGGATTGTTTACGCGGCGGGGTAGAGGAAGCGTGTGATGCGCGAGGGCGCGGAGGTTTCGAACGCATTTTCTCGCAGGGACAAGCAGGGTGGATTGAGTTCCAGGTTTATTATAGGGAAAATAATGACACCCGTCCCATTACGTATGAATTGGCAATTGCAATAGATGAATCAAAGCGACCATACGTCAAGCGGGAACGACTTCGTCAACGGAGAAGAAAACAAAGTTCAGGTCGTCCTTTCTCTTTTTTGATGCTTGATGAAGGTAAAGGTATTGCTTGGAAAGGCGAAGCCGTAGGTCAACTAGTCAAAGACGATCAGGAAGAATTTGATCTGGCAAACCTGATGGAAAGCATTCAGAAAGGCGAGGCCGGTGAAGAAAGTCGCGAAACTGAACTGGTAGAGCTGAATGACAAACGCAAGCTAGGCATTGCTACTCTAGGCTCGCTTAAACAACATCCTCGTATCGCTGCATTTCGCCAATTCATTGAGGGTTGGTATCTGAGTTACTTTACCCCAGACGCAGCCCGCAGTTTACCTCTTGCCGGGCCACAAAAACATTTAAATGTGCATGGAGACAACCTTGGCAATGTCGTCCAGTTTATGGAACGCGAGCACCCACAGAAGTTTCAATCCATCTTGGCGAGAATTGCACAACGCATCCCCGGTGTGGACAAAATCAGCACAATGCGTAGCCCCGATGGAAGACTACTATTGCGTTTCAATGACACTGGTTTCCAGGACCCTTTTTATGCCCAACAAATGTCTGATGGAACGCTGAAGGTATTTGCCTATCTTTTATTATTAGAGGACCCCACTCCGCCACCCTTTCTGTGTATTGAGGAACCGGAGAACGGACTCTATCACAAGTTATTAGATACCTTAGCGCAAGAGTTCCGTGTACGCGCCAAGGCAAGCAAGAATGGCTCCCAAATCTTTGTAACTACTCATCAACCTTATTTTGTGGATGCCCTGCAACCGGATGAAGTGTGGGTTTTGGAAAAGGGCGCGGATGGTTTTTCCGTCATTCGGCGTGCAAGCGAGGACCCGGTGGTCAAGGATTTGGTGGAAGAAGGCCTACCATTGGGTGGACTCTGGTACAGCGATTATCTTGACCGGAGATAAACACAATGCACTTTGAAATTTTGGTAGAGGATGCCTCTGGAAAAGCTATGCTGGATGCGCTGGTTCCCAAAATTATTGGCGTTGATCATACTTTTAGCGTCCATGCTTACAAAGGCATAGGACGGATTCCTGTGGGATTGAAACCAAAATCTGACGCACAAAAACGTATTCTACTTGATCAATTACCGCGACTCATTCGAGGATATGGACATAGCTTCATGGCCTACCCCTCCGATTATATAGCAATTCTCATCGTTGTGTGTGATTTGGATGATCGTTGTCTCAAAACATTCCGCCGTGAGCTGCTGGATGTATTGAAATCTTGTCACCCTGCGCCCGAAACACACTATTGTATCGCCATAGAAGAGGGAGAAGCATGGTATTTGGGTGATCAAGCCGCACTCAAAACAGCCTATCCCCATGCTAAAGACCGGATTCTCGATACCTATACTCAAGATGCCATCTGTGGCACCTGGGAGATACTGGCCGACGCAATTGTTCCAGGGGGTAGCCATGCCCTGAGTAATCAAGGATGGCAGGCAATAGGACGGGAAAAGGCGATATGGGCAAAAGGAATCGCCCCACAGATGGATGTGGAACACAATCTTTCGCCGAGTTTCGGCTACTTTCGAGATAAATTACGCCAACTGTGTCAGAGTAAGGCATAGCCTTCACAATATTTAACTCAAGCCGCTACCCAGACCTGACAGGTTTTCAACAGGCGCGGAATAGTCGTTACTTTGGATTACAACATCCTTACTCGACCACGGCTCGTATAAACCTGTCAGATATTCGATTCTGAAACCCTGCCCGTCTGACCAGGGCCGGTTTAGCCGCACCGTCCAGGGCCCAATCCCCCCAACAAGTCTGCAAAAATCCGCGCGCCTTCCTTTATAGTGTCACTATTGGCAGCTTTCATGCGCTATGCTATAATTTTTCCAGGCCCACAAAGTATCTTCGAAAAATCCGGGGGGGGAGGTTGGGGGGCGGGCGCAGCCTGCCCCCAAGCCTCCACCCCTCCCCAGGTTTTGCGAAGATACCAACTTGGAACTATTCTCAGGGAGGCATGCATGACACAAGTACAAGATTTTGCGCAGCGTTTGATTGAAAACATCGAAACGGTGATCGTCGGGAAGCGCGCGGCGGTGAGTCTCGCCGTGGTAGGGCTGCTCAGTCGCGGGCACTTGTTGATCGAAGATGTGCCCGGCGTCGGCAAGACGATGCTGGCGCGCAGCATGGCGCGTTCGATCGGCGGCTCCTTCGGCCGCATCCAGTTCACCCCCGATATGCTTCCGAGCGACGTGACCGGCGTCTCCATCTACAACCAATCCACACACGGATTCGAATACCAGCCGGGGCCGTTGATGGCGCAAATCGTGTTGATAGATGAAATCAACCGGGCAACGCCCAAAACCCAGGCCGCGCTCCTGGAGGCGATGGAAGAACGCCAGGTGACGGTGGACGGCGTCACACACCAGCTGCCCGAGCCGTTTATGGTGATGGCAACGCAGAACCCGGTAGAGTACGAAGGCACCTTCGTCCTGCCCGAAGCGCAACTGGATCGCTTCTTGTTGCGTGTCACCCTGGGATATCCCGAACTCGAAGATGAGATCGAAGTGTTGAACCGCCAGCAATTCCACCACCCCGTCGAGGACATCAAACCGGTAGCGACGATTGACGACCTGTTGCAAGCGCAAGAAGCCATCAAGTCGGTCCACGTCGCGCCGGCAGTCAAGGAATACATCGTGCGCGTCGTCAAGATGACGCGCGACCACCCCGACATCTTCCTGGGGGCCAGCCCACGCGGCAGCCTGACGCTGTACCGCGCCGGCCAGGCTCGCGCGGCGCTGTACGGGCGCGAGTTCGTGCTGCCGGACGACATCAAAGCGCTGGCCTCCTCGGTGCTGTCGCATCGCTTGATTATGAGCCCCGGCGCGCGCCTGCGCAACGTCACGGCGGAACAGGTGTTGGCCGCAATTTTCGAGGAGCTGCCGATGCCCGAAGGCCAGTACGCCAAGAAGTAACCCCTATGGACATCAAGCCCAAACTCAAGTTGAATTCGTGGCTATTGCCGGCGTTGGCCGTCATCACCCTCATCATTGACTTCCTCACGCCGTATCGCGGTTGGCGTATCCTGTTTGTGGCGCTGGGCGGAGCCTGGCTGGTGAGCTACCTGTGGGTCAGGTCGCTGGCGCGCGGACTCGATCTTTCACGCGAGATGCGTTTCGGGTGGGCTCAGGTGGGCGACCGCCTGGTGGAGCGATTCACCTTGCGCAACAACGGCTGGGCTCCGGTAGTCTGGGCCGAGATTGCCGATAACTCGACCCTGCCGGATTATCAGGTCAGCCGGGGAACGGGCCTGCCGGGACACGACTCGATCCGCTGGCACACCGAAGCCGTCTGTACCCGCCGGGGGCTGTTCAATCTGGGGCCGACGACGTTGCAGGCCGGAGATCCGTTTGGCCTCTACACCCTCACCTTCGACTATCCTTCCACCATGCCGTTGCTGGTCCTGCCGCCGATCGTGCCGCTGCCTACCATTGACGTGGCGCCGGGCGGGCGCTACGGGACCGGGCGTCCGCGGACGACAGCCGCCGAACGCACCGTCAGCGCGGCGATGGTGCGCGAGTACGTCCCCGGCGACAGCCGCCGCTGGATTCACTGGAAGACCTCGGCGCGGCGCGACGAGCTCTTTGTGCGCCTGTTCGACGGCACCCCCTCCAGCGACTGGTGGATTTTGCTGGACATGGATCGCGCCGTGCAGGTCGGCGAGGGCGAGAACTCCACCGGCGAACACGGCATCATCCTGGCGGCGTCGCTGGCCGATCGCGGGTTGCGTTCGCGCCGGGCCGTGGGCCTGGTGGCGCAGGGCGACGCGCTGGTCTGGCTGCCCCCGCAAACCGGCGAAGGGCACCGTTGGGAGGTGCTGCGCGCGTTGGCCCTTATGAATTTCGGATCGAGCCCGCTGTCAGAGGTGCTGGCGCGCGTCCGCCCCAGCATCAGCCAGCGCGCCAGCATCATCATTATCACGGCAGCGACAAAGGCGGAATGGCTGGAAGATATGGACCCGCTGATCCGCCACGGCGTCGTGCCAACCGTCCTGCTGCTGGATCCCGTCTCGTTTGGGGGAACCCAGCCGGTGGATCAGGCGGCGATTTCCCTGACCAACATGGGCATCGCCAACTACGTCATCACCCGCGATGTGCTCGATCGCCCGGAAGCCAAACCCGGACAACAGGGACGGTGGGCCTGGCGCGCACTGAAGACCGGCAAAGTGGTGTCGGTCAACCCCGTCCCGGATATGCCGTGGCGATCTATCGGATAAAAGCTTATGTTGAGAGAAGAATCCGCATCCGGTTGGGCAGGCCGCTTGATTCACGCGCTCGGCCCGAAAGGACTGCTGACCTGGGCGCTGTTGCTGGTTGCACTGGTTTGTATAGTCTACGGCCTCACCGGCGTCGTTCGCGGATTGGATACCTGGTACGCAGTGCTGATCATGACGACGGCAGCGACCGCCGGCTGGGTGCTGGCGGCGTTCCCGGCGCCCGGCTGGATCGGCGGGGTGGCTGGAGTCTTCTTTGGGCTCGAAATGGTTTTGTTACGGGTAGGCCGGCTGGAAGGCAAAGTCTTTCAAATCTACAGCAGCGCCTTCGCGACGCTGATCCAGATGGCGCAGTGGGTGGGAGACTGGATCGCAGCGCTGACGCGCTGGATCTTCGCCGGCGACGCAGCCGCGCGCGCGCCGATTGTGGTGACGCGGGTCATAGACTGGTCGCGGCTGCCCCAAACCTACGCCGATTTGTGGGGCAGCCTGTGGACATTGCTTGAACGCACCGGCGCCTGGCTCTACGCGCTCACCAGAAACGCCGCCGTCTACGATCCGGTGGCCACGGCGTTGGTCTGGGGATTGGCGATCTGGCTGTGCGCCTGGTGGGCCGGCTGGAGCGTCAACCGCCGCCACGACCCGCTGGTCGCGGTGCTCCCCGGCGGCATCCTCGTCTCCTTCATCCTGGATTACGCCTGGGCTTCGTCCTTCGTCCTTTTGCCGATGATTGGGTTTACACTTCTATTGATGGCCGTGGATCGCCACCGGGCGCGCGAGCTGCGCTGGAACCGCGTCGGCATTGATTTCTCCCGCGATCTCTGGGGAGACTTAGTGACGGCAGCGCTCGCCGTTTCCCTCAGCCTGGTGCTGATTGCGGCGGTCTCCCCGGCCATCAGCGTGGAAAAGTTTCAGGACTTCGTCGAATGGATCAGGGATCTACACCAAAAAGATGAAACGGACCGGCCCACTATGGCCGATTCGCTGGGGATCGAACAACAACCGGGCCCGGCGGAACCGGCGACCCCCATCGAGCGGGCGGCAGTGACGACGCTGCCCCGAAAACACCTGATTGACTCCGGCCCGGAGCTCTCGCACCGGCTGGTGATGGCCATCCGCACCGGCGAGCTGCCGCCCATGCCCGACGCGATGATCCCCATCGAAGATTTAGACGTTCCGCGTCACTACTGGCGCAGCCTCACCTACGACTGGTATTACGGCCAGGGATGGGCGACGAGCGGCACTGCGATCACCCAATACGAACCCGGGGAACTGACCATGGACCCGAACGCGCCCTACGCCAGGACGGTGCGGCAAGAGATCACGATGATCGGCCCATCCGACGGCACCGTGCACGTGGACGGCGCCCTGCTCTCGATCAACCAGCCGTTCCAGGTTCACTGGCGCTCTCCGGCTGAAATTTTCGCGGCGACCACCGCAGGCGAAACATACCTGGCCGATTCGCTGACGATGGAGGTGACCGACGAGGAGCTGCGCGCTGCCGGGACCGAAATCCCGCAATGGATTCAGGAGCGCTACCTGCAACTCCCCGCAGACCTGCCCGATCGTCTGCGCGAGCTGGCGCTGACCCTGACGGCGACCGAGCCGACCGTGTATGATCGCGCCAAATCCATCGAACAGTACCTCCGCCGGTATACGTATACCCTGCACGTGCCATTGCCGCCGGTAAACAGCGACATCGCCGACTATTTCATCTTCGATTTGAAGAAAGGCTATTGCGACTACTACGCTACGTCTATGGTGGTGCTGGCGCGCGCCGCCGGCCTGCCGGCCCGCATGGTCATCGGCTATGCCTCAGGCTCGTATGACGTCGCCAACGCTCGCTATATCATCACCGAAGCCAACGCCCACGCCTGGCCCGAAATCTATTTTGGCGGCATCGGCTGGGTGGAATTCGAACCGACGGGCGGGTACCCGGAGATCAATCGTTCCGTGACGAATCTGCCGGAAGCAGATTTGGGCGAAATTGATCGGACGCCGCTGGGCGAGACCAAACCGGCGGCGCTGCCTTATCAGACGGCGGTCTGGTGGCTGCTCATCGCTCTGGGCGCGACTCTGGCCGCCGTGTTGCTGTATTCACTGCTTGACAGCGCTTTTTTGTTGACGTGGGGCACGGCCAACGGGACGGTCACGCGGCTCTACCACCGGTTGCGCCGTTATCAGGAGGCATTGCGCGCACCCATCGAGAGAGGACAAACACCCTACGAGGCCGCCGACGCGCTGATTCTGCGCTTGAACGAAATCGCCGCGCGGCGCGACCTGGCCCAGGAAGTGCTCCCCGGCGCCGAGGGTGAAATCCACGAGTTGATAGAGATGTATGTTCAGGCATGGTATTCGCCGCAACCGCTGACCCGGCAGGAGCGCCAGGTCGCCGTGGTTCGCTGGTGGGTATTGCGCTGGCGCCTGTGGCTGGCGCGCTGGCTGCGCAGTCCACGCCGCGAACGCCCGCCGATGCCCTTCATTGCACCGACGGAGAGCGAACACGCATAAAACAAGCCGGCAGCCTGTTCCAAAACACAAGCTGCCGGCTCGCACAATACTCAAAAATCCAGAATTGATGTCGGGAATGCCTCGCCCCTACTAATCGTCATTTTTCCACGTCAGGGAAACCAGGAATTGGGCCTCTGTGCCGGCGCTGGCAATGAAGGCTCCCGCTTCGGGATCCAGCTTGAGGCCAAATTCGACGGTGACTTTGGCAGGTTTTTCCGCGACTTTGCCGACGGTCTCGGTGATCTTGTCGGCCATCGTGCGGATGGTGTTCATCGCGTAGTTGAGAGCATAAGCCGATTTTTTGGCAATTTCCCCAACCGCCTCGGGGCTCAGACCGCCCTCTTGCGCTTCTGCCGACTCGAACTCAACCAGCACAGGATTCTCTTCTTCATTCACTGTAAATTCAAACCTGGTAAAATCTCCCTTCTGAGAATTAAAAGAACGTATCATCCCAATAGTGAGGGTTTGGGGGCGGGCTGCG
>DAOUFX010000395.1:0-10078 GCA_034429675.1 Anaerolineae bacterium | reverse complement strand
CCCCAAATCCCCCACCCCCTACTCTCTACTTCTTCCCCAATTCATACTGCGCCACCAGGTCGGCCAGACGGTGCGCCAGCTGGTTGAGATTCTGCGCGGCGCGTTCCATCTGGCGCGTGCTCACCAGGCTTTGCACGGTGGCCTGGTCAATGTTTTGCATCGCCATCGCGATCTGCTCGATGCCGGCCACCTGCTGCCGCCCTCCGGCTACCACCTGAACCGCAGCCTGCGCCAATTCGTTGATGACGCCGGAAAGTTGTTCGATGGATTGTCGCGCCTGCGCTGCCAGCGTCACGCCCTCGTCCACCCGCTTGGTGCCTTCTTCGGTCGCCATCACCGTGGCGTTGGTGGCCTTCTGGATTTCGGAGAGGATCGCTTTGACCTGCGCCGTCGCCTGCTTGGACTGCTCGGCCAGATTGCGCACCTCGACGGCCACCACGGCAAATCCCTTGCCGTGCTCGCCGGCCCGCGCCGCTTCCACCGAAGCGTTCAACGCCAGGATGTTGGACTGGGAGGCGATGTCGTTGACCGTGGCGATAATCTCGCCGATCTGCTGCGTCTGCTCCGAAAGCGCCAGGATATTCTCGGCGATGCCTTCCACGCGCTCTTTGATCTGCTCCATGCTCTCGATAGTATCCTGCACCGCGTGTTGCCCCGATTGCGAAATGTCCACGTTGCGCTGAGCTGCGGTAGAAACTTCCTGGGAACGGCGCGAGGCTTGCTCGGCAATCGTCTTGAGCTCGTCCACCGTCGTGGTGGTCTCGGAGATGGCGGCGGATTGTTCGCTGGCGCCGGCGGCCTGCTGCGCCGTCGCCGCCAGAATCTCGGTCGTGGCCGAGCTGAGCCCGTTGACGGCTTCCTTGATCTGCACGATCATGATGCGCAGGCTGTCGGCCATCGTGTTCAGGCCCTTCCCCAGAACGGCCAGCGGTGCGTTGGCATGTGGCCCTTCCTCGATCTGAATGTGCGCCGCCAGATTCCCCTGGGCGACGTGGGCCATGTATTCGACGTAGCGTTGCACGGTCGCTTCGAGCTGCGCCTGTTCGACAGAGCGTTGGGCGATGGCAGCCTGCTCCTGAATGCGGGCATGCTGCGCGATCAGGAAAACCACCGCGCCCGCCGCCCCGGACGTCAGAATCAGATTGAGCGCAATCCCCAGCAGCTCCGGCAACGGTTTGGTCCATTCCGGTGTAACCAGACTCCCCAACAACGTGTTGCTCAACAGCAAGATCGTTCCTGCCGTGATGACGCCCGGCATGGCTCCGGCGCCCAACAGTTGGTATCCCAGGATCATCAAGAGCACGTACCCCACCGTAGCCGCCGAAACAATCTCCGGCATCAGCAGAAAACCTGCGCTGCTCAGCACCCACAGGCCGCCCAACAGGAAATACCGGCTCAGCGCCCCCCGATTTTGGCGAGCAAAAACGGGACACAGGCTCATCCCACCGGCGGCCACGGCCCAAAGAAATGCCATGCCGGGCAATTGCAGGTAGGAAGGATTGAACAACCAGAGCAAAGCCATGGCCGCCGCCGCTATCCCCGCGCCTCGGGCGCCATAACGAGCAACGTTGGCTACAAAATCGCTCTGGTGTTGCGCCAGGGCCCGCTCGATCAGATGGGTTTCGCTATATGTGCGTGTCATCATTCTTCTAACTCCTTCCTCGAGGGTTAACCTCTGCTTTACGTCAATTCCTCTTGTATGATCAGTTTTCTGTCTTCCAAAAGGGCCGGTAAATTCAAAATGACCCACAACGCCTCTGGCGCGGGTTCGACGTGCAAGAGGTCGCCGGGCTCGTGTGGCGCACGATTCTTCACGATACCCCGCACGTAATCCGGGCCGATATTCAACGTCATGACGTCGCCGGCGTCTTGAATCTGGCTCTCCGGCACGGACTTCACGGCGAGCACTTCATCCACCAGCAGCGCCAGCTCCATCGCCGCCGTCTCAACGACGAGCAGGTAATGCTCGCGGGGCTCTTCTGGCGTCTGTGGGGCCGGCAACCCCAGGTAGCGCCCCAGATCAATGACCGAGATGATGCGTCCGCGCACACTGACGACGCCGGCAACCCATGCCGGCGTGCGCGGCACCGGGGTGATCAGCTCGGCCGGACGGATATCGCAGACGTAACGCGCATCCAGCGCATAAACCTCAACGCCGAGCCGGATCAACACCAACGGAATATGAATGCCCTGGTCTTCTTCCAACGGCGTCTGCGCCAGGCGGGCGGCGCGCCGCGCCCAGATTTGCCGGACGTAGGCGGCATCCACGCCATCGAACCCTTCAGGAACAATTTTCTCGGTGGTCATACTTGCTCCGGTGTGTAGCGAATGACCAGAATCAGCGTGTCGTCTGTGCCGCGTGCGTGCCGCTCGTACACATCGTCGGCAATTTGTTGCGGCGTGAAGCCGAGGTTGACCTCGTGCATGAAGCCACTGCGCACGCCGTCCGACACAAAAATCAACGTGTCGCCGGCAGCGACGGAGCGCACCTCAGGACGCAGCTCCGGCAGACGGTAGCCGACGGTGCCGCCGCGCAACAGCAAAAGCTCGCGCGGCGGCTGAACGGCGCGATCGGCGCGCAACAGCACCCCGTGGACATTGCCGACGCCCACCCAGGTCAAAGAGCGGCTGGTGAAGTCAATGAACGCCAGGCTCATCACGACGCCGCGTGTCCCAATCAGGCGTTTATGGCAGCGGTTAACCAATGCGGGGAGCGGTTCCTGAGGATATTGCTCCAGCGTCGCGACCGCCGCTTTGGCCGCGACTGCCGCCTTCTCGCCGTGGCCTAACCCGTCAATGGCCGCGACCAACACGCCGCCCGGCACAGCCTTGACCAGATATTGGTCGCCGGATTCGGCGTACCCGCTCATTGCCTTGAGCACAACGCCGCACTGGATGGGACAGGCGGCTTTCTCGGCTTCAGGACATTGGCGTCGCGGCACATTGAAAAAACTTGCAAGGGATTTCCCGTTCATACTGTCACACCTGCCATTTCTTCATGGTGATGGTCGTGCCCTTGCCGGGCTCTGAGACAATCTCGAATTCATCCATCATTCTTTTAGCCCCCGAAAGCCCCAGGCCCAGACCGCTCCCCGTCGAATAGCCATCTTGCAGAGCCAGTTCGATGTTGGCGATTCCTGGCCCTTCGTCCGACGCAATGAGCAACAGACCCCGTCTTGAGTCCTCTTCGATAATGTTCAGAAAAATTTCTCCATGCAGCGCATAAGTGACCATGTTGTGGGCGACTTCGGAAATGACGGTGGCGGCGATAAACTGGTCAACCGTTGAAAAGCCGAATTCCCTGGCCAGAAGCCGGCCCTTCTGGCTGGCAACGACGATGTCGCCGGTGTTTGCGATCGCAATGTGTGCCTTCAACGTGATGTGTTCTGCCATCGAAGCGCCTCGCTCAAAAGGATTCACCGTAACCATTTCGTGCCCGTAATCTTGGTGCCGACCCCGGCCACCGACTTCACTTCGAATTCGTCCATAATGCGTTTGGAACCCGACAGCCCCAAGCCCATGCCGTTTGACGAAGAGTACCCGCCCTCCAACACCTGATCCAGGTTGCCGATGCCCGGCCCCTGATCTTGCGCGATGATCTTGATGCCTTTGCGGTCGCCGGTGTAGGCGATGAGGTTGATCAACCCGCCCCGGGTGTACAGAACAATATTCCGGCCCAGCTCCGAGATCACCACGGCAATTTTGGTCGCTTCAGGCGTGGGGAATCCCAACTCCAGCGCCATCTCCAGGCCCTGCCGTCGCACCTTGACCACATCCATCACACTGCTGATGGTCTGGCGAACCGGCAATAAACGTTCAATGTCCATCGTTCACCTCGTTTCGGCTACACTTCGTCAAAAAGATGGTCGTCCTGACTGCGCGGATTGGTTGTGAACTGGCTCCAGCTGTCCCCGTCTTCATCAAATTCCAGGGCCTCACCCATTGCCCACGGCGCCTGGATGCGTTGCGTGGCCCGGCTGAGAGTCAGCGCGTCGTCCAGGCTCAAGACCGCGTGAATGTTGGGCAGCACCATCCCCAGCTCGACCATCGTCTCGACGACGGCGTCCTGCAACCCGGAAACGATCACGTCCGCGCCCATCAGCCCCACCATATCGGCGGTGCTCTGGATGAACCGGCCAAAGAAGCTGTCGCAAATATCCACCGCCGAAAAATCCAACATCACCCAATGCGAATGATGTTTGCGGATCTCGCGCACAACCTGGCGGCGCAGGTGCAGGACTTCGTCGTCCATCAAATCGCGCGGCACTGCCACCAACAGCAAATCTTCCAGTTTTTGAATCGCTGACGTTTCCATATCCATCACCTCATTGGCTTACACGGACTCTTGCGGACGCTGAATTTTGCAGACGCGATACCCCAGCGTCCTCAGCGCGGCGAGCAGGCCGGTGCGCAGCTCGCTCAACGTTTCGACGTCTCCCCAGTCAATCCCCAGGTCCACGATCGTTTCGGCGACGGCGTCAGAAAGGCCCGTGACGATAGTATGGGCGCCCTTCAGCCGGGCCGCCTGAATGGTTTTGTTCAAATGGTTGACGATGCCGGTATCAATGATCGAGACGCCGGTTACATCCAGGATCACCACTTTGGCGCGATGCTCGGTGATGCCGGCCAGCAGCGAGCGCATAATGTCCCTGGCCCGCAGCGAATCCACGTGGCCGACCAACGGCATCACAATGATGCGATCCATCACCGGAATGATGGGCGTGGCCAATTCCTTCAGCGCTTCCTGCTGCGCCATCAACGTTTCCTGCTGTAAGCGCGCTTGCTCGGCTTCCGCCTCTTTGCGCTCGGTGATGTCGGTAGCGATGCCGCCGACTGCGTAGATTTTGCCATCGGCGTCGTAGAGCGGGAACTCCACCAGCCACTTGATCCGAGGGTTGTCGTGATCGTGCGTGACGTGCTCGACTTCCATCGGTTTGCCGGTTTCCAGGACGCGGCGCTCGGTCGCCCACATGCCGTCCGCCGTTTCCTCGGGCACAAAGTCGTAGATCGTTCTGCCGATGAGATTCCCACGCGACGCCTCGAAAGTTCTCTCCAACGCACGGTTGCTCAGGATGAAGTGTCCCTCCAAATCCTTGGCAAACGCCAGATCGGGGAAGTTATCCAGAAAGGTCTGGAAAAGGAACTGATTCTCGCGCAATTCGGTCGTGCGCGCTTCAACAATTTTTTCCAGACGCTCGACCAGCCGTTGATTTTCCACCACCGGCGTGACCAAAGCCGGCAGCGCGTCGAAAATGGCCCGCTCGAAATCGCTGACGGTGTGCGGTTCGCGCCAATCGTACAGGATGACGCCGACCCAACGCTCGGCCTGCCGCAGCGGGATGGCCACTTCGGCGCGGAGCCCCAGGCGGGCCATGTGCGTCTTGACGGCCTTGTTCAGCGCTTCCTCCTGTTTGGCATCGGCGATGTAGGTGGGCGTGTCGGGATGCGCTTCCCACAAGCGCGCCGGCGCATGTTGCTTCCAGCGCAACCTGATTCCGATCAGAGCCGATTCGTCCGGCTGCGCGACAGCTTCTGTCGCCGCCGTTCCATTCGCCAATGACCCGCTCGCCGTGTGTGGGGCAACCATCGCGACGACCTCCAGATAGGCCGGTCGCCCCATGTCGTCCAGATCAACGTAGGCTAAACTGATCTCGGCAGCGTCAACGCTCAACGCCGGCTGCGCCAGGGCTCTGAGCAGATCCATTTCATTGCGCGCCATGTTCAGATCGCGCCCGATCTCTTGCAGGGTGCGCGCTTGAATCAGTTGAGATTTCAGCGCCTCGACCTGAGCTTCCAGTTCTGTTTTGGTGTTCATCATTCGGTTACTCCTTCGAAATAGTCGCAAGTCAAAAGTCGAAAAGTCGCAAGTCCATAGCCGCTTCTAACGGCCAGGTTAATGGGAGGTGTTTTTTGCACACAGGGTACCGTGCACAAAAAATACCTCCCTTCTAATTCTCAGTCCTTGGTGCTTCTTGTGGACTCAAAATGCGCAATTGCCGCAGAGTTTCCAGCAGGACGGCATAAGCAAAATCGCCTTTGGGAATAAACTCGACCACTCCTAATTCCAGCGATTGCTGGCGGGTGGGAAAACCTATCGTCCCCGATAGGGTGATGATAGGAATGTTGGCGGTGCGCGCATCGTTCAACAACCGCCGGCAGACCTCGAACCCGTCCATAGCCGGCATTTTGATGTCCAGGACCACCGCATCCGGCAACCACTGGCGCGCCAGCTCAATGCCGGTTTCGCCATAGTGCGCGCAACGCACGACGAGCCCGTTCTCCTCCAGGATGTCCTGTAACCGCATGGCCTGAACCATGCTGTCTTCAATGATCAGTACTTTTGCCATCGTTGCCGTTACTCCTTCCCATTACGCCGGTGCAACGTGTACCCCAGGCGATTGAGCGCAAAGATCAACCCGGTTTGCAGATCGGTCAACGTGTTGATGTCGCTCCAGTCAATGCCGAGGTCCACAATCGTTTCGGCCACCGCCTCCGAAATGCCGGTCACGATCGTGTGCGCCCCCTTGAGCCGGGCCGCCTTGATCGTCTTGTTCAGGTGATTGGCGACGCCGCTATCTACAATGGGCACGCCGGTGATGTCGAGGATGACGATCCGGGCGTGATACTGGGTGATCCCGCTGAGCAAATTGCGCATAATGTCTTTGGCGCGCAGCGAGTCCACACTGCCGATCAGCGGCAAAACGATGATGCTGTCCAATACCGGAATGATGGGGGAGGAAAGCTCCTGGATGGCGCGCTGTTGGGCGGCGATGACTTCTTTTTGTAAATGGATGCGTTCCGCTTCGGCCTTCTCACGCTCGTTCAGCTCTTTTTGTAACGACGTGTACAGCTCGGCGTTGTCAATGGCCGTCGCCAGATTGTCGGCCAGCAACTGCATGATGGTGATGCTGTCATCGTCGAAGGCCGACACCTTGACGCTCTGGATCGTCAAAGCTCCCATCACCCAATCCCGTGAGCGCAGCGGCAGCGCCAGTTCCGAGTGCGTTTCAGGCAGATAGGGGTTCTCAAACCGCACGGCTTCTTCGCCGACGTCCAACGCAATGCGCGGATTCCCGCTGGCGATGCACTGCCCGATCATCGAGGCGCCCCCGACTTCGAGCCGGTGCCCGGCCAGCAACATTTTCTCGCCGGCCTCGCCGGTTCCGGCCCGCAGCACGGCATAGTGACGCTCCCGATCAACGAGAAATAGCCCGACATAGTAGAGGCCAAACCAATCGAGGATGAGATTGACCGATTGCCGGATCAACTCGTCAATGTTCAAAATTGAGGCGGTGATGCGGTTGACCTGCGTGACAATCTGCAACTGGCTGCTGCGTTGGCGCAGACTGCGCTCCTGGCGCTGTCTTTCCTGGAGTGTGCTTTCGAGCTCGACAATACGCGCATTCGCTTCTTCTAATTTTGTCTCAAGGGGTGCTACGTTCATCAGTAACTCCTTTCTCTTCTGCAACTTTTCTCTATGAGTTCGCCAGCCAGCGTTGTTGTTGGCGTAAAATAGTCTGCCGTAGACTCTTCACCGTGACCCCACCCGATCCGGGGAGCACCTCGTCGTCCCGGCGCGCGTTGAGCAGACGGTAAGCGTTCGTCAACGACTTTTGCGCCTGACCCCACTGCCGCTTGTCGCCGTACAAATTGGCCAGGCCAAAATGCCCCAAGACGCTGTTCCGGTTGAGATAGACAACTTTTTTCATCGCGTCAATCGCTTCGTCCAGCCGTCCCTGGTGTTGGAAGACAAGGGCTAACGTGTAATAAGCATCGGCAGAAAGCCGGTCGAGAAATGTCGCACGCAGACACCAGGCTTCAGCGTCTTCCCAACGCCCCAGGTTGGCGTAAACCTGGCCCACCAAGAGGCACACGCTCGCGTCCCCAGATCGGGCGTGAAGCAGGGGCTGCAACAGATCGCGCGCTTCTTCTGCGTGACCGATTTCCAGGCTCCGGCGCGCTTGCTCAATGGGATCGGTAGGCGTCTCTGCCGCCGTATCGGGCGGAACGGCGGACGTTGCACGATCGGCGGGCAAGGGACTCGTCTGAACCGGCGCCGGTTTCACGGCCTCGGCAGGAACTCCCCGCCGGTATAAGATGGCGTCGGGGAAGTTATACGTCTCGTAGCGCCGGTAAATGCTCAAAGACGGCTCGGCGTGGCCGACCACCAGCCATCCGCCTTCCACCAAAGCATCATAAAAACGGTTGATCACTTTCTGCGTTACCGTCTCGCTGAAATAGATGGTCACATTGCGGCACAGAATAAGATCCAGTTGCTCGGTGTTGGTTTTGGCACCGGGATAACTATCCTCGACCAGGTTCAACCGGGCGAATTTGACCATACGCCGGATTTCGGCAGTGAGCCGGTAAAACTTACCGTCCTGCTCAAAATAGTGTGGGCGCCAGCGTCGCGCGCGCGCTTCACGGAAAGCCCATTCGCCATAGACGGCCCGGCGCGCGCGCGTCAATGCCTCGTTGTTAATATCGGTGCCCAGAATGCTGATCTTCCAGTCGGCCAGGTCAGGGAGCAACTGGCTGAGAAGTATCGCGATGGAATAGGGCTCCTCGCCGCTGGCGCAGCCGGCGCTCCAGATGCGCATGGTGCGGGTGGCGCGATTGCGCTCGATGATCTCCGGCAACACGTGCTGGTAAAGCGCATCGAACTGCGGGCGATTGCGGAAAAAGTGCGTTTCTCCGACCGTGACGGCATTGATCAACCGGTCCATCTCAACGGCGCCTGATTGCGGATCGTGGAGCAATTCGTAGTAATCGTCCAAACTGGCGCACATTGAAGCGGCGAAAGCTTGATGGACGCCCGCCGTCAGTTCCGTCCGGCGCGCCTCCGAGAACTGCATCCCGCAGCGTTCCAGGAGCAACTGCGTAAACCGTTCGTGATCCTTGGGCGAAAGGCGCAGTTCATCGCGTACTGGCGTGATGACATTCATTCCCCGTCTCCTGAGCGTGCTTCAGCGGCAGCCAAAGATAGCGCCTCCGGCAACGCCGATTCCGTCGCGAAAAGTTGTTCCATGGCCAGCAAAATCGCCATCCCCTGGCGCGTCTGCACCAACCCCTGGATGAGCGCAGTGCGCTGCAAGGATTCCGGCAGAATGCTGGGCAAAGGCGTGATGGTGTTATCCAAGGCGCGCACCACGTCCAGAACCTCATCCACGATGACGCCGATTTTTTGCGAAACCGGCGGCGTTCCCAGCCGCGTCACTTGCACCAGGATGATCGGCGTATTCAAGGTCAGCGGCAACTCGGCCAGGTCCAGATAACCACGCATACTGAGCACCGGAATGACCTCCCCCCGCACGTTGATCGCGCCTCTGACCACCGGATTGATTCGCGGAATCGGCGTGATCGTGACCATTTCGAGAATTTGAATGATGACCGGAATGGGAATGGCGTACATCTGTTCCGCCAGCCGGAACACCACCAGAACTTGCCCCTCGCTCGCAGGTTCAGATGGCCTCTTTTGAGCGACATCTTTGGCAGATGAAAGATTGGAGCGTTGTCGAATGCTGGTCATCATCGGGAATACTCCTGTTTACGCCGCGCGTTGTTCGGCAGCCATAGCCGCATCGGCGGGATCTTGCTGAAGAATCGCGTTGACTTTGTCATTCAGCTTGTCAATTACAAAAGGGAAATCGAGGTGCACAATGTGCACGCCCAAGTCTGACTGAAACGTCTTATCGGAAATGATGAGAATAGGAATGTGGCCGATGTAATTGCCCAACGAAGCCCGCGCCAGCGCGACGACCGGCTCGTTGTTCGGCGAGCTCATCGCGACAACGATCAGATCCAGAATGTTCTTGTCGTAGAGTTCGCTGTGCCGCGAATGCTTGGAGGCACTCACCTGGACTTTTGCCTGCATTTTCAATCCGGTGCGCAGGCTCCAGGCAATAACCTGCGCCAACATATCGTTGTCGCTGATCACCAGAATTTGTTTTTCCGCCCGGTCCATACCCCCGTTTTCCATATTCACCTCATCATCGCTTCGGCCCGCTGTGTATGATCGTCACTGGGTATCATCTCAATGAAGAGGGGAGAAGTGGGGTGTGGGGGGCGGGCTGCACCC
>DAOUFX010000394.1:0-6762 GCA_034429675.1 Anaerolineae bacterium | reverse complement strand
ACCCTCTCTTTCTTGCTCCGTCTTGCGCTTTCAATAAAAGGGGAAGAAGTGGGGGGGGGCGGGCACAACCCGCCCTCAACCCCTCGCCTTCAGATTTTTAGGAGATTCACTATGTTGCCGATTATTCATTCTTGGGGCGAGTGGGGTAAGTTTTTTACCGACGTGGCGCGCTGGAGGCCGGCGGTGCTGGAGATTTGCCGGCAGGCGGGGCTGGCCGTGCGCGAGGTCGAGGCGGGGTTCCCCGGTACGAACGCGGTGTTTGTGCTCGATCGGGCTTACGTACTCAAGGTGTACGCGCCGTTCTGTCACCGTGATTTCGAGATCGAGCGGGCGCTTTACCCGTTGCTTTCGCCGGTCTTGCCGGTTCCGCAGGTGATCGCGCAGGGCGTTTTTGAGGATCGCCGCCCCTGGCCTTACATTGTGATGAATTTCCTGCCGGGACGCCCGATCCGCGAGGTCAGGGCGCAGATTCCCCACGACAATTTGTTGGACATCGCCGCCGATCTGGGGCGCATGGTGCATACGTTGCACCGGATTCCGCCGGAGCCGTTGCTGGCGCCCGCCGGGCCGCTGGAACCCTGGGAACGGTTCCTCAAGGAGCGGCGCAAGAACCTGGCGGCGCAAAACCGGCGCGAGGGCGCGCTGCCTCTGACCCTCCTCAAGGAGCTGCCGTATTTCCTCACCGAGACGTTGTCAACCATGCCTCCCTCGGCCGCTGTGTTGTTGAACGGCGATCTGACCGAGGATCACATTCTGCTGGAGGAGCGCGACGGCGTCTGGCGCATCTCCGCCCTGATTGACTTTGCCGATAGCCTCGTCGGGCCGGTGGATTATGAGTGGGCGGCCCTGTGGTTCAGCGGCCTGGCCCGCGACGCCGGGTGCCGGCAAGCCTTTATGGCTGCCTACGACCCGGATCTGCCGCTCGATGCCGCGTTCTATCGCCGCGCGCTGGCCTTCACCTTTCTGCACGAATTCGGCGCGGAGATCATCGCCGAAGTGATGGGGCAGCTTGGCAATCCGCAGATTGCGTCGCTGGAGGAACTGACGGCAAGGTTGTGGAAAGCCGCACTCCCCACTATCTGAGAACCACCGGCAGGTACACGCGATAAGCCTCCACACTGATCACCACGGTGTCGTCGCTGCTCAGGCCGTAGCCGTCGCTGACGGTGAGGGTGAAGGTGAGCGCGCCGGTCTGGGCGGGCGCGGTGAAGGCAGTGCGGCTGATGTCTGTGGTCAGGCTCACTGTGACGCCGCCGGTCTGCGCCCAGGCGAAGGTAAGCGGATCGCCGCGCGGATCGCTGCTGCCGCTGCCGTCGAGGAGCACGCTCGCGCCGGGTCTGACGGTCTGCGGGCTGCCGGCGTCGGCGGCGGGGGGCAGGTTGTCTTCCACGGTGAAGGCGGCCGC
This sequence comes from Anaerolineae bacterium, assembly GCA_034429675.1. Taxonomy (GTDB): domain Bacteria; phylum Chloroflexota; class Anaerolineae; order B4-G1; family SLSP01; genus JAKQHY01. Next base: position 5,357 of record DAOUFX010000394.1, on the reverse strand, counting down.
GGCGCTGCTGTCGCCGGCGAGGCTGTGGGCCCACATGCTGTTGGTGATCGTCTCGCCGTAGCCGCCCGTCTGGGTGACGCTGAAGGTCAGGGTGATGCGTTCCCCGGCTGCGATCGCTCCTTGCCAGGCGACCACGCCGCCATCCACCGTGGCGCTTACCGGCTGGCCGATCCACGCCGCGAACGTGACCGAGGCGGGCAGAGTGTCGCTGAGGGTCACCGTGCTTTCTCCCCCCTCGCCGGCGTTGTGAAGGGCGAGGGTGTAGGTGACCGCGCCACGGTAGAGCGCGGTCTGGGTCGGGCTCACGCTTTTGGACAGTTCCAGGTTCACCCGGCGCTCGTAGGCGCCGATGTCGCAGGCGCCGCCGTCCGGGCTGGGCCGGGCGAATCCGCGTTGGTCCTGGGCCGGGCCGTCGCTGCATTCGTTGGCGCTGTTGGGGATTTGATCGAGGGCCGGGCTGCCGTCGCGCAACGCCTGGGTGGTCGTCTCGCCGCCGTTGTCGCCCAACGGGCTCAGTTGGGGATCCTTGCCGGTGACGTTGTGAACCGTGTCGCCGTTGAACGTGCAGCCGGTGACGTTCTCGATCAGGTTGTGATCGCGGGACGTGATCTGGCCGTTGCAATCCGGGCCGGTCGTGGCGCTGTTGTCGCCGATCAGGGTGCTGGCAATGGTCAGGGTGGCGATGTTGTAGACGCCGCCGCCGGTTTTGGCCGTGTTGCTGGCGACCGTGGCGGCGATCAGAGACATGGTTCCCCCGGAGACATTGTTGATGCCCCCGCCGAGGTTGGCGGCGCTGTTCCCCGAAAGTGTGCCGGACGTGATGGTGACGACCCCGCCGGTGTTGTAGATGCCGCCGCCGGAGACGCCCGCGTGATTGCCGCTGAGTGTGCTGCCGTTTACGCTTCCCACCCCGGCGCCGTTGTTGAAGAGCCCTCCCCCGTAGCGCGCCCGGTTGCCGACCATGCTGCTGTGGGTTACGGTGAGCGCCCCGTTGTTGAAGATGCCGCCGCCGTAGTCGGCGGCGTTGTTGCCGGCGAAGGTGCAATTTGTCAGCGTCAATCTCCCGCTGTTGTAGCCGCCGCCGCCGTTGCCGACGGCGTTGCCGTTGATTACGTCCAGGTGGACGAAGGTCACGTCGGCGCCGGCGTCAATGTAGAACACGCGCGTGGCATCGCCGCCGCTGATCCTGACGTGCGCCGCAAGCGCGCTGCCGTCCAGGGCGATGGAGCGGGTGATGACCAGCTCGGTCGTCAGGGTCAGCGTTTCTCCCGACAGGCCGGCGTCGAACGTGATCGTATCGCCGGAAACGGCCGCCGCGACGGCCTCGCGTAGCGAGCAGTCCGCGTCGCAGACGTAGTCGTTCGTGTCCGCCGTCTTGGTCACGACGAGCGTGTCCGCGCGCGCGGGCAACAGCGGCAGCGCCAGTAAGAACGCGCCGATCAGCCAGGGCAAATAGAGCCTGAATCGTTGAATTCTCATTTGTGCGGTCCCTTTGGGAGTGAGCTAATCCTGGGAATCTGCCGGTTGTCCCAGTCCCCAGCCCAGAGCCGTATCGGCGAGGATGGCGACCCACAGGTTTTGTGTCTGGATGTAGAGCATCGTGCTCATGATCGCGATGCCGATGCGGATGATCAGGTTGCGCCCCCGCGTTGGCGATCGCAGGTCGTTCCAATGGATCGGATTGACGATGGCTTCGATGGCGATCAGCAGCAATCCCAACCATGCGCCCACCGTTATTCCCCAGATCAGCACAAAAGGTTCGCGGTAGAAGGCCCAGTGCGCCTGGTGGAACAGCGCTTCGCGCAGTGCGACGTCGGGGCGGCGCCGGATATTGAGGGGCGTTTGGGTTTGGGACAGGTTCCCCAACCGGAGGATGATCCACGTCCCCATCACCAGCGCGCAGGCCCATCCCAAATCAATGGCCCACGCCGTCCAGTTCGAGCCTGCGGCGGCGGTCCAGTGAATGGGTTTCAGGCCCAGGCCGCGTTCGGTGAGGGCGCCGCGCCACAGCAGCGCCAGCGCGGGGATTCCTATGGCGTACAAGAGGCGCAGAAAATGGATCCAGGGGGATGAAGGAGCCGCCGGCTGAGGCGTTGCGGGCTCGCCGGTTCGCTTTTTAGCGAGGTCCTGCGCCAGCCGGACTCCAACGGCAAGCAGGGCGATGCCGAAGGAGACAATGATCCATAACCAGCGCTCGGTAAGAGAGGTTTCGGTGCTCACTGAATGATATCGGGCAACTTGGGCAGAGCGTCCACCTGAATCGTCACCGTGATCTTGGTACCCTGACCCTTGGCCGATTTGATGGTGGTTTTTCCTTTGACTAACTCGGCGCGTTCGTAGAGATTGCGCATCCCCAGGCTGCCGCGCGATGCGTAGTTGGCCTCGGTGGCAGCCAGATCGAATCCTGCTCCGTCGTCTTCGATTTCGGCGATGACGTTCATCCCACGGCGGTACAGACGGATCCAGATGTTGTCGGCTTTGGCGTGCTTGCGCGCGTTGGTGGTAGCTTCTTCGGTGATGTAGAACACTGCCCCCTGAGCTTCCTTGCCGAGCAAATTCTCGGCTTCCTTGTCCAGCTCCAGATGAATCGGCTGGGGGTCGGTTTCGTTGATCTTCTGCTTGAGCTGTTGCAGCGCCGCAATCAACCCCTGCGATTCCAGGATCAGCGGGCGGAGCGTGAACAACATCTGGCGAATTTCTTTGGTGGTCTTGCGGGCCAGGTCTTCCAACTGTTCGAGCTCTTCAAGCGACTTGGCCGGGTCGCGTTGGATGAGCATACGGATGTAGTTCAGGCGCATGGCGATGGCGGCGATGGTCTGCGTTGGCCCGTCATGCAAGTCGCGGGCCAGCTTTTTGCGGGCGTCTTCGTCAACGGCGACGAGACGTTCTTTCTCCTCCATCAGGTTTTGATAGAGGCTGGCGTTCTGCAGCGCCATCACAGCTTGGTTGCAGATCGCAATGAGCAAGTCCTGGAAGTCCGGCGTGTAGGTGTCCGGCTCGGTGCTGCACAACACTAGCAGGCCGTAGCTCTCAAAGCCGGCGCGCAGTGGCACGACGATGGCCTGGCGGCTGTATTGGATCACCGAAACTTGATTGAGTTCAGGGTCGGCGGCGGGGTCGTCGGTGATGATCGGCTCGGCCTTTTCGACGGCGGTCGCCAGGATGCCTTTCTGCGCCGGGAAGCGGCGTTGCTCGTCTTTCTGGGAGATTCCGCGCGATTTGGCGACGTAGAGGGTCTGATCCATGCTGAACAGGAGGATCATGCCCGTCTGGCTGACATCCTGGTTGTTTTCGCCGGTGAAGAACTCCCGCAGACCGGCGTTGCTGACATCCAGCGCGGCTTCGAGCACCCGTTCGTAGTTCAGCGTCGCGCTGAGCGTGCTGGCAAGCTCGAAGATGAGGCGCGCTTTCTGGTGCGCCGCCTCGATGGAGGCGGCGGCCTCTTTCTCGCGGTGGTCGCGTTCTGTGTTCAGGGTTTGGTTGATGCGCGATCCGATTTGGGCGATGGTTCCGCCGGCCAACAACAGGATCAGGCCGTTCGCCAGGTATCCGGAGATGCTTTTGAAGATGTCGCCGAAGGATGCGGCGGGCGCCGGGGCGACCTGTTGCCAGGCGATGCCCCAGTAAGCGATGACGACGCTCAATGTGATGACCATGCTGGCCAGGAATGAGAAGCGCATGGCCGCCGACATAATGGGAATCAGTGAGACGAAGAGCAGCGGGCTTTGCGTCCCGCCGGAGGCGACGATGAATCCAAGCGTCAGCAGGGTGTCTTCTACCAGAACCAGCGTGCGGGTAAGTTTCCCGAGCGTGTCTCGTAGCAGAGCGGTCATTGTGACCATGTTGCCGACGGCGCCGATGGCCAGCAAAATGATGACGAGAGGGGGGAATTTCATCCCGCTGTGCATGGTATCCAGACCGATGATTCCGGCAATCGCCATCAAGAAGAACCAGCGCAGGCTGACGAAGAGCCATTCGATCTTGAATTCCGAATCCCCCATGCCTACTTTTTGGGGTTTCTTTGCAGGTTTATCGCGTCGTGGTTTCGTTTTTGTCATGATGAGTGTCGAATGTGCATGATGTCGCCATCCTTGACCAGATACTCTTTGCCTTCCAGCGTGACGTGTCCCGCTTTGCGGGCCGCCGCCATGCTGCCGGCCTCGATCAAGGTGTTGTATCCAACGACTTCGGCGCGGATGAACCCGCGCGACAGGTCGGTGTGGATGACGCCGGCGGCCTCGACGGCTGTGGCGCCGACGGGGACGTTCCAGGCCCGCACTTCATCTTCGCCCACGGTGAAGAACGATTGCAGGTTGACCAGTTTGTAGGAAGCCTGGATGATACGACTGGCCGCCAGTTCGGTGATGCCGAATTCTTCGATGAACATTGCCGCTTCGTCGGGCGCCAACTGGCTGATTTCCATCTCCAGTCTGCCCTGGATGGTCTGGATAAGGGTATTCTGGTGCACCGAGGTGATGACTTTGGCGGGATCAACGGGGTCGTCGCCGGTATTGAGAAGGACGAGCATCGGTTTGAGCGTCAGCAGGCTGAATCCGTGGGTTCGGGCTTTTTCCTCAGGTGTGAGACCGAGGTCGCGCAGAGGAATGCCCTCATTGAGCGCCGTGCGCAGCCGCTCGAAGAGGGCTTCGTCTTCCGTCAGGGTCTGCCGTTCGGGGCCGCGCGCGCCTTTTTGCAAGCCTTCCGCGATGCGTTGCAGGCGGTTCTCGACCGTCATCAGGTCGGCCAACATGAACTCGCCTTCGAGGTTATTCAGATCGCGTTGCGGGTCAACGCTGCCGGCCAGGTGAGGCACATTCTCGTCTGCGAAGGCGCGCACAACGTGGACGAAGGCGTCCATCGGGGCGATCTTGTTGCGCAGTTCCCCGCTTAACCCTTTCTTCGCCAGGTCTTGATCCAACCCGGCGATGTCGGTATAGGTGACTTTGGCGTATATGGTTTTGCGCGGATGGTACATCTCGCTCAAAACATCAACCCGCGCATCGGGCACGTCCACGACCAGGCTGAACAACTCGAGTTTGCCGGTGGAGGCGGTGGCGGTGGGGCGGTTGGCTTTGGTGAGGGCGTTAAAGACGGTAGTTTTGCCGCTGGTCGGCAGGCCGATAATGCCAAGTTCCATAAAAGAACTCCTTCTGTGTTGGATCTGTGGGCAAGTGAACGCTTGCTTTTCAGGGGGTGTGAACATTGGGACAGGCCGGGTTAGCCTCTGCATTCCCCTGAACCACTTCACCGATTATACCACAGGTAAAGGAGTGGGCATAATGGGCGAAAGGGGGCATTTCAAGACGGGGCAAAATCCGTGTTTTTGTAGAGACGCAAAATTTTGCGTCTTCTTCTGT
>DAOUFX010000393.1:0-15157 GCA_034429675.1 Anaerolineae bacterium | reverse complement strand
GGGGACGGGCTGCGCCCGCCTCCAAACCCCCACTTGGGATAGAGTGGGTATCATGCGCATCATCAGCATTTTGAATTACAAAGGCGGCACCGGCAAAACCACAACCGTGATCAACACGGCAGCGGGATTGGCGACCGAAGGCGCCCGGGTGCTCTGTGTTGATCTGGACCCGCAGGGAAGCCTGGGAACCTGGCTGGGAGTCAAACATCCGCGCACCACCGCCGATCTGCTGCTCGGCCACGAACCGCCGGAACGCTGCATCGTGACGGCCCGCGAGCGCCTGGACGTTGTGGTGAGCAACCACGATCTGGTCCACGCCGAAGGTCAGCTCTGGCGCATGAGCGACATGAAGATCGCCCGGCGGGTGTTGCACTACACCATGAAGTCCGTCTCCGGCTACGATTTCATCTTTTTGGATTGCTCCCATTCCATCAGCCTGCTGACGCACAACGCGCTGCTCTACGCTACCGAGCTCGTCATTCCGGTGGCGATGGACTATCTCGCTATGGTCGGAACCCGGCAGGTGATGGACACGCTCAAGGAAATCGGCCGCATCCCCGATCACCGGTTGAGCCTCACGGCGGTGGTTCCCACGATGTACAGCGGGCGGCAGCGCAAAGACCGCGAGGTGATGGACATCTTGAACTATTATTTCAGGGGCAAAGTCTGCGCACCGATCCGTTCTAATGTACGCCTGGCCGAAGCCGCCGGCCACCAGAAAACAATCTTTGAATACGCCCCCGCCAGCTACGGCGCAGAGGATTACGCCGCGCTGGTCAAATGGGTGCGAGAAGCCCGGAACCCTGCGGAAAAATAGCAAAACAATGACAGAGAAAAAGCCTGCAAAACCGGAAAAAAGCATCGGGAACGATCCGTTTGCCGACATTGCGGATGAAGTCTGGCAAAACCTCGGCGTCACGCCGGCAAACCAGGGCGCGCCGGATAAAAAAGCGGCCTCCCCGGAAGACATCGCTTCCAAGAAGGCCGCGCCGATCATCGAAATCCACGACGAAGCTGACATGGCCCTGGTCGCCTGGCTCAACGAGGCAGACCTGCCGCCGGACAAAAACCCAAGTCCGCCGGAAGAGCCGCCGGCAGGCGCAAACGACCGGGATAAGGTCTAAAATCCCTCCACCTGGCTCAAATCCACGATGCCGTCCGCCAGCCCGGCGATGCGCTGCAACAAGGACAGCCGCGCCTCGCGCACCTCGGCATCCTCGACCATCACTAACACCGCGTCGAAAAAGGCCTGAATCAGCGGCGCCAACGGGACAAATGCCTGCAACAGTCCCTCCACGTCGTGACACCGGGCAACCTGCATCTCGGCGACGGTCAATGCCTGGTACAAAGCCCGCTCCGCGTCCTCGGACAGCCGCTCCGGGTGCAACGTGTAGTGCGGGCACGCGCGGGTGATGCGCACACAGCGCGCGTAGTTATCCAGCAGAAACGGCCAATCCTCCCGCGCCACCCACCCCGCGAGCTGGTGCGCCGCCGTGCGCGCCGCGACGGGATTTTCGCCGTGCACCGCCAGCGCCGCCGCGACCACACCGTGAGCCAGCCCCAACCCGCCTTCGGAGGCAGGAGCGCGCAACAGACCCTGCAACCGCCCGGCGACAAAGTCGAGCGCGGCCTGCAAGGCCTCCGCCGTGACGGTCAACGGCATCCCGCGCGCCGCCTCAGTCAGCGCCTCGCGCAAGGAGAGCGAGAAATTGTGCGCCAGCAAGATTTGCGCCACCCCCAGCGCCGCCCGCCGCAACCCGTAGGGATCCGCCGAACCGGTGGGAGCCAGCCCCACGGCGAACAATCCCACCAGGCTATCCAGCCGGTCGGCCAGCGCCAACACCGCGCCGGGGAGCGTCTCCGGCAGCGCGTCTCCCGCCGAACGCGGCAGAACGTGTTCGAAGATGGCCCGCGCCACCGCCGGCGATTCGCCGGCGCGCCGGGCATACTCCCGGCCCATAATTCCATGCAGGTTGGTCATCTCCACCACCATGCTCGTCGCCAGGTCAGCTTTGCACAAGTACGCGGCGCGCTCCAACACTTCCAGCTCCACCGCCGGCAAATGGAGCCTCAGCCCCAGCCACGGCACGAAAGTCTCCAGGCGCGTGGCTTTGTCCAGCATCGAGCCCAACTCCGCCTGGAACGTCAGCAACGACAATCCCTCGCGATACGACTCCAGCGGGCGGCGGCAGTCCTGCTTGAAGAAAAACTCGGCATCGGCGTAGCGGGCGCGGATCACATCCTCGTTGCCCTGACGCACACTGTCCAGATGATCCTTCCCGCCGTTGCGCACCGTCACGAAATGGGCCAACAAATGCCCACGGGCATCCAACACGGGGAAATAACGCTGGTGCTTTTTCATCACCGCCACCAGCACATCCTGCGGCAGCGCCAGATAACGTTTCTCGAATGCGCCGAGCAAAGCGGTCGGCGCCTCGACCAACTGCGTGATTTCCACCAGCAGCTCCGGAAGATCGGGCAGCACTCCCTCGACGGTTGCGGCGGCGGCCTGCGCCTGACGCAAAATTTCCGCCGAGCGCTCCTCCGGGTCCACGATAACGCCGTAAGATTCCAACGTGAACCGGTAATCCGCCGCCGAGGCCAGCGCCACTTCCGGCGACCCGGCAGGGCGCGGCCCGCGCGTGACGCGGCTGCTCGTCAATCCGGCGTAAGTGCAAGGGATTTCGTCCTCGCCCAGCAGCGCCGTCAGCCAGCGGATAGGCCGGCTGAACGCCACGCCGGTCGCATTCCAACGCATCGCCCGCGGAAAGCGCAGCGACGCAATCCAACCCGGCAACAATTCGGACAACACGGCAATGGCGTCGCGCCCCGGCGTGAACTGCGTCGCCGTCACGTACTCCACCCCGTCGAAATCCTTGACCTGCAAATCGCTCACGGCCACCCCACGCGAGCGCGCAAAGCCCTCGGCGGCGCGGGTAGGAACGCGCGACCCGGCGGCAGCCTGCGTAAACGCGGCGCGCACGGACGGGCCTTTGATTTCCGCAGTCTCGTCGGCCTGCCTAAGCGCCACATCTGCCACGTAGACGGCCAACCGGCGCGGCGTGCCCCACACAGAGACCTCACCGTGCTCCAACCGCGCCGCCGCCAACGCCGCCGGGACACACGCTTGCAATTGCGCGATGGCGTCAGTCGCGTGAGACGCCGGCAACTCCTCCACACCAATCTCGAAGAGGAACGGCGCTCGCTCGGCGGATTTAGGGGTAGACTCCGCACGCCCGACCGGCAGATGCATCCAGGCGCCGGGCAGCGCCGGCGAAGGCGTCAGCCCCGGACGCTCCTTCCAGGGGAAGCCGGCCTTCTCGCGCTGCGCCAGATACGCCTCGGAGACCCGGCGCGACAGATCGCGCATGCGCTTGAAAAGCGCGGCGCGCTCGGTGACGCCGACCGTTCCACGCGCATCCAGCAAATTGAAAGTATGCGAACAGCGCAGAATGTAGTCGAGCGCCGGCGTCACCAGCCCGTGCTCCAGATTGAGCAGCGCCTCGCGCTCAAACGAATCGTACAACGCCTGAAGACGGTCAATATCGGCCAACTCGAAGGCGTAGCGGCAATAATCAATCTCCTGATCGCGCAAAATCTCGCCATACGAGTGGGTTGCGTCCCACTGAATATCCCACACAGAACGCACCTTCTGCAAATACATCACGATGCGTTCCATTCCATAGGTCAACTCGACGGCCGGTACGGGCAAATTGACGCCGCCGGCTTGCTGAAAGTAGGTGTACTGCGTAATTTCCTGCCCATCCAGCCAGACCTCCCAGCCCAACCCCCACGCGCCGAGCGCGGGACTCTCCCAGTTGTCCTCAACAAAGCGGATGTCATGCTCCTCACGGCGGATGCCGAGCGCCTCCAAACTCTTGAGATACCGCTCCTGCGGATCGCCGGGATCGGGCTTGAGAATCACCTGCACCTGCGTATGCATCTGCATCCGGTTAGGATTTTCGGCGTAGCGACCATCGTCGGGCCGGTAGGAAGGCTCGACGTAAACCACATTCCACGTCTCCGGGCCAAGCACCCGCAAGAACGTGGCCGGATTCATCGTCCCTGCCCCAACCTTCTCGCTGTAAGGCAACCAGACCAACGCGCCCTGATCAGACCAATAGCGTTGCAATCGAATAAGCGCTTCCTGAAATGTAAGCATGATAGTTTACCCCTGACGCTTCCACTCGCCGCGCAGAGCGGCGAAGCACAGCGTATCGCCGCGGACGCCGTCGGGAAGCAATCGCTCGGCGCGCAGGCAGCCTTCGTAGGACATCCCGGCTTTTTCGGCGGTGCGACGGCTGCGCGTGTTGCGCCCATCGCAGCGCCAGGCGAGCCGGTCCCACGGCCATGCGCTAAAACCCCAGGTGAGCAGCTCCGTCAACAGACGCGCGCCCAGCCCTTGCCCGGCAACGTCGGCGCGAACCCACATGCCGACCTCGGCTGACCGATTTCCAATGCCGTCGCCGCGCATATGAAAGCCAGAACCGGCAATCAGACGTTTGCCGTCAGGCACCCACACTGACAGCACAAAGTCGTGGGATACCATATAGTCGGCGTAAAACCGGCGCGCAATCTGCTCGGCCTCCTCATCGGACGTATAAGGCTTGGCCCAATCCATAAAAGTCTTCAAATGGTCGTAAGAGGCATTCAAAGCCTCGGCCAACGCCGGACCATCACCGGGCCGGTAACAGCGAACCACAAAGGATTCAGTCTCCAACACTTCCGGCGCAAAGAAAATGTCGCTCATACACATTCCTCAATACAAATGGATTAAGAAAGTTTTTCGCGAGCGGGGGATCCGCTCGCGAAAAACCTTTTTTATGTCGCTGACATGCCAACCGTAATCTTCAGCGAACCGCAGGCCGACCCTGCGCCTCACCGCATCAGCCTAAGCGTAGCCGGGCGACGCTCCAAATGATACGTGATATAGCGTTCCATCACCTGGGCCAATTCGTGTGCGGTGCGCTCGGCAAGGGGGAATTGTACCACATCCGCATAAGCGCGGCGCTGAAGCGCCTGGAGCCACGAGAGCGCGCTCGGCGAGAGAGGGCGGGCCATAGGGCTGGCCACCTGCTGCGAGGGCGGCGCGTAGGCGGTTTCCTGGAACGCAGACCAGCAATCCTGGCACAACGCACCGCCGCGCTCCGGGTCAATGCCGTAGGGGTAAGCGCTGTCCGGGCGTGGGACCAACAAACGCTCGCATTGACGCCCATCCCGCTCCCCGACGCACGCATCCCACTCCGGGCGGAATCCGGCCAGAGACAACACCTGCTGCTCGTACCAACGAACGAGAATGTCGGTCTCAGGGCCGGTCGCCAGCTGGGTGAACGCCGCATCCACCAGCGTGTAGAGCGCCTCGCCGGTGTCGTCCTCGAACAGACGCAACGCCAATTCGGCCACGTAACGAGCGCAGGTGGCGCGCGCAAAATCTTCCTGGAGACGAGAACGGGTCACTTGAACGTCGGCCTGGCTGATGATGTCCCAGGAGCCCTCCACGCGCGAAGCCAGCACCCGCGTGCGCGAGAACAATTCCAGATGGCCGGCCTTGCGCGAACGCAACTTGCGCACCCCCTTAGCCAGCAAAGAAAGCCGTCCATCCGCCGTGAGCAACGTCACCACGCGATCCGCCTCGCTGTGGTCGCGGCGCGTCAAGACGATGCCTTCGAGAGTATAAAGCCTGCCGGTCATAACAAGCACCCATCCAGAAAGAGATCGTGCGATCCTGAGATTACGGTCTAATCTTCTTCAAAAACACGGCGCCCGGCCTTCGCCAGTGATTCGCCCAGCCCGCGTATGTGCTCCACTTCGGCCCAGTCCGTGAGCAACGCCGTGCTGCCGTCGGTGAGGACCGCCCACAAGCGCGCCAACGTGTACGTGTCAGAGGCCGTCTCCGCGAAGGTTTGCCATTCCATCTGAAAGCCGGAGACGTCCTCAAGGAGCGCATGCCACGTCATCCGTTTTCCGCCCAACAACCAACGTTTGAGGCGGTACACCTCGCCCCCATCAGGCGTGCGCTCCAAGTGCCCGCGCTCGGACAAAGGCGTGGTCAGCATCATGAACAGAGCAAAGAGCAGAACCACACCGCCCGCAATGCCGCCCACAAGATAGGTTCGCGGCCCCGAACCGGGCAACACCAACACGGCCAAAACTCCCCACCCGGCGATAAGACCGATCAGAATTTTGACAAGAGGTGTACGAACCGCCCAATCTACGCGGTTGTGAGCCTCGTCTACGATCTGGATATCCATAATTCCGCACCTCGTAAAATAGCCATCAGCACCTTCCCAAATGCATCCCCAAAGTATACCGCTAAAAGCTAAAAGCCAAAAGCAAAATTTTTGGTTGCCTTTTGATCATCTGGATTTATACTAGGCTTTGAGATTGGGCCGTTTTTTTGAGGATATTGTTTAACTTTGGAGGTGTCTATGGGACCGCAGAACAATCCGCCCAAACCCGGCAAGCCACCAGCATCGGGTGCGGATGATTTGGACAGCTTACTGGAAGGCGTCTCGTTTGATGAACCACTGGAGGAACCCAACTCTAACCCCCTGACAGACCTTTTGGGCCGTTTCCGTAAGCAGGAAACGCCCGCTTCGGCGCCGAAAGCCGAACGGCCACACCCGGCCAAAGCCAACGAAGCACCGTCAACCGCAAAAAAACCACGCAAAAGCGCTCCGGCAAAACGCAAGACCGGAATGCCGGCGTGGCAAAGAATAGTCTTGTTTGGATTGAGCGCTCTGGTCTTGCTGGCCTGCGCAGGAGTTGGCATCGTGATCTGGCGATCCTTCCAGGCGTCCCGCCCGTCAGTAACCACAACCATCGAAGTAGTAACCATGGGCACTCCGATATCCTGGCAAGGCGCCAATGCAACCGCATCCTCCGAAGGCGAGGAGCCTTCACATGTAACACCCTCGCCGTCGCCAACCCCGCTGCCCTTCGTTTCTCCGACAAAATACGACAGCTCCATTCAGCAGGACCCCAACAATGCAACCCTGCGCATCCAACGTGGAAATGAATATCTGAAGGTATTTGCTTACGAGGCCGCGCTGCGGGATTTCGAGAAAGCAATTGCCCAGGAAAAAGAAAACGCCGAAGCTTACGCCGGTTTGGGGCAGGCCTACTTCCTGTTGCATCGCTGGGGTGAAGCAGAGTCCGCCTACGGCACGGCCATTTCTTTTGATGAAGACATCCCTGAAGTGCACTTCAACCTGGGGATGTTGCTCTACTACCGCGCCGAGTATGAGGACGCAGCGCGCGAATTCAATTGGGCGGCGGAGATCAATCCTGATTTCGTAGAGGCGGAATGTTGGTTGTCCATCGCGTCGGCGCAAGCCGGAGACGCCGCCGAAGCGCAGGCTGCCGCCGACCGCGCCTACGAGTTGAACAAAGACCTTCCTCTGGTATACATCGCGCGGTCGTGGGCGCGCCGGGTGCAAAGCAACCCCGATCTGGACAGCGCCCTGGCCGATCTGCTCTACGCCCAAGACCTGGAACCTTACGATTTCGAGGCGCTCAACTCGCTGGCCCACTTCTATATGGAATTTCGTCCTGAGCGAATGACGGAGGCAGAACAACTGGCCCGGTACGCAGTAGATTGGGCCCAGCAGAGTGACGTCAACCGCGCCCGCGCCCTCCACACGCTCGGACAAATCTATCTGACGCAAGGTCGCAAGATGGACGCGCGCGCCGCTCTGAACGAAGCCGCCGATCTGGTGATGTCCAACGGGCGGATCGCACTTCCCGGCCTGTCCGAGGATTTGGAAAAAACGTTCGCGCCGTAGGCACAAAACAGCGGCGCCAAACAAAAACCGGGTTCTTTTCAGGAACCCGGTTTTTACGTTTATGCGCCCCCAAGCCAACGCTTGAGGTACTGCCCCGTGTAGGATGCTTCAACACGAACGATGTCCTCAGGGGTACCCTCAGCGACCAGACGCCCGCCGGCGTCGCCGCCCTCCGGCCCCAGGTCCACGATCCAATCGGAGACCTTGATGACATCAGGATTATGCTCGATGACGAGAACGGTGTTGCCGGCATCCGCCAATCGTTGTAAAACCTGGATCAGCCGGTCTACGTCCGCCGCATGCAGCCCAACGGTTGGCTCATCGAGAATGTAAAGCGTGCGTCCGGTCGCGCGCTTGGAAAGCTCCTTGCTCAGTTTGATGCGCTGCGCCTCGCCGCCGGACAAAGTTGTCGCGGCCTGTCCCAGACGGATGTAGCCCAGCCCGACATCCTGGAGCGTTTCCAGGCGGTGCACGATGCGCGGCACCGCCGCAAAAAACTCTGCGGCCTCCGTGACCGTCAGGTCGAGCACCTCGGCGATATTGCGCCCCTTGTAGTACACCTGAAGCGTCTCGCGGTTGTAGCGCGTCCCGTGGCAGACATCGCAGGGAACGTAAACCTCCGGCAAAAACTGCATCTCGATGCGCAACTCCCCCTGCCCCTGACAGGCTTCACAACGCCCGCCCTTGACGTTGAACGAGAACCGCCCCGATTTGTACCCGCGAATCTTGGATTCCGGCAGTTGCGTGAAGAGCTCGCGCAGGGGCGAAAACAGATCGGTGTAGGTGGCCGGGTTGGAGCGCGGCGTCCGCCCGATGGGGGATTGGTCAATGTTGATGATCTTATCAATCCCCTCGATGCCGTCAATGCCGTCACACTCCCCGGCAGGCTGGCGGGAACCGTGCAACACCTGCATCAACCGGTTGTGCAAGGTCTCGACCACCAGGCTGCTCTTGCCGGAACCCGAAACGCCGGTGACGCAAATAAACAGCCCCAGCGGGAAACGCACGTCAATGTTTTTCAAGTTGTGCTGGCGCGCGCCGTGCACTACCAGAGCGGCGCCATTTCCCCGGCGCCGTTCTTTGGGAATGGGGACCGACTTGCGCCCGGAAAGATAGGCGCCCGTCTGGGACGTTGGATGGGCCAGAATGGCATCCAGCGGCCCTACGGCAACCACCTCCCCGCCGTGCTCGCCGGCGCCCGGCCCCAGATCCACGATCCAATCGGCGGCGCGAATGGTCTCGTCGTCGTGCTCGACCACCAGCACCGTGTTGCCCAGATCGCGCATATCCTCAAGAGTACGGATGAGGCGCGCCGTGTCACGTTGGTGAAGGCCAACGCTGGGTTCGTCCAACACGTACAACACCCCCGTCAGCCGCGACCCGACCTGCGTCGCCAGGCGAATGCGCTGCGCCTCCCCACCCGAAAGCGTCCCGGCGGCGCGCTCCAGGTTCAAATAATCCAACCCCACATTGACCAAAAATTGAATACGGTCGCGGATTTCGCGCAGCGGGCGCTCGACAATCGCGTAGGACTTCGCGGTCAGAAATTCCCCCCGCATCTGCCCCTGCCCCGGCTTATTCTCCAGCAGCGCCTTCACCCACTCCAGCAAATGCGCCACTGGCCAGCCGGTCAACGTCGAAATGGACTTGTCCAACACCGTCACCGCGCGGGCCGTCGGGTTGAGCCGGGCGCCGTTGCAGACGGTGCAGGGTGTCTCACTCATCGTCTCCTGGATCTTCTCGCGCACAAAATCCGACGCCGTCTCCTCGTAGCGCCGGCGCAGGCTGGGAATGACCCCCTCATAGGGACGCGACCCTGCCCAGACGCCGTTGGGGCCGTCGTAATAAATAGGAATCTGCTCCTGCCCGCTCCCGTACAGGATAATGCGTTGTTGCGAATCGGTCAGGCGGTTCCAGGGCGTGTCCTCGGAGATGCCGTAGTGCTTCATCACGCCTTCCAGGATGGCCCAGGTGTAGCCTTCGCGGCTCTCGGCCAACCCTGACACGGCGCCCTCCTTGAGGGATTGATCGGGGTTGGGCACAATCAAAGCGGGATCGAGCTCCAGTTTATAGCCCAAACCCTGGCAGGCCGGGCAAGCGCCGTGAGGACTGTTGAATGAGAAAGTCCGCGGCTCGATCTCCGGCAGACTGACACCACAGGTCGGGCACGCCAGGTTTTCCGAAAACAACACGTCGCCGGCAGATAGGTCGGGCGTGGGGGAGCTGACGACGTTGACGACCATAAACCCCTCGCCCAATCGCAACGCCGTCTCCACCGAATCGGTGACGCGGCTGGTAAAGTCGCGCTGAGCGGCGGACGGCTCCGCATCCGGAGTCGGAACGACCAGACGGTCCACGACCGCCTCAATGTCGTGCAACTTATAGCGATCCAGTTCGGGCGCCTCTTCCAATTCGTAGACGACGCCGTCCACGCGCACCCGCACGAACCCCAACTTGCGCGCCTCTTCAAAAGTCGGATGATGGTGGCCCTTACGCCCACGCACCAACGGCGCGAGCACCTGGAGGCGCGCGCCAGGCGGCATGGTCAGGATCGCATCCACGACTTCCTGAGCGCTCTGCCGGGTCACCGGACGGCCACACTCGGGGCAATGAGGGATGCCGATGCGCGCATAAATCAAACGCAAGTAGTCGTAAATCTCAGTGACCGTGCCCACCGTGGAACGCGGGTTATGCGAAACGCCCTTCTGATCAATGGCAATGGCCGGACTCAGCCCCTCGATAGATTCCACGTCAGGCTTGTTCATCTGACCCAAAAATTGCCGGGCGTAGGCGCTGAGCGACTCGATGTAGCGGCGTTGCCCTTCGGCAAAGATCGTGTCAAACGCAAGGGATGACTTCCCGGAGCCGGACAGGCCCGTAATGACCACCAGTTTATTTTTGGGGATCTCGACCGTAATATTCTTCAGATTGTGCTGGCGCGCGCCGCGGACAATAAGTGTATCGCTGACCATATCTCTTCCTCTGTGGGTTCAATGCAACCGGTTATTATAGCACACTTTGCCGAGGACCGGAGAACGGACGTTCTAACTAACCTGGCCCAAGCCATATAGCAAATTACCCAGAAAATGATAAACTTACTAATATGGTTAGATAAAAATCACCGGGTACGCATAAAGGGAGTATTTTCGCGGGCGGGGGTACCCACCCCCAAAATACTCTTATCATCCGGCTAACAACTAAAAGCTAAATGCTATTGTCAGAGGAGCGAGGATATGGAAATACCTCAAGCGCGAATTATGATTGTGGAAGATGAGCCACGGTATCTGCGCGTTCTCAAACTGAACCTTGAGGAAAACAACTACGAGATCATTCCGGCGCAGAACGGATCAGAGGCGCTCAATCTCTTTATAGAAAAGAGTCCTGACCTTATCTTGCTCGACCTGATGATGCCCGGTATGGATGGCTACGAAGTGTGCCGGCGCATCCGCGAATTCTCCGAAGTCCCCATCATTATGCTGACGGCCCTTAATGAGACCGGCGACAAAGTCAAGGGCCTGGATATCGGCGCAGACGACTACATCACCAAACCCTTCAGCGCCAGAGAACTGCTGGCGCGCGTGCGAGCCGCCCTGCGACGCGGGCAGCTGGGCGAAAAAACCCAGGTCGAAGGGACCATTCAATTCGACGACATCAAAGTGGATCTGACCGGCCACCAGGTCTTTGTCAAAGATCAGGAGATCAAATTGACCCGCACCGAATACCGGCTGCTCAGCGAGCTGGTCACTCACGCCAATCGGGTGCTGGTCCCCGAATATCTGCTGGAAAAAGTCTGGGGCTCAGGCCACGAAGGAGAAACACAACTGGTATGGCAAGCCATCCATCGGTTGCGCCAGAAAGTCGAGGCAGACCCGCAACACCCTATCTATATCCAGACACATTCCGGCATCGGCTACATTTTCAGCAGCCATAGCAACGACCGGTGATCGAGTAAGGAGAACTATGAGCTTCCTCAAGAAAATTGCCGAACGCATCCTTGGATCAAGCGCCGGCGAATTCAAAGACCCCGACGGCATCTACCTCTACATCCAATGCGCCAACTGCGGCAGTCCCATCCGCGTCCGCGCCGACAAAAAATACGATCTACAACGGGATTACGAGAGCGGCGCGCTCACCCTGCACAAGGAAATCATGGACGGAAAGTGTTTTCGCCTCATCTATGCCACCCTTCAATTCGATGCGGCCTACCACATCGTCAACCAGACGATTGAGGGCGGCAACCTGATCAGTTGGGAGGAGTACCAGGCGCTGACCCGGCCCGTCGCGCCGGAAAAAGTATCGTAACCCAAGTTCGTCTGACGATAAATCGTCAGGCTACAGGCCCACGCCCCGTAAACGGGGCTTCCGGAAGCCCGCTGAAGCGGGCGTGGTTCCGTAGCACGGGTGTTGACGCCCGTGCCCAGGCGACAATTTGCATTACCGTAGCAGTTGCAATTACACAGACACAAAAATACGCGGGAAGGGTTGCCCCCTTCCCGCGTATTTTTATCCCTACTCTGCGTCTCGCTAATTTCGCATCACGAGAGGAAGATAAACATCGTGCAGCGAAACAAGCGAAATCGTCGCCGGGGCGATCGCGTAGCCGGTAAACTGGTCCACCAGCTCAATCTGGTTGCTGATCGCGCTGCCGCTTGGGGCGGGATCGCTGACCTGCACCGCAAACGCAATGACGCCCGGAATGTTGAACATCATGGTTCCGGTCACGCCGGTGGTCTTGGCGACCAGCACGTTGTCTTCCATCGTCACGAGGGCGGATGGCGGGAAGCCGTTGTAATTGAGGCTTCCGGTGACGTAGGACGTGCCCGCCGGCAAAGTATCGGTCAGCCACAGGGAAGCGCCGGCGTCGCCGGTGTTGGTGACGGTGATGGTGTACGCGAGAATTTCGCCGGCCTCGGCGATGCCGTTCCCGCTCGCATCCACCACGGTTTTGGCGGACGTGGAGAGATCGGGGGCGGCAATTTTGTTGAAAACCAGCCGTCCCTCGACGGTGGGCGAGATCGGACCGGGCTGCGCGTCAATGTAGTCAATGACGACATCGCGGACGTAATACTGCGTCGCGCTCACCATCTGCGACAGGGGCCAGAGGGTCTGGCCGTTGTCGCTGAAACTGCACGAACCGGCAGCCAGGTAGTTGACGGTCGAGACGTTGTAATAAGTGTCGCCGTCGGCGAAGTCCACCGGTTCCCCATTGACCACCAGCGAGACCACGTTGTTGCCGTCGGGCTGCGCCGGGAACAATTCCTTGTACGTAATCTGCCCACCCTGATTGATATCCAGCATACAGGTCGGGTAATGGGGATAGCCGCCATACTTGCCGTCGGGATTGTATTTGAACCACCAGTAGTTGCGATAGGAACGTTCCAACACCGCTTTGAGCTGTGGGCCGTTCATCCGCATCACCAGCAGCGAGTTCTCGTAGGGCATCAGGTTGAACATATCCCCACGAGTGAGAGTGATCGGATTGGTCAACGTGGCTGTCGCCGCGACCATTTGATTGGACATCGCCCCGGAGAGGTGGAAATCCACCGTAACCCCGGCCTGCCGCAACTCCCATACCGAAGCGTCCGCTTGCAGGTTAGCGCCGGAAGTTTCTTCGGTGAATGCGTTGAGGGCGTCAAGAGGGGTAAACGTTTGCCCGATCGACGTGGCCTTGTAGGCGGCAATCTGCAACGAATAGGGATGGAGATAGGTTTGCAGCTCTGCGTCAACGTCGCCCTCGGCGGCGGGGATCAGGTACCCTTCGCGCATCGCAATCTGGAAACCGTCCGTGACCGTCCCCGTGAAACCGATGTTGATCTTTCCCAAATAGAGCGCATTTCGCTCCGCCTGCGCCACCAGCGTCCCCGTCGGGTTCACCGTCGAACTGATCATCACCGAGGGAGAGACAACAGTGTGGGTGTGCCCGCCGACAAGCACGTCAATGCCGGCAACGGTCTGAGCAATTTCGATGTTTGCGCCGGTCTCGGTCCGATCGGTGGCGTGGCCGACGTGGGTCAGCCCGATCAACAGGTCGGGATCTTCCGTCTCACGGATGGCGGGAACCAACGTCTTGGCCGCCGTCACCGCCGGGCTGAAAGTGAGTCCGGCGATCGTGTCGGGGAACTCGTAGGTCGGCACGTAGGCATTGGTCAGCCCGAAAATGGCGATGTCAATCCCATCCACCGTTTGGGTGACGTAATCCTGGATGTGGTCGTTGACGAACCCGTAAGTGCCGTCGTCGTCAAGGTTGGCCCCGCCCAGGATGGGGAAATCCAGCTGGCCCAACATATTGGCCAGGGTCGCCGGACCGAAGTTGAACTCGTGGTTGCCGGGGACCATGGCGTCGTAGTCCAGCAGATTCATGCCGCCGGCAATCGGATTGGTGATGGTATCTTTGAAAAAGAAAGCAAAGGCGTTGCCCTGGAAAGCATCGCCGGCGTCCAACAGCAGCGTGTTCGGGTTGGCCGCGCGCTCCTGCTTGATCAGGTCGGCGAGGTAGACCATGCCATTCGTCCGCGCCGGATTTCCATAAGTTCCGGCCTCCCAATAGCCGTGGGTGTCGTTGGTATGCAGGATGGTGATAACCTTATCCAACATCACGACGCGCTGCATAGGAACGTCGCCGGCGGTCAGCGCGGGATGGGTAGCGACATAATCGCTCACGGCGGTCTGCACGTTGTAGCTTTGCCCGGCAAGGCGGAAGTTATCCGCCACCGCTGTCGCCAGGGCATTGTCCACGACCACACGATAAACCGCATCACGATCCAACGGCGCGCCGTTGATCGTGATGCCATAAGCGCCATGCGCGCTGCCATCGTTGTACAAATACCAGGTGACACCCGCGCTGCTGAGCATCCCCGACTGCAATCCGGCGACCTCATCCAGGATGGCTTGAATTTGCTTGCCGGTCAACGTCACCACAAACAACGGGGTCGCGCGCAGCGCCGTGAGCGCAACGCCCGGCGCAACCAGGCCCGACGACGGCAAACTGGCGGAATGGACGAAAGCCAGATCCACCGAATGATTCGCCCGCCCGTCGTCCATCAAATCGGCCTTCCAGAGCACGCCATCGGCCACGAGATTGCCGACGGAGGATTCCAACGCCGGCGGCGCGCCGGCAACGCCGGAAATCGCGTCAACGGCAGGCGCGGCAAAAACCGGCGCGCTGCTCAACACAATCGCGACTACAATCAACGCTCGTAACATGCGGTTCATAGGTTATTTACGCTCCTTATAAGTCTTTGGGATGGATTTTGAAATACACTGCGGTAAAAGTTATGTTCTTTCGAGTTTACCTTATTGTGGATATCCTCCTCAAACAATAGTCCGCTCACATCTCCGATCAAGAGTGTGTTTTTCGTGCGGGAGTACCCGCA
>DAOUFX010000392.1:0-32942 GCA_034429675.1 Anaerolineae bacterium | reverse complement strand
CCGTTTTGTAACCCCGTGTGATCTTCATTTCTCCCCGCCTGTCGTTGATAACCATTCCCGCCCATTCTACTGTGCTACTTGCCACCGGCTGTGGCATCCATTTTACGGGCAATCTTCCTGCCGCGCAACCCGGCGCATGGCTGATTGACCTGGCATGGATGAGGTTTCGCCAGCAGCCGATCTCGCGTTATTTTCTATGCATTTTTGCTAGAAATGCATAGATATAAGTAGTATTTTGCATTCAGTTACGAACCCTTTGTATTTAAGACAAGCGGCATCTTGAACGTTTTTGGACATTTGAGGATTGCCAAGCTTGCCGCCCAAGCCATCCGGAATGCGCCTTTTGATCTTTCAGCGGGTCCTTATCCCGTCGTGGTCTTATCACCGGGTTTGGGAATGACCGCTTCAAATTACGGCTGGCTGGCTGAACACCTGGCCTCGTATGGATTTGCCGTGGTTTCGCCAGAGCATCACGAAGGACTATCGCTTGAGATGGATGTTTTTTGGCGGGCGCCGGTCGCCCGTCCCCAGGAAATCCTGGCCGTTTTTGACTTCTTGGACGAGCAAGCTGGGCCTGGCGGCAAACTGGAGAATTTGCTCGATCCACAGCTTGTGGCCGTCATTGGCCATTCCTATGGCGGCTATACGACATTAGCGTCCGGGGGAGCGCAGATTGACCTCGACTCCTTCAAAAAACTCTGTGAAGAAACGACCAATGAGCAGATCCCAACCAGAGATTTGCTGTGTAATCCGATTGTACACGAGGCCGACATGGCCGCATTGGCCGGCCTGGGGCCGAACCCGCCGGAGCTCTGGCCGGCCTGGGCCGATCCGCGCGTGGATGCCATCGTGCCGATGGCCGGCGATGCGTATCTGTTCAATCAAGCCGGGTTGGCGCCGATTACCGTTCCGGTGATGGCGATGGGAGGAATACAGGACACCGGCACGCCGTTTGTCTGGGGTACACAACCTACTTATGAGTACGTTTCCAGCCCCAGAAAGATCAAAATCGGCTTCCAGGGCGCGGAACACATGATCTTTGCCGGAACTTGCCAATCTACGTTCAGGTTAGCCGGTATGGCCATCGAACAGCTTTGTTACGACGAGGTCTGGGACAGGGAGTACTTTCACGCCCTGGTAGGGCATTTCACCACCGCATTCCTGCTGGCAGAACTGAAGCAAGACCAGGACGCGACAGCCATGCTCGCGGCGGAAGTTAACACTTTCCCCGGTGTTGAGTATCAAGCCGCAGGATACTGAAAGAAGGTCTTGAAGATTTCGTGCTACAATGACTTGGACAACAGATCAGACTGCCATATCCGTCTAAAGTTTGGCATGATGGAGAAAGGAGCGCCGCTATGTATAACAAGCTGATCGTCAACATCAAACTGATGGGGTTCACCTGGGAGACCCGCGATCCATTCCTGTTTTGCGTGCATCACCTGGATCACTATCCGGCCGGCAACGAGCAACTGGGACCGGCGGCCTCACTGGCCGGCAGAAATCTCGGACAGGACTTCAACACCGACCAAAGTTGGCGGATGTATCATGGAGAAACCATTCCCGGATTTCCGGCCCACCCGCATCGTGGGCTCGAGACGGTGACGGTCGTCTTGAACGGCTTTGTGGATCACTCGGACTCCCACGGCGCCGCCGGACGCTACGGCAACGGGGACGTGCAATGGATGACCGCGGGCGCCGGGTTGCAACATGCCGAGATGTTTCCGCTGCTCAACCCACACGCGCCGAACCCCTTGGAACTGTTCCAGATCTGGCTCAACCTGCCCCAGGCGCGGAAGTTTGCTCCCCCGCATTACAAGATGCTCTGGGCCGAGGAGATTCCGGTCTATGTCGAGAAGGACGCTCGTGGCAAATTGATAGAAGCGACGATCATTGCCGGCCAAATCGGCGAGGTTGCAGCGCCCGCGCCGGCGCCCGATTCCTGGGCCGGCGACGCTGAGAATGAGGTCGGCATCTGGCTGCTCAAGCTGGAAGCCGGGGCGCGCTGGACGATTCCCGCCGCATCACTTGAAGTCAACCGGGCGCTGTATGTCTACCGGGGTTCACACATTGACGTCGGCGGCATTCGTATCCCGCACTACCATTCCGTCGAGTTGTTGGCAGACCAACCCGTCATTCTGGAAAACGCGGACCAGGAGGCCTTTCTGCTGCTGCTCCAGGGCCGCCCCATCAACGAACCGGTGGTGCAGCACGGGCCGTTTGTCATGAACACCATGGCGGAAATCCAGCAGGCTTTTGCCGACTATCGCAGCACGCGCTTTGGCGGCTGGCCCTGGCCGCGCCTTGACAACGTCCACCCGCGCGAACTGAAACGGTTCGCCAGATACGCGGATGGCAGCGAGCAAACGCCGTAATACGGGTTCAATCAAAAGATAATCTTACCGAAGATATCAAGCGGCATCTTGCCAAAACGCCCAGGTTTACTACAATGAGTTTAGGGATGACTCGCCGGCAGTCCTGCCCTCAGTAAGGATTCAGGCCGGCGCCACAGATACGGCAGGAGGAACTTATGCCATTTCTATACTTTTTAGGAGCCGGGAGCATCCTTTTGGGATTAAGTTTCATCATTGTCACCATCCTGATCCGGCGCAGCAGCCAGGGCATCGCTAACTGGCCCGACACGACGGGAACCGTGATCAAATCCGAAATCTACCGCCACGAACGCCGGACGCAAACGGCGACCACGGTGACGTATACGCCAACCGTCGCTTATACGTACACAGTGGAAGGGCGAACGTACACCGCCGACAAACGGAACACCGAACCTTACTACATGGCATCCTTTAAAGATGAAGAAGAAGCGCAAGATGTGCTGAAAGTCTACGCGCCGGGAAGCGCCGTGAAAGTCTACTACAACCCGGCGGCGCCGGAACAGGCGGTCCTGGAAAAACCGCGCGCCACCCTGCACAACACCGTGATCTGGTACGGCATTGTGATCATGCTCATAGGCAGCGGCGCTATCGCCTTGCCGTTTATAATCCATTGACGGACAATCCAAATGGGGCACTGCAACCGTGTCAAACACCCCCTTTTAACCCATCACGGTCAACGGCAATTCCTGACCAACAGCTATTTTTCGAGGAGATGATCTATGTTAGTTCGAGATCGTATGACGCTTAATCCCCACACTATTTCCCCCGATATGCCGGTCGCCGAGGCTTTGAGCTTTATGCGGCAAAAGAAGGTTCGCCGCTTGCCGGTGCTGGATAAGAAAGGCCGCCTGGTCGGCATCATTTCGGAAAAGGACCTGCTCTACGCATCCCCCTCCCCGGCCACGAGTCTCAGCGTTTATGAGGTGGGGTATCTGCTTTCCAAGCTCCAGATCAAAGAAATTATGACCAAAAAGGTCACGACCATCTCGCCTGACGCTCCGTTGGAGGAAGCGGCTCGCGTGATGGTAGACCACACGGTCAGCGGGTTGCCGGTCATCGAGGACGGCAAGCTGGTCGGCATCATCACCGAAACCGACGTCTTCAAGACGATCATCGAGATGATGGGCGCGCGGGATTCCGGTGTCCGTTTGACGCTCAAGGTTCAGGATCAGCCGGGGGTGTTGAGCAAGATCTGCGGCGCGATTGCGAATTTGGGCGGCGATATCATCGCGTTGGGCACTTTCCCCGGAGAGGATCGCCAGGAGAGCCTGCTGATGGTCAAGGTGCGCGGCGTGTCGCCGCAAACGTTGCGCGCGGCTATGGAGACGGCTGCTGCTCGCGTTGTGGACGTGCGCGATCTTTAGTCTCGTCTGAAAGCCGGGCGCTATGAAAATCGGTTTGATTGCGGATACTCATAACGAGCAACAGCGAGTCCGTGCGGCTCTTGATCGCTTCCGCCGCGAGTCCGTTGCCACGGTTTTCCACGCCGGCGACGTCGCCAACTGCGCCACCCTTGAGCTCTTTGCCGGATTTGACGTTTGGGTCGCGTCCGGCAACATGGACCGGGATTCCGGTCTGCCGGCAGCCGCGCGACGGTTGTTCGGCGCCGGGCGGTGGGCCGCCGAGCATATCCTGTCCGTGGATGGCGCGAAGGTGGCCCTGCTCCACGGCGACAATGGGGCGCAACTGGCGACGTTGATTCAATCGGGCCAGTATCGTTACGTGGTTCACGGCCACACCCATGCCGCTAAAGACGAGTGGGTCGGCCCGACCCGCGTGATCAATCCCGGAGCGTTGAGCCATCCGCGTGGTCTCACTGCGACGTGCGCCATTCTCGACCTGGAAGCAGACCAGGTGGATTGGGTCGAGATTTAAAGCCGGAGGTTCGCTATGCTTTTGCAAGAGAGCAAAAATGTTCTGCGACAGTCCGACCTTTTCCGTGACCTCAACGAGATTCATTTGGAGCTGGTGTTGATGGTTTGTGAAGAGATCGGCTACGAAAGTGGGGAGTATCTTTTTCACCAGGACGACCCCGGCGATGCGCTCTATCTGATCGCAAAGGGTGAAGTGGAAATTATGTTGGAGCCTGACGACGCCAAAAAGAAAGAGCTCTTGATCGCCGTCTTTGGCCCCAACACCTCGTTCGGTGAAGTGATCCTGGTCGAAGAAAGCCGCCGCACGGCCTCGGCGCGTTGCAAAAACGACGCTCAACTGATCCGCATCCCGCGCGCGCGCCTGCTCAAGCTCTGTTACGATTACCCCGAAATCGGCTACCACATCATGCATCGCATGGCCGCCGAGCTGGCGGCCAAGCTGCGCGACAGCAACATCAACATCCGCGAGCAGTTGTTTGCCTACAAGCAAGCCGCAGCGGCGGGGGAAAGCCAGTAAATGGGAATTGGTAACTACCCCGCCGTCATTTCGAGCGAAGCGAGAAATCTCTGCATGACACGGCAGAGACTCCTCATTTCATCCGGGGTGACGTTGAAATAGATTCACCGCTGTACGGTTACTACCGATCACCAATTCCTGATTACCGATTGCTGATCACTCATTCCCACCGCCAGCAGCGCCGCTACCGCCGGGATCGCCGGCGCGTAGAAGCGATCGTAGGCGATGGGGCCGGGAAGCAGAATCAGGTAGACGACGGTCCCGCCCAGCAACCACAGCGCCGGGGTGCGCCGTAGCCGCCACAGCCCGCGCAGACTGAATCCCCACACCGCCAAGCGCCCGATTAACAGTCCCCACCAGACAATCGCCGCATCCGGCGGAATCCGCACCACGCGCTCCGACCAGAAAGCGGTCAGGGCGTCCCCAAAAGCGTTGCGCTCAAACGCCCAGGCCATCCGTACCCAGATGTTGTCCACGACGCCCGTCGTGGCCCATTCGCGCCCGGTGAGGACGCGATACCAGAGCCGGTGCCCCGGATCAAGCAGACTCAAAGTTACGCCCCAGACGTGCGTCGCCAGGAAAGTCCGCGGATGCTGCCTGACGATTTCGCGCGCTGCCTCGGCTACCTGTTCCTGGCGCGTTTGCGCTTCGGCGCAACTGACCGGGGCGTCCGCGTCCCAGCCGTGACGCGCCGCCGCCTGCGACACGATCTGACCGTACAGGTATTCCCACGTTTCCGTCCATGGGTCGGCGGCGACGCCTGTCGCTTCGGCCAGGGTCGCCACCGCGCTCACCCGTGACAGGTTTTCCGCGAAGGCCGTCGAGAGCAGCCACCGTCCCACGACTAGCCGGTTGCGCAGCGCCCAGGGAAAGATCAGCGCTGCCAAAACGACCCAGAAGACCGCTCCACACAGGATTTTCTGCCTTATTTTGTTGTGGCTACGGGCAACCTGCCACGTCAGCAGCAGGCCAGCGGCCAAAACGAGGAATTGTACGTTGGGTTTGGTCAACAGCGCCAGACCCCAAAAGCACGCGGCCCAGGCGCTCTTGCGCCCATTGGGGCGACGCATGGCGCGCCAGGTCAGCAGCAGCGCTGCCGCCAGCAGCGGCAGCAGCAGCGTTTCCGAAAGCAGGTAGCCGGTGAAGCGTTGCGTCGTGCCGTTGAGGGTGTACAACAACCCCGCCAGAATGCCGCCGCGCGCGCTGCTCAGATCGCGGCCCAGGCGGATGACCAGCGCCGTCGTGAGCAGTTCGAGGAGCGTTTGCAGCAGGCGCGCCCGCAGCGGATCGGGTCCCAGCAGGCGATAGGCGCCCATCAGCCAGAGCGGGTACAACGGCGTGCGTATCGCCGTCGGGCAGAACGGCGCCTCCCACCCGATGGCAAATCCGCGTCCCGCCATTGTGTTGACCGCCAGCAGATGGAAGCCCTCGGCGTCCACCGGGCCGGTTGGATCGTCGGGAAAGGCGCGCAGCCAGAGCAGCCGCGTCAACAGCGTCGCCAGGAGCAACGCCGTGCAGAGCCGCCACCCCGAATTTTTCAACGGTTGCGCAGCGCGATCAGGCGGATGCCGTCGAGCGTGAGCCATTGATCTATCTCGCGGAAACGATTGGTCAGCGGCGCGATCATGCGCGACAGGCCACCCGTGGCGATGACCGGCGCGCTCGCATCCAACTCGGCGCGGATGCGATCCACCATGCTTTCCACCAGCCCGACGTATCCAAAGACAATGCCCGACTGGATAGAGTGGATGGTGTTGACCCCGATGGCGCACGACGGCGGCGTGAGCGCAATTTGCGGCAATTGCGCGGTGCCGCCCGCCAGCGCCGACGCCGCCAGGCGCAGCCCCGGCGCGATGGCGACGCCCATAAATTCCGCCTGCGCCGAGACGGCCGTGAACGTCGTCGCCGTGCCGAAATCCACCACCACGCAAGCCGTGTGGAAGCGATCGTAGGCCGCCACTGCGTCGGCGATCAGGTCGGCGCCGACCTCGGCGGGGTTGTCCACGCGGAAGGTTAGCCCCGTGGCGATCCGGTGGCCGACCACCAGCGGCTCGCGCCCGGTGCGCGCCAGCAACATCTCACACAGCGTCCCGGTGAGCGGCGGCACGACGCTGCTCAGCACAATCTGGTCGAAGTCTTTCAGCGGCAGCCCCGTCTCGTGGATAAAGTCGCGGAACAGCACGCCGTACTCGTCGGGCATCTTGTCGCGCACCGTGCGGATGCGCCAGTGGTGCAACCACGTTTCACCATCGTGAATGCCAAAAACGATGTTGGTATTGCCTGCGTCAACGGCTAAGAGCATGCGAACCTCCAAAGCGAATCAGCGAATCAGCGAGTCAGCGAGTCAGCGAGTCAGCGAATCAGCGGATACGAATTACGAATTACGCATCACGCATTCCTCTTCCCTGTCTACCGTCTACCGTCTACTCCCTACTCCCTCTTCCGACCGATAGTAGATGAAAATCAGACATAGCGCAAGCGCGGAGACGAGGTGGTAGGCGGGGTGGAGCTGCAACCAGCTTTCGGGGCGGCAGGCCCAGGGCGCGAGGTCCCAGGCGCGCAGCCGGTCGGAGAGGAAAAAGACGGCGATCCCGGCGACGAGGTAGCCCCAGCGAATTGGCGGGCGGCGTCGGATGAGGTAGGCAACTTCGAGCAAAACCGCTGCGACCAGTTCCGCCATGAACACCTGGCGGCGCAGCGCCGGGGCGACGATCAACAGCACGCCGAGTATCGCATTGAGGATGACGTAAGCTGCCGCGAACGTTTTCCCGTCCAGCAGCGGCCAGCGCACTAGCGCGTATAACAGAATGAAACTGACCAGCAGGTACATTCCCATCGTATCGAACCACTGCCCGGCGAAGGTCAGCGAGGCGTGGAAAAAGAACGACCCCAGGCCGAGCGCCAGCGTCGCCCCCACGAAGACCACGCCGTAGCGTCGCGGCGTTTCCGCCGGCAGCGCGTTCCACATCCAGAGGGCGGCGAGAATGTAGGCGAGGTTGGTGTAGGCGTTCAGCGGCGCGCGCACCCCGGCGTGGCGCAGCGTTTCGCAGGAACAGTCCGGCCAGCACGTCGCCGGTAGCCAGCCGTCCCAGACGTAAGGCGCTGCCTCCAAAGCCAGCAGTGCGCCCACAACCAACAACCATCCCAGTATGATCTTTAACCACGAAGACATAGATGGCTCCCCTCAGAAACTAGCCCACTAACACATTTTGGCGCAGATGTTTGATAAGTGCAACATCCTACGCGCTTGTGGTTGCTTTTTCCGGCATCCGTTGTATCATACACAGGTTATATGGATACCAGGATTCAAATCGCCCCCTCAATATTAGCCGCAGATTTTGCCTCCCTGGGAGATGCCGTGCGACAAGTGGAGGAATCGGGTGCTGATATGGTTCATGTAGATGTAATGGATGGGGTTTTTGTCCCCAACATTACGATTGGTCCTCTCGTGATTGCTGCTATCCGCAAAGTAACGAAATTGCCTTTGGATGTGCATCTCATGCTTGCTCACCCCGAGTATTATTTGGATGCTTTTGTGGAAGCCGGGGCAGATAGTTTGACCGTGCATCCCGAAGCTTGCGTACATTTGTACTGTGTTCTTCAACGAATTAAATCTCTCGGAGTAAAGGCCGGAATAGCCTTAAATCCTGGGACTTCTCCGGCAGTTTTGGAATACATTTTGCATTTGGTGGACCTGGTGTTGGTGATGACCGTCAATCCTGGGTTTGGTGGTCAGGTTTTTATTGCGGAGATGATTGAGAAAATTAGAGTGGTTCGGCAGATGTTGGACAGATCAGAGAGAGCTACATGTTTGTCGGTTGATGGCGGAATTAATACAGATACAGCCCCGTTGGTAGTTTCTGCTGGGGCGAATTTATTAGTTGCTGGTACATTTATTTTCAATCATCCAAAAGGTATTGGCCCGGCTGTCGCTGCATTGCGCGAAGCCGTGTGAGAAAACAAAATGACCCCGTTCTAATGAACGGGGCCTTTTTGCTAATGATGTAAGCAGAGCCTATTTTTCACTGCGCGACAGAGTTCTCAAGCATCGAGTGCAGATTTGGACACGGCGCATTTGCCCA
Organism: Anaerolineae bacterium; assembly: GCA_034429675.1. Classification (GTDB taxonomy): domain Bacteria; phylum Chloroflexota; class Anaerolineae; order B4-G1; family SLSP01; genus JAKQHY01. The sequence continues at coordinate 24,076 of DAOUFX010000392.1, read as the reverse complement.
TTGATCATGATATGTTTACGTTGGATATTGGGGCGAAACATCCTGTTGGTTGCTCGCTTGGAGTGGCTGACGTTGTGTCCAAACATAGGGCTTTTACCACAGATTTCACATTTTGCCATAATTTTCACCTCTTGTGTTTCAATAGCAGCGGTATGATACCACAAAGGGGGAAAGACGCAACCGGAGTAAGGAGGAAACATGAATGAAAAGATAGCACCTCGTGGTAGAATAGAAGTTTCTCCTGCGGCGATTGCTTCTATTGTAAGCGAGGCTGTTCAGACTTGTTATGGTGTAGTGGGAACTGTCCCGAAGAATCTGGCGACAGGTATCGCTGACATTCTTTCTGCGGATCGGAAACGCGGTGTAGAGGTTTCTGTGCGCGCCGGAGAGATTGCGGTTGATGTCTATGTCGTGGTAGAATACGGGACACGCGTGTCTTCAGTGGTCGAGAGTATTAAACATGTGGTCAAGTATCAGGTGGAGAAGGCGCTGGAGTTACCGGTGGCGACGGTAAATGTACATATTCAGGCTTTGCGTGTGAGTAATGTGGATTAGGAGCAAGGTTGTGGGCAAAGATGAAGATGGTATCGTTTTGGCGTTAGATGGGCAGGATTTGAAGGAGATGATTTATGCTGCGTTGTCATGGTTACGGCAACACCAGGCAGCGGTGAATGCATTGAATGTGTTTCCAGTTCCAGATGGCGATACAGGAACAAATATGACATTGACAATGACCTCGGCGTGGGAGGAGATTGCGAACTATCAAGAGGCAAAGATAGGTCGCATGGCCAACAAAATGGCCCATGGTGCATTAATGGGGGCGCGAGGAAATTCCGGCGTCATTTTATCGCAGATATGGCGCGGTTTCGCACGTGGCCTTGATGACAAGACGACAATGACTGCACAGGACGTGGCGATTGCCATGCATGAAGCGGCAGAAACTGCTTACAAAGGGGTGGTAAAGCCAGTCGAGGGTACAATTCTTACTGTGGTGCGAGAGGTTGCCGAAGGAATTGCTCTAGCATCGCAGGAGAATCAGGACTTGAAGGAACTTTTAGAACGGATGACCGAGTGTGCGAAAGCCTCTGTTGCGCGTACCCCTACACTGTTACCAGTGTTGCGACAGGCCGGCGTTGTTGATTCTGGGGGACAGGGTCTTTTTATTATTTTTGAAGGGATGTTGCGTTATCTCAAAGGATTATCGGTGACAGAAGATACATATTTAGCACATGCGGTTCCATTAGAGACGGTTCATCCTGTTTCCCTTGCATCGGGCGATCATATTTCAGAAGAATTGACCTTTGATAGCGCTTATCCTTATGATGTGCAGTTTATTGTTACAGGACAGAATATTGATATAGAGGCATTTCGGTCCGCAATAGAAGGAATGGGAGATTGCCCATTGACTGTGGGGGATCCAACAACGGTAAAGGTCCATGTGCATGTGGCTGACCCGGGCATCCCCATCAGCTATGCCGTAAAGTGGGGATCATTGCGTGACGTTGTGGTGGAGGATATGCAGGCTCAATATCAAGAATTTGTCGCTGCACGTGGCTCCCATGCCGCGCCGGCGGCGGCGGTTGCTATACCGTCCGTATCTGACGATGAGGTTCCCAACATCGGCGTGGTTGCGGTCGTGGCGGGTGCGGGATTGGCGCAGGTTTTCAAGAGTTTGGGCACAACGATTGTTATTGAAGGGGGACAAACTATGAACCCTAGTACCGCCCAAATCTTGGAGGCGGTGGAGCGAGTTCCTTCTGATAAAGTTATTATTCTTCCTAATAACAAAAATATTTTTATGGCGGCGCAACAGGCTTCTGAAGTCAGTACCAAGGAGGTATCTGTTTTGCCGACTCGAACGATTCCACAAGGCATTGCCGCTTTATTATCTCTTGATCAGAGCATGACAGTGGATGGGAATATTGCGACGATGTTGCACGCTATTAAGGATGTTATCACCGGAGAAGTGACCTGGGCCATTCGCAATGTTGCTTTAAACGGTATTGCGGTTCGGGAGGGCGATGCGATTGCGTTGCTTGATGGTGAGCTGGTCGTGGATGCGGCGACCTTCGAGGATGCTGTCCACTGGCTGTTGGCCGAGATTGACCTTGAAGATCGCGAACTGGTGACTTTGTATTATGGGGAAGGAGTGGATGCAATCCAGGCTCAAACATTGGCAGACACATTGTCTGAGGCCTATCCCAATTTAGAATTTGAAGTTATTGAGGGCAATCAGCCTCATTATCCTTATATTCTTTCTGTTGAATGATTTGTCGGTTTTATATTTAGGATGGGGGTTTTGGGGGAGGGCGCAGCCCGCCCCAAAATCCCACTTCTCCCCTTTTTATTGAGATGATACTATGCGCCCAAGGTGGACAAATTTTTATGGCAAGGAGCGGTTGAGTGGCTAACAATCACATTCAACTTATTACGGACGGTACGGCTTATCTCTCGGTTGAACGTTTACGTGAATTGGGCATTATCGTATTGCCCATTGTTGCCGAAGCCGGTGGCCGGCATTTTATGTACGATCAACAGACTTTTGAGCATATTGATTTACTTCAAGAGATGCGTGAAGCGCGTAACCCGGTGCGAATCGTTGGCCCTTCGCCGGACGATTTTCGTGCTGTGTTTGAAAGGACGCTTTATCGCACCAACAAGATGCTTGTGGTTTTATCTTCCAGCCATTTAAGTCCGGTGATGCGAAATGCGCGCATTGCCGCACGTGATTTTATGGGGCGCTGCGATATTACCATTCTTGATTCACAGACGATATCCGTTGGGTTAGGGCTGTTAGTTGAGCGCGCCGGTGAACTCCTACAACAGGGCGGATTGACACAGGTAGAAGTCGTTAAGCGCGTTCGGGGGATGATCCCGCGTATTTATGTGGTTATGATTTCTCATACTTTGGATTATATTTATCATAGCGGTAAGTTGAGCGCTATGCAGGCTATTTTGGGCTCTATGCTAAAAATTCACCCATTTCTGGTTATGGATGACGGCGAAATTGTTCCATTGGAAAAAAGCCGGAAGCCAGAGAGAGCCTTGGATCGGTTAGTGGAATTTGCATCGGAATTTACTCGTATCCAGCATTTGCTGATTTTTCAGAACGGCGCCGAACCCAGTGATGAAGCATTGACCTTGAAAAGCCGTTTGGAGCAAATAATCCCCAACCGTGATTTTCCTATCATTGCCTACGATCCTATTCTAACCTCACACATCGGCCCTGAGGGACTGGGCATGGTGATCTATGAGGGGTTGTGGCATTAGGTTTGCGAATGGGTACGATTCGTATTGTCACGGATGGTGTCGTGGATTTACCGCACGGATGGATTGCGCGCTACAATCTTAAAGTTGTCCCCGTTCATGTAGGATTTGGGGCGGAAAGTTTTCTGCACGATGGTTGTTCTGATCATCAGTGGTTTTATGATCGTTTGACCCAGACGACCGTTATACCCACCACAGCCGCCCCATCCCCTTATGAGTTTTTGAAAGTCTATCAGCAATTAGCTGCAGAAGGAGCTCAGGATATTATTGGCTTATTTGCGGCGACCGGCGTAAGCAGCATTTACAATTATGCCCGACTGGCGGCGCAGCAGTTATCGTCTGTGCGAGTTCACATTATTGATACCGGTCAGATTTCTATGGGGATGGGCTGGTTATCGGTGATGGCGGCTGAGGCTATTGAACAGGGAGCTTCGGCTGAGGATGTCATTGCATTGGTGCAAAGCGCTAGCGCCCGCACCCGTGTGATGGGGGTGTTGGACACGGTGGATCATTTGCGTCGTGGTGGGCGCATCAGTTGGGCAACCGCGCGTTTTGTTGAATTATTGCAGATCAAGCCGTTGATTTGCTTCGAGTTGGGGCAGGCTCTTTTGCTTGGTCGTGTGCGGACCCATCGCCGTGCTTTGACGCGTTTGGTAGAGTTGGTCTTGGAGGCAGCGCCTTTTGAGCGACTCGCAGTGATTCATTCACAGGCGCCGCCAGAGTTGATTGCTCAGATAAAAGATTCTTTATCTGTAATTAGTCCAGAGCCATCCATACCGGTTTTGGAAGTTGGTCCAGTTTTCGGTTCTCATATCGGGCCACGTTGTCTGGGTGTTGCTTATGTGCGTTCAAAGTAGACGCTCGGTACGATTTACGCCTTTACAATTGCGTTAGGAGTATTGATGGTTAAACCGTTAGAGATCTTAAGCAAGATTTTGAGTTTGGAAGAAGTGGATTATGGTTATCAGGATAAGGCTGTATCGGGTGGTTTGGCGCGTTATGCTGATACTTGGTTAAAGCAGGCCACAATAGCTTTTGGCGAGAATGCCCAGTCTTGGGTTCAGGATGTTGCGCAGAGATTGCGTGAGTACAGCGCCTTGAAGATTGAGGAACGCCAGGAAGCCATGCAAGCTCTGCGTGGATTGCTTGCCGTGGCCGGATCTGATGTTGTTGCTTCTCCTGTGGACGTTGCTCCCGTCACCCGCCGCGCTGTACCGTCGCCAGCGACAACCCATAGTGTGGAATCCGGGCGTGGCCTGGAGGCCTCGGTGGGGGTGCTTTCGGGCGTAGGCGAGAAACGCTCTGCACTTTTGAAAAACCTGGGGATTGAGACAATTCGTGACTTTTTGTTCTTTTATCCGCGCCGTTACGAGGATTACTCGAAGCTTAAAACGATCAATCATTTGACGTATGGCGAGCATGTGAGTGTGTTAGCGACAGTTTGGGAGGCAGGTGGACGACAGACCCATTCGGGTCGTTATGTATTTCGTGCGATTCTGTCCGATAACACGGGTACGCTTGAGATCACATGGTTCAATCAGCGCCATCTGGCGGGCCTTGTGCGGCGTGGCATGCAACTGTTGGTGTGTGGAAAAGTGGATGAGTATTTAGGACGTCTGGTGATGAATTCGCCCGAATGGGAGATTGTGGGGCGCCAAGACGTGTCATCTGCGCGTATCCAGCCTATTTATCCATTGACAGAAGGGTTGCATCAGCGATGGATGCGGCTTATGCTGGAGCGTACGCTTACGGCCTGGGCCAAGCGAGTCCCAGATGCGTTACCGGAGAGCTTATGCGCTGAACACAATTTGTTGCCTTTACATCGCGCTTTGTGGGGCGTTCATTTCCCCGATGATATGTCGCACCTCGACGCGGCGCGTCGCCGATTGGCTTTTGAAGAGGCCTTGTATCTTCAATTGGGGTTGTTACGTCAAAAACGGCTGTGGAAAGCGCAACCTGGCCGTACCATCGTTCCTGCGCCTGATCATTTGACGACGCTTCAGAATGCTTTGCCCTATACATTGACATCAGCGCAGCAGCGTTCGTTGAATGAGATGTTGCGCGATATTGCCTCATCGCAACCCATGAACCGTCTGCTTCAGGGCGATGTGGGCGCCGGTAAGACGGTGGTGGCGGCCTTGCTCATGGCGGCAACGGCGGCGGATGGCCTTCAGGCTGCATTGATGGCGCCGACCGAGATTCTGGCCGAGCAGCACTACAAGGGACTCACCAAACTTTTCGCTGCGTTTCCTGATCCGCGTCCAACGGTGGGGCTGTTGACCAGTAGCATTACCGGTGAAGAGCGCCAGGTGCTCTATGCGGGTCTGCTCGATGGATCGGTGCAAGTAGTGGTAGGGACGCATGCCTTGATTCAGGAGTCCGTAGCATTCAAAGACCTGGCATTGGTCATTATTGATGAACAACATCGTTTCGGGGTTGAGCAACGTAGCAAACTTCGCCAAAAGGGCTACAATCCGCATTTACTGGCGATGACGGCGACTCCCATTCCGCGTTCTTTGGAATTGACGGTTTGGGGACATTTGGATGTCTCTGTGTTGGACGAGATGCCGCCAGGGCGCCAACCGATTGTGACGCGGGTGTTGGTTCCACGGGAGAGAGAACGCGCCTACGCATTTATCCGCAGTCAGGTAGAAGAAGGCCGACAAGCTTTTATCATTTACCCGTTGGTGGAGGCTTCTGATACCATCGAGGCCAAAGCCGCCGTAGATGAACATGCCCGTTTACAGCGCGATGTATTTCCTGATTTGAAGGTGGGATTGTTGCACGGACGGATGGCTGCGGCGGAAAAAGAGCAAATGATGTCGGCGTTTGTTCAGGGACAACTGGATATTTTAGTCGCGACAGCGGTGGTGGAAGTTGGTATAGATGTCCCGAATGCAACGGTTATGTTGATTGATGGCGCAGAACGCTTTGGTCTGGCCCAGTTGCATCAGTTCCGTGGACGTGTTGGGCGCGGCGCATATCAATCCTATTGTTTATTATTGGCCGGAAATGCATCGGAGGAAGCAGCTGAGCGCTTGAAGGCAGTCGAGTCCACTACGGATGGGTTTGCATTAGCGCAAATAGATTTGGAAATGCGCGGCCCCGGTGAATTTCTGGGAGTTCAACAAAGCGGCTTCCCGGAACTACCTATGGCGACATTGGCCGACACGCGACTCCTTCACGAGGTGCGTGAAGTGGCCCAGGGGATACTGGACGCAGACCCAGAGTTGGCCGCTTCAGAGCATAAGGCGTTAGCGGAGCGTGTTGCTATATTCTGGAAAGCGGAAGGAGACTTGAGTTAACGTGCGCATTGCCGTCTATCCTGGTTCATTCGATCCGATCCATTTCGGGCATATGGATATTGCCCAGCGTTCTGCCGCGTTGTTTGACAGGCTGATCGTCGCCGTTTACGATCGTCCAAGCAAGTCATTGTTGTTTTCGACGGAAGAACGAGTGTCCCTGGTTAAGTCTGTTTTTAAGGGAGTTGATTTCATCGAAGTCCAGGCATATTCGGGTCTGACTGTGGAATTTGCACGTTCGGTGGGTGCTCACGTCTTAGTGCGTGGATTGCGTGTGATTTCCGATTTTGAGCTGGAATATCAGATGGCGTTAACCAATCGGCAATTGAGCCCGGAAATGGATACTATTTGCCTGATGACGCGGCAAGAACATGCTTTCCTGAGCGCCAGTGTGGTCAAAGAGGTTTTTATGGCCGGCGGCAATGTTTCGCAGATGGTCCATCCATTAGTTGAATCTGCTTTGGCCCGCAAGCGAGAGTGTCTAGGAGCCAACAGAGATGCTATTCGCATTGTTTCTTTGGGGAATGACTGAGCCCATTTTTGTAAAGAGTTGAATCCCACACCTTACTTTGTTGGTCAGGGAGGCGCCGATGGATATTGAGTTTTTGGTTGAACGGCTAGAGCGTTATATTCTGGAAGAGAGCCCTAAGTTTTTGGGCAACCGGGCCGTGAACGATGATGAAGTGCGTAGTCAACTCAAGCAATTACGCGAAGCTATTCCAGAAGAGGTCCGTCAAGCACGGGAGATCGTTAGCCAACGCGACGCTGTTCTTGAAGAAGCGCGCCAGGAGGCAACGTTGATTTTGACAAAGGCGCGTGAGGAAGCATCCGAATTGGCGGCTGAACATCGTCTGGTGCATGAGGCACGCCATCAGGCTCGCATTATTTTGCGTAAGGCCGAACAGGATGCAGGCAGTTTGCGTTCTGACGCCAACGAATACGTGTTTGATGCCCTAAGCCAGTTACAGGGAGAGCTAACGCGGTTGATGCATGTTGTAGAAAATGGTTTACAGAAATTGGAATCGGATCGGGAACGCGCTCTTCAGTCTGAAACTCAGCCCTCATGAGGTTTGCCCGCCTGTTCCAGTGACAGATCGGGCATTACTTCAACCGATGTATCGGAAACACATAGGATGATTGTGTTCATCCAAAAATTGAAATGTGCCGGGCCCGGAATGGGTTTGACAGAAGGCATCTTCTCAGTATAATAGGCGTTGCGTCTAAAACAGCGCAGTATCATATAAATAAAAGGGAGTTATGGAGATATGCCAGCAGTACCAAAGCGACGAACCCCTCGCGGCCGACGTGATCGCCGCCGCGCGAATAGTTACCGTTCTCCTGTGTTGCCTGTATTGAAGGAATGCTCAGAGTGCGGCGAATTAGTGCGTCCTTATCATGTTTGTCCCTACTGTGGCTCCTACCGGGGGCAAAAAGTAGTGGAAATAAAGGAAGGATAGCCATCATAGGTATGAGGCCCGCTTTTTATGAGCGGGGCCTTTCTTTTTCCGGACAGAATTCCTGTATGTGGGGATAGGCTTAAGTTGATACCGGGCCTCAACTGAGGCCCGTGTATTTTATGAATGGGTTGATGCGAAACTGAGACTTCATTCCTTGAAGAAGATGTCTGGCAAGAATGCGCCATCGCTAAGTGCTGTGTCTTTACAGGGAGGATCCCCAAGATGACAGCCTCGTTGAAGGGCAAAGTTGCCCTGGTGACCGGTGGTTCGCGTGGCATTGGCCGGGCCGTGGCCCTGGCCTTAGCGAGCCATGGTGCAGACGTTGTCGTCAATTATCGGCGCAATGCGGATGCAGCGAATGAAGTGGTCGCCGCGATTGAGTTGTCAGGGCAACGGGCTCTGGCCGTTTCATCCGATGTCGGCGACGTAACGCAGACAATTGCATTGGTGGATACGGTTATCGGCAGCTTTGGCCGGCTAGACATTTTGGTCAATAATGCCGGCATTACCCGCGATAACTTGTTGATGCGGATGCAGGAAGAGGATTGGGATGAAGTACTCCGTATCAATCTGAAGGGCGCCTTTAACACAACAAAAGCAGCGGCCCGCACCATGTTGCGCCAGCATTCGGGTCGCATCATCAACATCAGTTCGGTTTCTGGGTTGATGGGGCAAGCCGGACAGGTCAGTTACGCCGCTTCTAAAGCCGGGTTGATCGGATTGACCAAGAGCCTGGCGCGTGAGTTGGGCGGGCGTGGCATCACGGTGAACGTCGTTGCTCCGGGCTTTATCCCGACCGATATTAACGCCACGTTGGATGAGGCATGGCGTGAAAAGTTACGGGCGCTTATCCCTCTGGGCAGATTCGGTCTTGCAGAAGAAGTGGCGCACGCGGTGGCATTTCTAGCATCAGATGAAGCTGCTTACATTACAGGAATTGTTTTGCCGGTTGACGGCGGATTGAGCATGTGAGGAGGCCTGATGGATACGTCACGGATTATCCCCGGTGTCGTCACGGTGGAACCGGAGGTTTTGGAGACGATTGCGAAACTGGCTACTTTAGAAGTTCCTGGAGTGGTGCGTATCGCGGAAAAAGATGTAGATCGTTTTCTGGGACTTTCGGGAAAGCCGGTGACGGTGATAGTGAAGGACGAACGCGTGACGATTGATTTACATATTGTTGCCGGCCCGAACATCAGTTTGTTGCGTTTGGGGCAAGCAGTACAACAGCAAGTGACTCGCGCCATTCAACAGATGATCGGTATGCCTGTGGTCGCGGTCAACGTGCATGTTGAGGATGTGGTCTATCCACAGCCGGAGAATTTACCGGAAGCGTCATAATATTTAATGTGGGTTAAAAGATGAAGGGAGAACGACGTTCTGCCCGCCAATTTGCTCTACAGGCACTTTATGAGATTGATCTGGTTGCACATCCCGTAGGGGACGTGCTAACGGCTCTTTTCTCCGAGGGAGAAATTACTCCACGGGTGCGTACTTATACGCAGCAGTTGGTAGCCGGAGTATTGAAGCACCGGAATATGCTGGACCAGTATATTCAAAGTCATGCTCCAGAGTGGCCGTTGGATCAAGTCGCGATTGTTGATCGGAATCTGTTGCGGATTGCTCTCTACGAGTTCACAATGGAAGAGATTCCGGTTAAGGTGGCGATCAATGAAGCTGTGGAGCTGGCTAAACGTTATGGAAGCGACAGTGCGCCGCGTTTTGTGAATGGAGTATTGGGCGCATTGGTACCCCGGCAAGACGAGATTGCGCAGGCGCTCAAACGTATTGATCAGCAATCGTCAGGAAGTTAGATATCGGGGCGAGTTTTTCGCCCTGCCCGGTGTTATTTTGGGTAGCGCAGTTCCTATGTGAGGAATTGCGCTACTTTTTTTTAGAACTTCACTTGTGAGACCGGGGCGCTTGCGATAAGCTGCGAACGTTTGGAAAGTCCTGTTTTGATCTGTGGATTATCTTCGGTTCTAAAAGGAGTTTTATTGATGGAAAAGATTCGCGTTATCATTATGGGCGCCGCCGGGCGTGATTTTCACAATTTCAACACGTATTTCCGTGATAACCCTACCTATCAGGTCGTGGCATTTACGGCTGCGCAAATTCCGAATATTGACGGGCGTCGTTACCCGCCGGAATTGGCCGGCTCGCTTTATCCTGATGGGATTGCCATTTTTCCCGAAACGGAGTTGGCGCGTTTGATCTGTGAGCATGATGTGGAGCAGGTTATCTTTGCCTATTCTGATGTGACCCACGAGTATGTGATGCACAAAGCTTCACTGGTGAATGCGCTGGGCGCCGATTTCCGTTTGATGAGTAGCAAATCCACGATGTTGAAAAGCACCAAGCCGGTGGTGGCGATTTGTGCGGTGCGCACCGGCTCTGGCAAATCCCAGACGACGCGCCACGTCTGTGATGCGTTGTTGGCGATGGGCAAGCGTGTGGTTGCTGTGCGCCACCCGATGCCTTACGGCGATCTGGTCAAACAGGCCGTACAACGGTTTGCCACATACGCGGATTTAGACGATCACGAGTGCACCATCGAGGAGCGCGAAGAGTATGAGCCGCATATTGACCGTGGCGTGATTGTATACGCCGGAGTTGACTACGAAGCGATTTTGCGCGAGGCTGAGAAGGAGGCCGATGTCGTAGTTTGGGATGGCGGCAACAATGATATTCCGTTCTACAAACCGGATTTGTGGATTACGGTTGCGGACCCGCACCGCCCCGGCCATGAGGTTACTTATTTTCCCGGGGAGACAAATTTACGGGCAGCAGACGTGATTGTGATCAACAAGATGGACACGGCTAATTACGAGAATGTGCGCCAGATTTACGCGAATATCCGCAAAACTAACGCTGAGGCGATTGTGATTGAGGCCGCTTCTCCGCTTTTTGTTGACCATCCGGAGTTGATTCGTGGGAAGCGCGTTCTGGTCGTGGAGGATGGCCCCACGCTGACGCATGGCGAGATGGCGTACGGGGCAGGCTATGTGGCCGCGCAACGTTTTGGCGCTGCTGAGATCATTGACCCGCGACCTTATGCGGTGGATTCAATCCGAGAGACCTACGAGCGTTATCCCACCACCGGCATGGTTTTGCCGGCCATGGGCTATGGTCACGAACAGATGCGCGATCTTGAGGTTACGATTAACAACACCCCTTGCGATTTGGTCGTCGTGGGAACTCCCATTGACCTGACGCGGCTGTTGATGATTGATCACCCCATGGAACGTGTGCGGTACGAGCTCCAGGTGATTGGCCGGCCAACTCTGGAGGAGATTTTACGCGCTCGCCTGGGAGCCGTCTAGTTCAGAGATGTCCGTTTATTCGCGTATCAGGCCTTCGCGCCAGGCATAGATGGCGGCTTGTGTGCGGTCAGATAGATGCAATTTACTCAGCAGGTTGCTGACATGGGCTTTGACAGTACGCTCGGTGACGAAGAGCTCGGCGGCAATTTCGGCGTTGGAGCGCCCTTGAGCAATGAGCTGTAAGACTTCTACCTCGCGCGGCGTCAGGTCGGCGGCCGGATCGTGGATATGCCCCTGCGGCGCGCCGGTCACTTCGGCCATCAGTCGTCGCGCGATACGAGGATGCAGGGTGGCTTCGCCGCGCGCGGCGGCGTGGATGGCGTGCAGCACGGTTTCGGCATTGGCGTCTTTGAGCAGATATGAGAGCGCGCCGGCTTTGATGGCTGCGAAGATTAGCTCGTCTTGGGAGTAGCTGGTTAATACAACGACCTGGGTGTGTGGGCTGCTCTGGCGAATTTGCCGCGTAGCCTGCACACCGCCCTGGTCGGAGGGTTGCCCGCCGGGTTTGAGCGGAAGGACGAGATCCATCAGCACCACGTCGGGCACGAGTTCGATGACGCCGGTCACGGCGCTTTGAGCGTCGCCGGCTTCTCCGACGATGGCAATGTCAGGGTGGGCATTGAGGTAGAACCCCAGTCCTTTGCGCACCACGTCGTGATCGTCTACAATGAAAACGGTCACGTGCTCTGTGTTACTTTCGGTCTGTACCATATCCTACCCTCGATTCTTATGAATTTACAGGGTGAGACTTTCCCCATCTTTGAGCACGACCACCTCATTTGTTGAGCCGGCAGCGCGCAGTTGTTGGATGAATCCCTGTGAAGTCTGCTGTGTTCTGAGAAGGGGTGAGCGCGGCTGAATACCCTGATGGATCGGCACAACGCGAGTGGGTTGCAGATCTTTGACGGCGCGAACGGCCTGTGATTCACCCATCGTCATAGGGATGCGATAAGTTGTCACCGGCATCAGCGCGACATCTAGCTTGAAGCGTTTCCCCACCTCAGCCATAAACGGGGCATAAAACGTGTCTCCGGCAAAGTATATTTGTTTCCCTTCGCCAGCAATAACAAAGCCGTGAGTGATGGCCCCGTGCCGCGCCGGAACGACGGTGATGGTCACTTCGCCAAACTGGTGGGTTTCCCATGGCATAACGCCAACAGGATTCCGTGCGCCGATGATGCGGGTGAGCCAGGCGCTCGATTTGGGCGCCAGCACTGGTACAGTAGTCGAGAGAGCGCGCAGGAATTTTCCATCTGTGTGATCCCAGTGATTATGGGACACAAGCACTACATCTACGTTGTAGAAGGCATCGCGCGGGAATGCTGGCGGATTGGGGCGGGCGTAGGCCGGATTTCCCCATGTTCCGAAGTAGGGGTCTGTTATAATTTTCTTCTCGGCGATTTCGATAGAGAGTGTACTGTGTCCAATGAGAGTGATTTGCATTGGAAGTCCCTCCGAAAGTGGCTTTGGCTGATAGCATTAACGGTACTTTGCCACGCTATGAGGCCGCGTCGTTAGCCGGAATGGCCGCAGTAAGTGAGCGAGGGGAAGTGTTGTCGGGGGGCAGGTTACCCCCAACAACACTTCCCTTTTTTGTGAAGTATGCGTGTTTCGCGCCCAGTCAGAGCGGCCCCGGCGATGCGCGCATTGTCTGGCTTTCTATTCTTCCGGGCGGGCGACCGGCAGGTTGCCCAACAGGAGGGTGGGGTTGATGCCCTTTTCGGTGAGGATGATCTTGGCATTATTTCTGAGCGATGCTTCGGTCATCTCGATTTGCCGGAGCTTTTGGGCGTTGCCCTGGAAGTACTTTTCGGCGGCTTCGTTGACCAGTTGGATGGCCTGGGCTTTACCCTCGGCGATTCTAATGCTGCCCTCGCGTTCACCCTCGGCGCGGCGGATGGCGGCTTCACGTTCACCTTCGGCGCGTTGGATGGCGGCCAGCTTTTGTTGCTCGGCGGCTTCGAACTCGCCGGTAGCCAACAGTTTCATTGCGCGGCGTTCCTGTTCGGCGGTCTTCTGTTTGTGCATGGCTTTCTTGATGTCATCCGGCGGGTCAATGAGCATGATTTCCACTTTGCTTATGACCAGGCCCCAGTCGGCGGCGAACTCGTTGAGCACTCTTTGCAGGTTGGTGGCGATTTTCTCGCGGGCGACCAGGCTCTCATCCAGGGTAAGATCGCCGAATTCCTGGCGCAGGTTGGTCATAGCCAGTTGGATGACGGCGCGCTTCCAGTTATCAATGTTGTAGAAAGTGCGCTTGATGGAATCTTCGTCGGCTTTGGGGCGCACCCACATCACGCCGTCCACGCGAATCTCGACGTTGTCTTTGGTGATGACCGGTTGCGCCGGGATGTCCATCGTGTGCTCGCGAATATCGCGCACGCGGACGAGTTCTAAAAAGGGAATCTGAAAGCCAACGCCAGGTTGGACAAACCCATTGTATTTGCCCAAAGATTCCCGGATGCCGCGTTCGTAAGGCTTAAGCGTAAAAACGACTCCAAAAATTGTTCTACTCATAGGTCTCCTTTCATATAGCAGGAATTAGTATGATTGAGGGGACCCTTGCTTTCTGGGCAAGGCTCCTATCAAACGGTCATTTCGGGAACGATGGCCGTCAGTTCGTCCAGGATGTATGCCGTGACGCTCACCAGTAGCGGCAACGGCAACGAGCGGTGGAGAGTGATGGTCGGCAGTCCCGGCCCCTTGGCGCGCAACAATGGGACATCCTGTTCGTCGGTCAAGATGAAGGTCCATATCTGCTCTTTGACGTGGCTGAGACGATAGCCGTGATTGTCGTATATGATTTCGGTCCAGTTGTCCATCTGCCGGCCCTGGGATTGTAACGCTGCCAGGGCTTGTTGATTGCGAGTCAGCACCATCCGCCCACTGAGGCTCCGGACGGCGTGTAATTCCCAAAAACTATCGTTGCATTTCCATTCGTAGCCGGCGTGACTGCGGTGAAAACGCACCAACGGTTTCAGTTGTTGGTCGAATTGCAGGACGTAGCTCTGTCCGATGTGCAAGAACCTTCTGGCGCGTCTGACGCGCAACGCTTGCGGATGTGGCTCGACCAGGGGGTCGCGCAGGTACAGCTGATCGGCGGGGAGCCACGGCCAAGTCTGACCGACAGGGATCACCAGTTTTTGCCCAAGCCAGGCCCAGTTATCGTAGGTGGGACGGGGGCGATCTTCAGCCATTGATCCCAATGCGGGTTGGGCCCCGAACGGGTGTGACAATCCGATTTCGGCGATCAAGGTAGTTCCGATGCCCGTTTCACTTCTGACCGTCAGACGCCCCCCAACCGCCATGACGCGTTCTTGCATATTGGCCATTCCCAGTCCTTTGGGCGCCGTCACCATATCGAATCCGGTGCCATTGTCTTCGACGATAAGCGTAGCACGTTCTGGTAAGATGTGCAAGCGGACATCCACCCGGGTGGCGTGAGCATGCCGCGCGACGTTGTGCAGCGCTTCCTGCGCGACCCGGTAGAGCGTCTCGGCGATGGTCTGGGGAAGGCGCTTGTCGGCTTCATTCGAGTCGCTTTCGGGGGCGTCGAGGTAGACCAGCAGGTGTTCGCGCGCGCCGAAGAGCAGGGTGTAGTCGCTGAGCGCCTGGATCAGTCCTTGCTCTTGTAACGAACCGGGGCGCAGGTCTTCGATGAGGCGGGTGGTTTCGCGTTGGGCGTTTTGTGCGGCGGTTTCGATCTCAAGCACCATCTCGACCAGACCTTCCGGCGGCGATTCCATCATATCGAAGCGCGTGCGCAGGGCGCCGGCGGTCATGGTGAGACTGAAGAGGTGTTGTTTGACGCTGTCGTGAAGCTCGCGGGCCAGGCGGTTGCGTTCTTCGACGACGGCCAACGCATGCACTTGATCGGTGAGGCGGCTGTTGCGCTCGCGCAGTTCTTCCAGGTCTTGTTCGTCCTCCTGAAGCTGTTCGGCCAGGAGGTTGAGCTGCGCGTCGAGCAGACTGAGGTCGTCGCGGCTGTACCGTGGTTGCATGGCCAGGTTGTCTATGCGGAGAGCCAGGTTGCCGCGCAACCATGCCTGGCTGACGTCCAAAGTGTGCCGGATACGCCGGCTGAGGTGATAACTGCTCCACATTCCCAATCCCAGGCCAACAATTCCGGCGGCTACCAACGCCGCGAGCAACGCGACAGGGGAGAGTGGTCTGCAGAACAGAACCAGCAATCCCTCAGCTGCCAACGTTGCCGCGACGGCAATGCCGGTGTAGCGCAGGATCAGCTTATGGCGTATGTTGAATGTGGGAGCTGGTTGCATAGAGGGCTCCTTTCAGGATGTAAGCTACCGAATGGAAGTTGCAGGATATTTTTTCTTACACCCATTGCATTGTAGCCAGATTCCTTGCTTCTGTCATTGGGCGCGCGGATAGGTTTGGGCTTGTACCTGGGGACAGGCCATTAGTGATTTATCCCCATTCACACAGCTCTTCTACATACGCCGCCGAACCGTCACGGAGCCAGCCGTCGAGCTGCGCCGGCTCTTTGAGTTGCTGGCCGCGTTCGCGGGGGACGACGATGTAGCGACAGTCTGCGCCCGGCAGGGCGGTCATGTCGCCCCAGAGTTTCTCGAATTGGGCTACCGGGAAGACGTCTTCCTGGCCGTGTCCCCAGCGCTTTTTGACGTCTTTGAGGGTGACGTAGGTGGGCATCCGCGCGGCGAGCGCGCGCACCGCTGCGTCCACCCGGACCGGATCGTGGAGCGTGTCGCGCGTCAGCCCCAGGAGCGCCAGCAGCCGCTCGATGTTGATCCACATGGTGTTGGAATTGTAGTAGGAGAGTTTGAATTCATCTTCTTCGCGGGGTAGCGCCAATCCCTCAATGAGGCGCAGTTGTCCATCCACGCGCGCCAGACCGCCGCCGCGATCTTCGACGCGGCGGCGGATGACCTCGATGGTCATCAAGGCGCCAGAGTCCAGGTGATAGCCCAGGATGGCCGGGTCTACGTTGCAGCCGACCGTGTCAATGTTGTGGACCATGAGGGCTTCGAGGCGGGGGTGTTCCTCCAACAGGCGCGTCAGCACGCCGTTTTTGAGCAGATTGGGGATTTCGAACCAGTGCCCCACAGGATGCAGGCATTGTTGGGGGACGTTGTCCCGGTAGTCGTTGCCTTCGCCCATCTGTTGCGCCCATCCGATGAGCGCCGCGTGGAGACTGTCCCGGACCTTCTGCGCCTGTTCGTCGAGCAATTGCTGCGGCATCTCCTCCCAGGCGAAGCGCAAATCGCGCGCCATTGGGATCAGGCGCAGGCCCACGGCGCGGCCCGGCGAGAGGTAGAGCGGGCCGGTATAGCCGTAGTTGTCTTGTTTTTCCAGGTAGTTTTCGATGGCGGCGTGGGTCAGGTAGCCGGTGGTGATGACGTGCGGTAGTGGGGCGCCGGCGCTGCGCTCCGTCCGGCGGCTTTTGGCGAGGTGGACTTCGATGAAGGAGCGGTGTTTGCCGCCAAGCTTGCAGAAAGGATGCAGCGCCTTGACCACTCCGGCGCCGTGCGTCCAGCGGCTGCCGACGCCGGCGGCGAGGGTGACGACGGCGACATGGCCATCGTGTAGAGCGCTCATGCCGCTGTCCGTGAAGCGTGAAACGTGAAACGTGAAACGTGAATCGTGACCCGCTGACTCGCTGACTCGCTGACTCGCTGATTCGCTGATTCGCGCACTCGCTGGCTCGCTTTCCGCCTCCAGTTCGGCTACATCGCCGGGGTAGACGTCTTCGATGATGGCGCTGGCGGGGAGGCGATTCTGCGCGAGGCCGATGCGCCCGCTGCGCAGGTCGGCGCGGATGTGCTCGTGTTGGACGTGATCGAAGCCCAGATCGTTGAGCAGGGCGTCGAGGCCCTGTCCGGCGCCGGCGGTTTCCTGGGGGCGCGGGATGATGCGATCGAACAGGACTTGCACCATGTCGGCAAGATCGGGGCGCAGGCGGCAGGCAGCGCCGAACTGGTCCATCTCGGCGCGCCGGGCCGGCGTGAGGGTGTAGCGTTCTTGCTTGAGCAGGAGAGGAATCAGCAGGGTGTAGTAGCCGGGCGACAGGAGCGCGTCCGGCCCGCAGCGCAATTCGGCGCTGGTGCCGTGTTCGTTGATGGCGAAATCGTAGATGACGGGATCCATCGCGAAGGGCAGCGCGGTCTGGAGCTCGCTTTTGGTTTCGAGCATGATGGTGTGCAGGCGGGTTTGCGCCTCGGCTTTGTGCGCCGGGTCGAAGATGAAGCCCATCCCGCCGCCGGACATCCCCCCCAACATCCAGAATCCCCAGAAGCGCTTGTCAAAGGCGGCGCGGGTTTTCTCGATGAGGGTGGTGGTGTAGAGGTTGTTGGCCCAGGGGATGATCGTCTGGATCGGCTCGAAGAAATTGCGGGTGGTGGCGGCGCCGATGGCGGGGACGTTGCCCTGGCGCAGCAGCGCGACGATTTCGTCGTAAATGCCCATGGCTTGCCGGCGGGCGATCCATTCCGCCTCGGAGCGCAGCAGGTATTTTTCCGTCACCATTTCCAAAATGGGGCCGACATCCTGGGCCATTCCGCCGTGGACGAGGACGAGGCTGTTCTGCAAGCTCGCGCGCGTCGCGGCGCTCACTTCGTCGTGACCCATCAAGTGATGTCCCGGCAGCAAGCGCCCCCGGCTGATGGTGTATTCCGGGTCATCCGGGCCGGCAAGTTGCCCGGTGATGAGCTTCATGCCGGGCCAGACGCCGCCGGAATCCTGCCAGCCGCCGCCGGAGCCGGCCAGCCATTCGCCGAGGATGGCGCGCGCGGCGACGAGGCGCCGTTCGTGCTCCTGAAGCGCGCCGGTGAGGCTCTCGGTCTGCCCGGTAGCGCGCATGCAGACGGCGATAAGCGAGGCCAGCAGGTTGGTGGAGACGGCCAACCGCGAGCCTTTGGGAATCCCGTTGACCTGACTGACCAGTTCGAGGCCGCAGCCGCCCTGGATTCCCTCCGGCGCCGGCGAGATGAGGCGCGCCAACAGGTCTTGCAGGCGTTCCTCGGAGCCTTCGATGCCCGGCGGGACGATGCCCGAAGCGATGATGGCGGCTTTGAGCAGCCCCAGGTAGTCGCGGGCGTAATCGAAGACCTCGGCCAGCTCGCGGATTTCGGCCACCGCGCCCAGGTCAACGCTCACCAGCCGCAGGACGGGTTCGTCAATGATGCGCAGGTAGGCTTCGACCGGCGGCCTGGGGGCGGGGTCGCGACCGTGCACCGCCAGGTCAATGGAGATGTTGAGGACGCGCGCGCCTTCGGGGAAGTCCATCCCCAGGAAGAAAATATCGCTCCACCCGCTGTGCGAGAGATCCATCCGCACCGGGGTGGCCTCGTGCAATACCGGGAACAGCCCGGTTTCGGCGCGCGCGCACAGCTCGCGGCGGATGCGCAGGGGATGATCCATCGGGTGGCCGGTGCGGAACATCCACTGGTTGCCGCGCACCGAGCGGACGCTGCGGCGCACCTGATCGGCCAGCGTTTGGAAGCCCAGGCGGTGATACGCTTCGGCCAGCGCGCTGGAGATGGCGTCGTTGACGCCGTGGGCGGCCTGTTCGGCCAGGAAGCATTCGATGGCCTCCTCGAAGCGGCGCTGGAGGAGGTGGGTGTAGCCTTCGTAAGGGATGCCGCCTCCCTGCCGGCTCGCATTGGGAGGGGCGACCCGGGGCAGGTGAAAGCGGTGGATGGCATAGAGGAAGAAGAGCGCGCGCACCCGTTCGTAGAGGTTGCTGCTGGCGCGACGAAAGGTTTCGAGCGCGGCGCACTCGGCCAGAAGTTGCTCCAGGGGCGCGTTACGGCAGAAAGCGTCGAGCGAACGATTGCGGATGTCCGGGTCCGTCGCGGTGATGATGTCAACCAGACTCTGTCCCATACTACCTCCGCAATTCGCGGGCGGCCAGCAGTTCGACCAGGCGCGTCAGGATTTCGTCGTGATCGTCGCCGTTGAGTGCCAGCGCCAGTTGGGCGGTGAGCAGGCCGTACTTGACGCCCACGTCGTAGCGCAGCGCCGGACCCTCGAAGGCCAGATATTTCTCGCGGGTGGCGAGGATGGCGAGGGCGGCGGAGAGGGTGATTCTGGATTTTGGATTTTGGATTTTGGATTTTGGATCTGATGCGTGAAGCGTGAAACGTGAAACGTGATTTTCTGAGTTGCCGGCTTCTGATTCATGATTCATGATTCGCTGATTCGCCGGCTCGCCGACCCGCTGACCCGCTGATTCGCTGATTCGCTGATCCGCCGACTCGCCGATTTCCGCTTCCAGGATTTCCATAATCGTTGGGGTGAGCGCGTGCATGCCGAAGAAGCAGAGGTAATGGCCGGCGCGCAGGCCCGGCACGATGAGGCGCAGTTCGGCGGTGGTGGGGGTGGGTTTCTCGATGACCGTGTCAATTTCGTAGAGGTCTTTGCGACCGGGGACCCGTTTCCCGCCAACCGCGCCGTAGTAGGGCAGCAGGTGCTCGTGCGTGGCCTGTACCGTCGAGACGCTGCACTGCTCGACCTGCGCGATCTCGACCAGTTGTTGCGCGCAAGTTTTGCGGTTGTTGCTGACGTACAGATGGTCGCCGACCAGGTGCAGGAAGGGGTCGCCGGCGACGAAGTCTTTGGCGCAGTAGATCGCGTGCCCGTAGCCGCGCGGTTCCGACTGGGGGATGAAGTGCAGCCGTCCGGCGTGATCGCCGACGACTCCGGCGTAGGGTTTTTCGTCGCCGGGCGCGACGACAACGGCGATTTCGTCCACGCCGGCGCTCAGCGCTTCCTCGATCAAGATGGCCAGCACCGATTTCTCGGCGCCGTCGCGGTCAATGAGCATTTGCAGGGGAAGCGTCCGTTGGTTGCGCCCTGCGGCGGTGATGACGGCTTTGGTGATGTGCATTTTTTCCTCCGGGATAGTCGAAAGTCAGAATGTCTGAAAGTCGAAAGTTTGAGTTTCAAGTTCCAAGTTTCAAGTTTCAGGTTGAAAGTTGGGATGGTGTTGGGCGAGTGGTTGTTGGGTGGTTATATTTCGTTTTGGCGGGCGATGATTTCTTCGATGGTCCAGTAGAAGGCGCGCTCCAGTTCTGGGCTCCAGGCGGTGGGGCGGTCCTGGAGGCGGTTGAGTGTGGCTTCATCGCCGATGATGCGCAGGGCCTCCAGCGCCTTGCGTTGCAGCAGTTGGCTTTCGTCGGCGGACGGTTGCAGGGAGGGCAGGTTGATGTTGGTGAAGTCCCCCAGCGCGATGTCCTCGAAGTCTTGTTTGTTCTGCAGATCGTAGAGCCAGCCCAGCGATTGGATGGCCAATCCCTTGAGCGCGACGTCGCAGGCGTCGCGGAGGCAATCGTACAGAAATCTGCGGGCGATGGGGTCCTGGATACGGGCTTTCCCGATAAGATAGGCCAGCATTGGGCGCCGGTCCACCGATTCCTCGGCGCGTTCCGGCGCGAGCAATGGCAGGACGACTTCTTGCGTGACGCTGGCCATGTCCAGCATGGTCAATGCCGTGATAATGTTCCGGCGGATGGGGAGGGGCAATTCCTCCATCATAAACATCTGGACGAGGGCGCCGACCGCGCGCGGCGTCTTGATGTCGGCCAGCGCGATGGCGGCGATGGCCTGATCGGAAGACTCGCCGTCGCTTTTGCCGAACAGAAAGGGCATCAGCGCTTCGATTTCCTGATTGTTCCAGAAATTGAGCAGTTTGGCGAGCGGCGGGGCGACGTTGGCGATTGGGACGTAGGGAGGCGCAACGATTTGCCGGAGGGCCGTCACCGCGGCCAGACGGACGCTGTTGTAGTCGAAGTCGCTCGCGTCGAGCGGGGGCGGCGCGGCGTGGGGGTAGGCCATCTCGACCAACGCCGGGATCGTCGCCGGATGTTGGAGTTGCGCCAGAGCCTGGATGATGCGCACCTGGCGGGCGATGCGCGGATCGCTGCCGTAACGCAGGCGCCACAGCAAAATGTCGGCGATGTATCCCACCAGTTGCGGGCTCAGGCGGGTGTTCTGGCTGCATTCCTGGACGCATCGCGCCGCAAGGAAGACCTGTTCTCCTTCGCCCAGCGGCACGTCGTAGAGAATCTGGCGGATCAGGCCGGCGGGGTTTTTGAGAAGGCCGCTGACGAGCGTGAGCGGTTCTTCCCACCAGCGATAGCGGTTGTAATGGCCGAGCGTCGCGATGATGTCATCCAGTTGGCGTTCGCGATCGGAGCGGTTGACGAGCGCGCGGGCGAAGCAGTAGGCGCGCAGGATGGCGCGGGTGAAACACAGCGACTCGTCGCCCATCGGTTCGAGCAATTCGCCGCGGATGAGTTCCTGGTACAGTTCTTCGAGATCGTAGCCGCGTTTGCCGCGAACCTGGGTCATGATGCCGAAGGCTTCTTCGACCGAGAGCACGCTTTTGCGGCGGGTTTGCATTTCCCAGCCGAGCGCGTACAGGGTCTCGGTGGCGCGGGCGCGCATGCCTTTGTCGGAAGCGATCTCGATCACCCGCTCGTTGACGACGTTGCCGAGCACCTGGCCGCGGGATTGCGGCGGATTGCCGCGCTGTGTCTGGCGGAGCATTTCGAAGAGCAGCCAGGGCATGGCGGCCAGATCGAAGAGGCGAGCGCGTTCGATGGCGGCGTACAGCGCGCTGCCGGCCGGGTCTTTGAGCGCTTTGGTGAGGAAATGTTGGATGTTCCGGCGCGAAATGGGCTGCATCACCAGCAGATCGGTCAACGGCAGTCCCGGCGTTTGCAGGCTGGCCGGGTTGGCGGCGACGATGTATTCGTGGCGGGGGTTTTCCATAATGAACTGGTTGAGCGCTTCCCAGGCGCGGTAACGGATGTGATCCGGCAGGGCGTCGCCGCCGTCAATGATCACGCGCAGGATCGGGCCGGCAGGCGCCGTGAGCAGCTCTTCTGCCGTCTGGTCGTCCGTCCTGGCCGTCCAGAAGGGCTCCAGTGCTCTTAGGATGCGTTCTTTGAGCATCAGGGTATCAACCGTGCGGGGCAAGTCCTCCAGCTTCAGATAGACCGGGAGGACGATGCGCGTGGGATTGGGCTGCAAAGACTGCCGGGCCGTCAACAGCCCCAGATGGCGCAGCGAGACCGATTTCCCCATGCCTTCGTCGCCGACCAGGGCGACGATACTGGGGCCGTGGGGGCCGATTTCGGACTTGGCCGGGTCGAGCACTTCCTCGACGGCTTTGTGCAGGTCGAGGGTGGGCGCATCCACTTTGGCGAGCGTCTGGAGGTTGGCGCTGTCGGCGTAACTTTTGACGTGGTGAACCTCCATCGGCAGATAGGGTTCGTCGGCGGAGAGTGGGTTGAAGAGCGGGGATTCGGCCATCGCGTTGAGCGCCGTGCGAACCGGGTCTTCGTTGAACAATTGTCCTTGTTTGAGGCGCATAAACAGAACTGGGATGGCCCAATCGGCCGAGCGGATGGCATTGGGCGTTTGGGCGCGGTCGGCGTGCTGCGCGTAGAGCGCCATCCGCGCCTGATTGAGGGCCAGATCAACCAGACCGTGCTGCAACAGGTAGCGGTAGAAATCCCGGACGAGTTGCTGGTTGCCGGTGATGGGCATGACATCCTGCATCGCGATCACGGACGGGGTACCGGCCTGCACCAGTTTGGGGGCCAGGCCGACGAAGGGGTTGCTGTTCTGGGGATCGCGGGTGGCGCTTTCGCAGGAAGAGATGAAGACGAGGTGGGGTGGGGTCGTCAGGGCGGCGAGTTGCTCGGCCAGGGCGGCGTCTTTGAGCGGTTTGGCGTTGCCGTTGCGGTTTTCCATCACCAGCTGGGCGATTCCTTCCCGGTAACTGAAGCGTCCGTGGCCGAGGAAGTGCAGAATGTGCGCCGGCGCTTCATTGAGTTGGCGGACGATGGTTTCGAGGCTGGTTTCTCCGTCGCAGACTGCGGCGCCCAGAGCGGCGAGTTCGGTGCGCAGGTCGTCGGGCAGGCCGGTCTGGCCGGGCATGACGGTGAGGCGCAGCCGTCCGGTCTGGAGCGGATGGCGCAGCGCTTCCAACACATTGCGAACCTCTCGCTCTACCTGAATCGGGGCGAGGCTAAGTTTTTCTTCCAGATCGGAGGGATTGGCGATGGCGAACAGCATTTGTCGCGGCCACTGCGCCGCCGGCTCCGGTTCGGCGGTCTCCAGTCCGAAGTAGCGGGAGAACGGCGTCGTGGACAAGGTCGCCAGCGGCGCCTGGGTCTGCTGGCAGAGCTGTTCCCAGACCAGGGCGTGCAGTTCAGGCGCGCCGGCGTCTATCCACAACCGGAAGCGCAACCGCCCGCCGGTTTTTTCGGTAGCCATGCCGACGGCGACGTCGTAGGCGGCGCGCATTTTGCCGGAGAAGAGCGTGTAGAAGAGGTCGAGGCCGTATTCCTGGGTCGCGGCGTCCTCTGCGAGGGTCTGCATGTCGAGGCGCAGTTCTCCGCCGCTGAAGTGGCTGCCGTCGTTCAGTGTAGCTTCGATGGGGTAGTAGTCTTCCGTTTCGTTTTTGGCGAAAATGCGCACCAGCACGTCGCTGTAGGTGGGATTTTCTGATTCGGGCATGTCGCGCCTCCTGATGAATAGTCGAAAGTCTAAGGTCGAAAGTCGAGTCCCCGGATCGTCGTTGGTTGGGCCGATTGGTTTTGGGTAGATTATAGTCTTGTTTCGGATTTTGTTGGGTTATAATGCGATAGCAGCGGATAAAAAGGAGGCATTTTTTGCACACGGTACGCCGTGTGCGAAAATATCCCTTTTACTGAAGAAGAGGAGAAGTGGGGGTTTG
>DAOUFX010000391.1:0-4160 GCA_034429675.1 Anaerolineae bacterium | reverse complement strand
CCCTTCTCCGTTATCTTCTGCCGTCACCGGGTGATTCTCTATACTCTTGCTTCACAGCGCAATCTTGTCCCGGCGCTGTGGAATAACCACATTGTTGTATCCCAGCTCGTGCATCCCATCGGCCAGCGACTTCGCCGATTTCGGTTCGCCGTGAACCACAAAAGCCGCCTTGACCTTTCCGGCCTGCGGTTCGAGCCAATCGAGCAAGTCGGTGCGGTCGGCATGGGCGCTGTAGCCGAAGAGCGTGTACACCTCGGCGTGCACCGCAAACGACTCCCCGAAAATGCGCACGGCCTCGGCGCCCTCCATAATCTGACGGCCCAACGTGTAAGGCGCCTGCCAACCGGTGATGAGAACGGCATTCTTGGGATTTGAAATGGCATGTTTGAGATGATGCTGCACTCGTCCGGCCTCGGCCATCCCCGATGCGCTGATAATGATGATCGGCGACGTGATGGCATTGAGCGATTTCGACTCGTCCGCACTGCGCACGTAGTGCAGCCGTGAAAACCCAAAGGGATCGCCGCCGCCGCTGGTAGACATAAAATCGAGGGTCTTGCTGTCGAAATAATCAGGATGAAGGCGGAAAATATCGGTGACGTTCGACGCCAGCGGGCTGTCCACGTAAATAGGAATGTCGGGGATGCGGTTGGCGACAGAAAGCTGGTGCAAGTCGTAGACGATCTCCTGGGTGCGCCCCACCGCAAAGGCGGGGATCACGATGCGCCCGCCGCGCGCGACCACCTTGTTGACAATGTCGCTCAACTGCTGCTGGATGTTTTCGATGGGGGGATGCTCGCGGTCGCCGTAAGTGCTTTCGACCATCAAATAGTCCGCCGGCGGCATCGGGTCGGGGTCGCGCACGATGGGCAGATCGGGCTGGCCCAGATCGCCGGTAAAGAGCAAGCGCACCGGCGTGCCGTTTTCCTCGCCCTCCAGCAACACCATCGCCGCGCCGAGAATGTGCCCCGCGTCGAAAAATGTCACCTGCACACCGCGCCCTAACTTAATCGGCACCCCATAGCTCGCCCCGACGAAATAGCGCAAACTGCGCAGAGCGTCTTCCTCGGTATAGAGCGGCTCCATGGCCGACAATCCCTGGCGCGCGCGCTTTTTGTTGGCATAGGCGATGTCCGCTTCGTGGATGCGACCGGAGTCCGGCAGCATGGCGGTACAGAGATCGTAGGTGGCGTGGGTACTGTAAATGGGGCCGTCGTAACCGTTCTTGACCAGATTGGGCAGATTGCCGGAGTGATCAATATGCGCGTGAGAAAGAACCACGGCGTTCAAACGCCGGATGTCCAGATCGAATTTGCGATTGCGCTCTTGCATCTTGTAGCGCTTGCCCTGATATAACCCACATTCGAGCAGAATATTGCGCTTGTTGAGGCGCACCAGGTACATCGAACCGGTAACAGTTCCCGCGCCTCCCAAAAATGTGATTTTCATAGAGATCGTCCTTTCATTTCAGGTCGTAGTGGCCGAAAACGGGGATAGAGCAAGCGTGTGCACCTTATCGAAAACCACAGGCGAGTTTTTAAACTACCGGGCGAAATTGTCTACAAATGGCCGGGCTCGCGCATCAGACGCAAAATATCCGGGCCGTAAGCCTGGCGACGCCAGGGGCCGATGCCCGAAATGCCGACGAGATCGTCAAGGGAAGCCGGAGGGCGTTCGGATAATTCCCAGAGAACGGCATTGGGCAAAATCACATCGGGGTCAACGCCGCGTTGTGCGGCAATATCCTTGCGCCAGGCCTTCAGAACATGATAACGTTCCACAATATCAGCGGCAGGCCGCTCGTGAGCAAACGGCGGAGCCGGCACCGCCGCCCACGGTCCGCGCAATTCTTCGAGAATGTCGGCGCCAAAACGGCTCACCTGATAGGGGGACAGGTTAGCATCCAACAATTCCTGCCGGTTGCGCGGCTGGATGCGCGCCAGCCGGACCAAGCAACCGTCAGACACCACCTTGACCGTCGGGCGATCGAGCGACTCGGCCATGCGCTCACGCCAGCAATGGAGCTGATACAACACCCGTTGCTCGTGAACGCTCAGGTCGTGAACGCCCTTGATGCGCCAAAAATGATCGTCGCTGTTGTGCTCGTGATGTTCCGTCGTACTCTGGCACAAATACTGGAAGATCTCTTGTGCTTCTTCCAGACGACCCTTCGCCGTCAACTCCGCCAGCTGAATCTCGCGCAGGTTCAGCAAATAATAGCTGTCCATCCAGGCATAAGTCAACGCTTCCGCCTCCAAAGGCCGGCGGCCCCAGTCGTAGCGCTGATAGCGTTTGTTGAGGTGCACATCGAAATATTCGGCGAGAATGTGCGCCAGACCCACTCTGGGCCAACCGAGCACCCGCGCCGCCCACATCGTATCGAAGAGATGGCAACACGTCAACCCCAAATCCTGATACAACACCAACAGATCGTAATCCGCAGCGTGGAAAACCTTCTCAACTTCCGACGACGCAAAAAATGGGGCCAACAGATCGAGATCATCCAACGCCAGAGGGTCTACCAGGTAGTTGGTGCCGGGGATAGAAATCTGAATCAGACAGACGTGCTCGCGGTATGCATAGAAACTGTTCGCTTCAGTATCAACCGCAACCCGTGGCTCTTGCAGCAGGCGCTCTACCAGAGCGGCCAACGCCCCAGGCGTGTCCACGACTTGCGGTGGGGGTACAGATTCTATGCGACGAAGACTGTGTTGTTTCATTGCGCACATTATCTACCCTAGGGAGTGTTTGTCAAACCGGGCGCATTTTAATTTCGGGGCAGAGAAGAACGTAGAGACGCAAAATTTTGCATCTTCTTCTGCGCGGAGAGAGACGCAACATTTTGCGTCTCTACGAAAGTACAGATTTTGCCCCCATCTTGAAATGCATCCCCTGTCAAACCCGGTGAATTTCGCGTAAGAGAATTTGTGTTAAGATTAAGAGAATGGAAGAAGTGACTGCGGGCAACCCATTGCTCGCGAATCTGTTCGCATCGGCCAATTTTTATATCGCTTAGGAGGAAGAGACATGGAAAATATGACTACCGGTCTAATCGCTGCCGTCGTGATTGTACTTGTCACATTGGGACTGTTAGCCTGGCTCTACTCGCGCACACGGCGCATCAATCTGACCCACGCTCAATCTCCGAACGAAAAACCGCAGTGGATGAGCACCACCCCGCCGCCGGAGACGACCGCGGCGACACAGGCGGGTCAGGGTTACGTTGGATTATACGGACAAGAAGAAAACGAACATGTCGCCGCGCCCTTCGTCGAGCAAATCGAAGACATCCTGCGCGCCCGTCTGCGCAACGATCCGTCTCTGGCCGATTTCAATGTTGATCTGGGCGCCGCTCCTGACGGGGGCCTGGAAATTTGGGTGGATGGAACATGTTACAACGGTATTGACGCCGTCCCCAATCCCCAATTGCGCGAAGCATTCAAAGAGGCCATCAAGCGCTGGGAAGAAACTCAGGCGCGCTAAATCATTGCGAGGGAGGAAAATGACTTCAATTGCAATCGGCAGCGACCACGCAGGCTTCGAATACAAGGAAGCCGTCAAAGCATATCTCCAATCCAAAGGAATCGAGGTCAAAGACTTCGGAACTCACAGCGGCGACGCCGTAGACTATCCCGACTACATCCGGCCCGCGGCGCTCGCTGTGGCGCGCGGCGAATGTGATGCAGGGATCGTCTTTGGCGGCAGCGGCAATGGCGAGGCTATCGTCGCCAACAAGGTCAAAGGGATCCGCTGCGCCGTTTGTTGGGACGTCTACACAGCGCGCATGAGCAAGGCGCACAACAACGCAAACGTGATTTCAATCGGGCAACGCACCGTGCCGCGCGAAACGGCCATCGAGATTGTTGCCGCCTGGCTGAACGCCGCCTTCGAAGGCGACCGCCACCAGCGTCGCGTGGACAAAATCGCTGAGTACGACCAGGGATACGTTTGAGAATACGCGGGTGAGCGGGTCAGCGAATCAGCGAATTGCAAATCACGAACGCGAGTTTCTCTGTAACTTTTAACTTTCGACTTTTTGACTTTTGACTATCTTCAAGGGAATTTCTCATTAACTGGCGTTCACCAGCGGTTGGATGAAAATCACGGTCTACACGTCAGAGACATAAAGGGGGTTTTTCGCGAGCGGGTACCCCCGCTCG
>DAOUFX010000390.1:0-5597 GCA_034429675.1 Anaerolineae bacterium | reverse complement strand
CCCCTCTTTATTGAAATGATACCAACCTTGAACTTGAAACTTGCAACCGGAAGTAAGAACAATGAAAATAGGAGGCCCCTTACTGAACCAAAGCGCAGTGTGCGGCCCGATTTTGCGGGCGTTGCCGGAGTGGTTTGGCATCGAGGAGGCGACGGCGCAGTACATTCACGACGTGGACGAGTTGCCGACGTTTGTGGCCCGGATGGATGGGCGCGCGGTGGGGTTTATGTCGGTGAAACAGCACTTTCCACAGTCCGCCGAGTTGTACGTGCTGGGCGTGTTGCCGGATATGCACCGGCATGGCGTTGGGCGCGCGTTGTTGGACGCGGTGGAAGATCATTTGCAGAAGCAAAATGTGGAATACTTGCAAGTGAAAACGCTCAGCCCCACCCACCCCGACAAAGGGTATGCCCAGACGCGGGCGTTCTACGAAGCGGTTGGGTTCAAACCGCTGGAAGAATTCCCGACGCTTTGGGGTGAGGCAAATCCATGTTTGCTGATGATAAAAACATTGATAGGGGCATAAATGGGGCTGAGCAACAAAGACACTCTGGAATTTTCGATAACCCATCGGCGAGAACAGTGCTTTGGACAACAAGAAAACTACCACATTTCTCTGGATCATGCTGGTCACAATCCTCTTGATCATAAGTGTGTCCACGTTTGTAGATATTGTTCAAAGTGGACTCACTCGTGTCCACACACGATCCATACTGCGTCTAGCCGAAGAAGACTGGCAACGTGGGGAGACCCTAAATTCATTGAAGAAGTATAGCATAGGGGCCCGGATGATTTTTGAAGGGGGCATTCGTTGGCAATTGGCGCAGATTTTCCTGGAACAATCAAAAAGTCTGTGCTATAAAGGACAATTCCCAGAAGCGCTGGACAAATGCATTACTGCGACCAAAGTACTAAGTTCTTATGATAATGAGGGTGCTATAAGCTACGAGTGTTATCTCATAGAGACAAGAATTACGAACCCAGAATATTTCACTGCCTCTCCTTCACGTCCCTGGCTAAATTCAAAGCCAGAGGGTATTGAAGGTGAGCAATGAACCTGAACGATGGTGCATTCTACTTGACGTAGATCGCGGCGGCGAACTATTTTTGAAGGAGTGAACGTATGCTAATTTCCGTAGACGAAGAAGGTCATCAGGTCAACAATTCCCTAACTACAGCGGGCATTCCCAGTAGTCTGACGGCTTGTTTTCAGGAATATGATTTAGATGAACTTGACCCCGCGCAACATCGCGATTTGATCATCGAACGGACATTGGCTTACGGAGATCGCAAAGAATTGCGTTGGTTGTTTGGATACTATGGTCATCCTACGGTAAAAATGTGGATACAGATGCAGGGTGCTCGACGGCTACCCTGGCGCCGGTATAACTTATGGTGTGTGTTGCTGGGACTCGGACAAGCAGTACGTCCAAAGGAACGCCAAATATGGCCGCATTGACAATAGTTCATTGGGATGGGATTACACCATCTATGCGCGAAGTGCTGCATTTCATCGGAAAAAGTTCGTTTGCATCGCGTTTTTACCTGGCCGGCGGCACGGCACTGACCTTACGCTTAGGCCATCGCGTCTCGGTAGATTTCGACTTCTTTTCTGAAACGGACGAGATCGGTCAAAGGACTCGCCATGAGATTATGTCCGCACTCGCACCATTGCAACCACAAACGCTTGAAGAAGTGGAAGGGAATTTGCTTTTGGTAGTTAAAGGAATGCATGTAGGCTTCTTTGGTTATAGTTATCCACTACTCGTACCAACAGAGAGCGTAGAGGGAGTCGCATTGGCCGGAACTGTGGATATTGCGCTGATGAAATTGGATGCTCTCATCAGTCGTGGTGGACGCAAGGATTTCTACGATCTATATTTCATCTTGCAACAGATGCCTTTGGCGGAACTGCTGCGGCTAGGACGCACAAAATATCCCTATGCACACGATTTTGAGCTGATGGCAGTTGAGAGTCTGGTATGGTTCGACAATGCCAACCGCGACTTGTCTCCCAAACTTCTCGTGGATGTGTCATGGGAACAGGTGAAGCAATTCTTTGTGGCAGAGGCACAGAATTTAGGACAAAACTGGTTTGAAGAAAAAGGGGGAAGAGAATGCTAGTCATTAAAGCCGGAGGGGGCGAGGGATTGGATACGGAGGCCGTGATCGCCGATGTGGCGGATCTGGTCAAGCAGGGACAGCAGGTGGTGCTGGTCCACGGGGGATCGCACGAGACCAACGTGATTTCGGAACAGTTGGGGCATCCGCCGCGCTTCGTCACGTCGGTGTCGGGGCACAGCAGCCGCTACACCGACCGCGAGACGCTGGAGATTTTTGTGATGGTGACCGCGGGCAAGATCAACAAACTGCTGGTGGAACGCTTGCAGCAGTTGGGCGTCAATGCGGTGGGGCTTTCGGGCATTGACGGGCGGTTGCTGGAGGGAACGCGCAAGGATCACCTGCGCATCATCGAGGACGGCAAGCGCAAGATTCTGCGCGGCGAGTACAGCGGCGTGATCGAGAAGGTCAACGTGAAGCTGCTGACGCTGCTGATGGAGGCAGGCTACACGCCGGTGATCGCGCCCAACGCGATCAGCTACGAAGGCGACGCGCTCAACGTAGACGGCGACCGGGCGGCGGCGGCGGCGGCGGCGGCGCTCAAGGCCGAGACGCTGCTCATTCTCACCAACGTGCCCGGCGTATTGCGCGACGTGAAGGACGAGAGCAGTCTCATCGCCCACATCCCGCAAAACCAGGCCGAGGACGTGCTGGAACGGTATGCCGAAGGCCGGATGAAGCGCAAAGTCCTGGGCGCCGCCGAAGCGCTGCGCGACGGCGTCAAACAGGTCATCATCGCCGATGGACGCGCCGCACAGCCGATCAGCAAAGCGCTGGCGGGCCAGGGAACGATCATTCAGTAAAAATCACAGTTCAACAGAGATAAAAGATGTATTTTTTCGTGCGGGGATCCCCGCGCGAAAAAACACCCCCTTTTACCCTTGCCGCGTCAGCGGCGATTCCTGGCCGACAGCTAAAAGCTAACGGCCAAAAGCTATCTTCTGAGGAGGCAAGCGATGCACACACGGGAGACTTTTGATTTGTCGGAAGAGTTGCCGGCAGAGATGTTCGCGGCAAAAGTGACCGGGCCGGTGTATATTGACGATACGACGCTGCGCGACGGCGAACAGACAGCCGGCGTGGTCTTCGCCAATGAAGAAAAGATCAACATTGCCCGGATGCTGGCCCGGTTGGGCGTCCACCAGATCGAGGTGGGCATCCCGGCGATGGGCGGCGATGAAAAAGAGACGATCAAACAAATTGTAACTCTGGAACTGCCGACCAGTATCCTGGCCTGGAATCGCGCCGTGGTGAGCGACGTGCAGCATTCGGTGGACTGCGGTGTGAACGCCGTTGCAGTCTCGATTTCGGCATCGGACATCCACATCGAACAAAAGCTGATGAAAGACCGGCAGTGGGTGCTGGATTCGATCAAGCGCTCGGTGGAATTTGCCAAGAGCCACGGGTTGTACGTCTCGGTGAACGCAGAGGATGCCTCGCGCGCGGCGCCTGACTTTATGGTCGAGTTTGCGCGCACGGCGAAGGAATCCGGCGCCGATCGCGTCCGCTATTGCGACACCGTCGGCATCCTGGAGCCGTTCGAGACTTACAAACGCATCAAGGCGTTGCGCGACGCGGTGGACATCGCCATCGAAATGCACACGCACAACGATTTCGGCATGGGCACGGCTAACGCAGTCGCCGGTTTGAAAGCTGGCGCAACCTACGTAAACACGACAGTCAACGGCCTGGGCGAGCGCGCCGGCAACGCCTGCATGGAAGAGTTGGTGATGACGCTCCAATATTCCGAGGGCGTCAACCTGGGATTCAACACGGCGTTGTTCCGCGGCCTCTCCGAGTACGTGGCGCTGGCGTCAGGACGCCCGCTTCCGGCCTGGAAAACCATCGTGGGCAGTAACCTGTTCGTCTACGAGTCGGAAGGGCGGGCCAGCGGCGTCGTGCGCGACCCGACCACCTACGAGGTGTTCTTCCCCGGCGAGGTGGGGTTGATGCGACGCTTCAACGTGGGCAAGTATTCCGGCGCCAGCGTCATCCGCCAGAAGCTGCGGGAATACGGCTGCCATCCTTCGGAAGAGGCCGTGCTCAAACTGGTGCCGATTCTGCGCTCGCGCGCGATTGCGCTCAAGCGCTCACTCTTCGACAACGAAGTGATCGAAGAATTCACGGCATTGCAGGAACGGCGGTAGACGGTAGACAGGATAAGAAAAATGACTATACGACTACGCGACTAACTGACTTTGGACATTTTTCAAGGATAAGATGAGTTACGTGTAACCTTGGGGGTGGTAAGATGGGACACAAAAAAATACATTTTATGGACATTACCTTGCGCGACGGCGAACAGGCCGTAGGCGTGATTTTTACCCGGCGCGAGAAGGCGCAGATCGCCAACTTGCTGGCCGGCATTGGGGTTGAAGCCATCGAGGCCGGGTTCCCGGCGCTTGGCAGCGAGGAGAAGGCTTGCGTTAAAGCGGTGATGGAGGCGGCGCCGAAATTGCCTTCGGGGGCGCCGTTGGAAGTTTACGCTTTCGCCCGCACGCGGCGTGAGGATGTGCAAGATGCGGCGGAATGCAGCGTCCATGGCGTCCTGCTTTCGATTTCAACGTCCGACATCCAGATCGAGCGCAAATTCCACCAATCGCAGGCGTGGGTGATGGAGCAGATTGAGACGGCGGTGGATGAGGCCAAGCAACACGGACTGCGCTTTATCATCAGCGCGGAGGACGCTTCGCGTACGGGGTTGGAGTTCCTGACGCAATATTATCAAAAGGCCGAAGCGTTGGGAGCGCAGATGGTACGCTATTGCGACTCATTGGGGATGGACGACCCTTTTAGGACGTACCAACGCATCAAGCACCTGCGCTCCGTCGTCGGCATTCCCATTCAAATGCACACGCACAACGACTTCGGTATGGCGACGGCCAACGTGATGGCGGCCATCCGCGCCGGCGCCGACGCCGTCGCCGCCTCCATCGGCGGGCTGGGCGAGCGTTCGGGCAATTCGCCGCTGGAAGAGGTGGTGATGTCGCTCAAGCATCTCTACAACGAGGATGTAGACATTGACACGACCCGCTTCCGCGAGGTGGCCGAGTACGTGGCCGGCGCCAGCCAGCGCGCCATCCCGATCTGGAAAGCCATCATCGGCACGAACGTATTCGCGCACGAGTCCGGCATCCACGCCGACGGCATCCTCAAGAATCCGCAAAACTACGAGGTCTTCAGCCCGGAGTCGGTGGGGTTGGAGCGGCAGATGATCATCGGCAAGCACTCCGGTTCCAAGGCCATCCTGCACAAATTTGCGGCAGAATTCGGCGTCGAACTGGATGAGGCCACCGCCACCGCCCTCCTCGCCAAAGTGCGCGACGCCGCCGTCGAACTGAAGCGGCCCTTGTTTGACAAGGAATTGATGCTGCTGTACCGGGAAATTGCGGGGTAGAAGTTTTTTTGGAAATTGGAAATTGGAAACCGGTAATTGGTGATTAAGGGATTGGGGGATTATCTGAAGCGGGTGGGGG
>DAOUFX010000389.1:0-14501 GCA_034429675.1 Anaerolineae bacterium | reverse complement strand
CCGGTGGCGTCGGCGATGCGGGTCAGGGTGCCGCCGTTGTAGGTCAGGGTGAGCGCGTGATCTTGGGCGTCGCGGATCTCGACCAGGTTGCCGGCGGCGTCGAAGGTGTAGGCGCTCTGATCCACGCCGCGTAGGAGGTAGCGATTGGTCGTGGGGCTGTAGGTCAGGGTGGCCCAGATGCCGGGGTAGGGGGTGAAGGTGTCGCCGGCCCGGTGGAAGGGGAAGCGCGAGCCGCGGCAGCCTTGCACGATGACGGTGTCGGGGCGGTGTTCCAGTTCGTCGGTGAAGAAGAGGCGCACGGCGTAGTTGTGGGTCCAGCCGTAGCCCAGGCCCGCCTCCTCCACGTTGCTTAGCAGGCTGTTGTAGCTGCGCTCGAAATAGATCGGCCCGCCCAGCGCCGGGATGGACACGTCCTGTTGGCTGTAATGGTAGTTGCCCGACTGCGTGTTGATCGGCCCGCCTTGCCAGCCCTGGCAGTTGCCGGCGGCGCAGCTGAAGGGGCACTCGCACGGAGCGAGGCCCTGGGACCAGGGGAAGGCGGCGTTGGCGTCGCTGCCGGAGAAGCGGATGGCGAATTCGTAGGCGGCGCCGGCCTCCGGCGCATCGCATTTGATGGAATGAACGAAGGCAGAAATGTGAAGCGCATACCCGGCGTGATTGACGTCCCACCTGGCGTCAGGAACTCTGCCGGCATCGGCGTAGTCGTCGGCGTCATTGCGACACTCGTAGACGGCGCCGCCGTAGATGTCGTGGAATCCGAATAGCTCTTTGTTGCTAATTCGTGGAGGCGTCACCGTCATAGACGCTTTGAACTCTGTGCGGTATCCGCCGCGGGCAGCATGAGAAGACGAGAATTCGTAGAACTGCGCGGTTCCTGTAGGATCGAAGGCGAAACAGAACAGATAATCATGCTTCACGGTGAGGCCAATTTCGGGATCGCCGTCGCCGGACAAAGCTTGAGAATCCTTGAATCACTCGTAGTCGCGCAACGAGGCGACCCAATACGCGGCGCCGGGGCCGCTCGCGGCGAGGCTGACGTTGTACTCGCCGGGCGTGGCGTAGATGTGGGTGGGGTTCTCCTGATTGCTCGTTGTCCCGTCGCCGAAATCCCACAGGTAAGCCGTGGCGTCCGTCGAGAGGTTGGTGAAGGTCAGGGTCAGGGGCGCGTTGCCCGCCAGGGGTTGCGCACAAACGTTGGGCATTGTAGTGGATTGGGGAAAAATGTCAATGTCAGGGCGCAGGAGAATTTTTTAATCCCACCCTTCTCCCTTGGTTACTCGCTCTGTTGCATCACCTGTCGCAACCACGCCAGCCGTTGCTGGAGCGTGCGCTTGAGCTGAGGCCGGATCGGCTGGGCGGTGAATTGTTCCGCAAACACGAGGAATTTCGGGTAGGCGATCAGGGGGAATTGCGCCGCCGCGCGGCGCATGGCTTCGGGGGAACCGGCGTGCAGGAAGGCTTTGAACGCTCGTTTTACTTCGTCGTGGATGGCGGCGCCGGTTACGCCGCCGCTTTGCAGCCGCGCAGCGAGCTGCTGGGCGCGCCGGGCGTGCGCGCTGTTGCCGATGCGGGTGTAGAGATGGGCCGCCTCCTGCGCCAGCGACAACGCGCTCGCCGCGTCGCCTTCTTGCTGGTAGATTAACGCCATGTTGAACGAATCCATCGCCTGGCCGTTCTCGTCGGCGAGCTTGCGCCAGATGTCCAACGCCTGCTCGTAGCACGCGAGCGCGCGTCCGGCTTCGCCCAGCATGGTGCAGGCGAGGCCCAGGCTGCCCAGGAGGTAGGCCTCGGCGCGCAAATCCCCACTCTCGTCCAAAATGACCAACGCTTGCTCGTAATAGCCGATGGCGCGCGCGGCATTGACCATATCCCGGTGGGCCGTCCCGATGTTCGCCAGGATCAGCCCTTCCTCGTGGCGGTCTCCGAGTTCGCGGGCGATCGCTAACGCTTGCTCGTAATGGGCGAGCGCGGGTTCGGCATACCCCACTTGCCAGTGCGCGCCCCCCAGGTCGTTGAGCGCCCGCTCTTCCTGGCCGCGATCCCCAAGCTCACGCCAGACGGCCAGCGCTTGCTCGTGGCGTTCGATGGCGCGCTGCCCCTGGCCCAGAGCCATGTGCGTGTTGCCCAAATGGCTCAACGTCATCGCTTCGCCGCGCCGGTTCCAGGTTTCCCGGCAGATTGTCAACGCCTGCTCATAACATCCGATGACACGCTGCGCGTTCCCTAACACCGTATGGGTCAGCCCCAGATTGCCCAACGCGGCGGCCTGCAAGAAGAACTCGCGTTCAATATCGCCGATCGCCCGCGCCCGTTCCAGGCATTTCTGGGCCAGATCCGCTTTGCCCAGGCTCAGGTATGCCGTCCCGACCTCGTTGTACGACCAGCCCCTGGCGATCCGCTCGCTTTGGCTCAGGGCTGCCGCAGAAAGCTTTGCCGGCAACGGATACCCGCCGGTCTTGTGGAAAGTCGCCGTCAAGTCGGTCTCCAATTCGGCCCACGCGCCATACCGCTGCGCCGGATCGTAGGCCAGACAATGCGCCGCCAGCTCTCTGATTTCCGGCGGCAGTTTGCCGATCGAGGAATAGACGAGGCCCTTGCAATGCGCGGCGGCCACCTGGAAGAATGTATCGCCTGCGGCAGCCGCTTCGCCGGTGAGCATCTCGCACAGAATGCACCCCAGCGCGTAGATGTCTGCGGCCAGCGTGGGCGGCTGCTTCCACCACACTTCCGGCGCCATGTAGCGGGGCGTTCCCATCACATCGTGGGTGAGATACGTCTGGCCGAGCGCCCGGGGAATGGCTTGCGATGTTGGCCGGCTCGCCTGCGTCGCCGACGCCAGCCCCAGGTTCGTCACCCGCAAACGATTCGCTTTCGTCCCCGGCGCTCTGTCGCCCCCGATCATAATGTTCTCCGGTTTGAGATCGCGGTGGATGAATCCGGGGATGTGTTCGACAACGTGGCGCATCCCGCGCACGATTTGGAGAGCAAAAAACAACGCGGTTTCTGCGGGCAGAGGACGCCCAGGCGTCAGCCACGAGCGCAGCGAGGCGTCCGGGCGTTCCTGCTCTTTGGCGATCAATTCCAGAACGAGGTAAACCTCTCCGTCCGCGCCGTTGTGTTTCACGTCGTAGCAGTGCACAATGTGGGGATGGGCGCCGAGGCTTTTCCAAAGGGCGCCTTCGTACGCCAATCGCTCACGCGCGGCAGAGTCGGGGAGATAGTCCGATTTGAGAGTTTTTAAAGCTACCGGCTGGTCTTCCTGATGATCAAGGCAGAAGTAGACGATGCTGATGTCGCCCGTTAAGGGCCGGCTCGCTACTTCGTAACGATTGCCAATCAGGGTTCCGGGAGCATAAACCTGCATAGGGGTCCGGCTAGAGTTGCGACACGGTTCGCAGTTGGCTCAGTGCATTCACAATGATATTGGCCGCGGCGTCAATGTCCCAGCGGCCCGTGTTCAGGGTCAGGTGATACAGCGACGGGTTTTCCCAATCCAGGTCAAAGAACTGGCTCAAGTAGGCCGCCGCCGCCAGGTCTTTGCGGGTCGCCAGATCGCTGGCCTCGGCCATTGTCAACCCTTCGCGCTCTTTGATGCGCAAGACCCGCGCCCCGCGCGGCGCTGTGATGCGCACGTGCAAGACGCCTGGCTGCTCACGCAAAATCGCCTGCCCACCACGGCCTACGATCACGATATTGCCCCGGTCGTAGGCGGCCATCAGCGTGTCCCGCACCAGCTCCACGCCGCCTTCCTTGTCAAGCGACATGATTTGTATCTCTTTGGAAGAGTCGTCCCGTGTTTCCACCCGCACGCGCCGCGTCCCAAAGAGGCGCTCGGTGAAATTGCGCATCATGTAGGTATCCTCCGAGAAATCCACAATTTGATCCTCATCTACGCCGCCGATGTCGGCGGCCACTTGCAGCATCAATGCCTTGTCGAAATAGGCATAATCCAGGATTTCGCAGACGCGACGGGCGATTGCTTTGCCGCCGCTGCCGTATTGTCGAGAAATCGTAATGACTGCCATTGTTCGCCTCCTGCAGAACAGTTTCAAGTGAAATGGGTTTGTAGCAACGGCTTCAGCCGTCTTCTGGGGCGAGGAACGACCAAAGTCGTCATTACAAACCTTGAGGGGCACCTTGAACTAACTATATCAGAAGTCGAGTAATTAAACAAATCTATTTCTTTGATTACTTGCTGTTTCACATCGTTTGTGTATCATTAGGGTTAGGGTGAGGTCATTACACGCATGAAGTTGGACTTTTGGCGAAATCCTGGCGACTTTGGACTGGAATTCCCCTTGGAATTTTTCAGCATCCTGATATCGGCGCTTTACCTGGCCTTGTTGTTTTGGGGGTTATGGAAGCGCCGAAATGATTTTATTCGCATGTCCAAAAATTCCCGCGTGTTTTTTGCCCTCGGATTGTTTCTGGCGGGTTTCACCTCCGGTCTGTTAGTCCTGCGCCGCGGCCAGCTTGGCGTATTGCCTACTTCGTCGCTGGGCATTATCCCCTCCATTCCGGCGATTCCATTGGTTGCATTTGCCATTGTGATGGTCACGGCGACCTGGTTGGGGCCGGGGCCGGGCCTGGCGGCGAACCTGTTCGCCAGTTCTGTCGGCGCCTGGTTTTCCCCGCTCACTTTCAGCGATCTCCTGGCGTTTTCATCCTGGGGCGGCGTTGTTGGACTCTGTCTGCACCAGTCGTATACGGGCGAACTCTTCAACCTGCTCCGGCGCCCGGTGGTGGCCATCCCGTTGACCTCGGTTGTGCCGGTTTTTCTCTTTTCGATCAGCCAGCTGGCCGCCAATGCGCCGTCTGGCGGGTTGCAAGCCGCCGATTATTTCATCACGCTCTGGAGCAATGGATTTTTGCTGTGGGCGGTTGCCGGGGTGGTTATTGGCGGGGGAATTCAATTGGCGTTTCTTAACCCCGCCTGGCGTCCGGTGCAGCGCGCCGATAAGGTTTCGGTCTACAGCAGTTCTTTGCGCGCCAGGCTTATGCTGATCACCATGCCGCTGGTGGTGCTTAGCATCGTCCTTTCTGTCTTCGCCGTGGCTTCGCGCGCGATGAGTCTGGCGCGTCAACAATCTCTGTCCGAGATGCAGCGCAGCGCCAGCATCGCCGGGAGCAGCATCGCGCAGTTTTTTATTACCGGTCAGAACTTGTTGATGACCTTTGCCGAGGATCCTGCGCTGTCCGATCCTACCCTGCGCCAGCACACTCTGGAAATTGATCGCCAGGTTGTGCCGTTTTTTCAGGAATTGCTCCTGGTTGACGCTCAAGGTGAAATCATCGAGGCGGTACCGATGGGCATCGCCGGCAATGGATTGACACCCGAAGAGAACGTGGTGGTGCAACAGGCCGCCGCCTTCGGAATTTCTCAGGCCACCCACCTGACGCCGCTGCCTTTTGATCGCAGTGGACTGACCCTCGTCCAGCCGGTAATCTCCGCCGAAGGCGCAGCGCCCGAACTCTTCCTTTTGGGGCGGGTGGCGTTGGATACGAACCCGGAGATGAGCCGCGCGTTGGAGGCGCTGCAATGGACGCGCGAACGCGGCGCGGGATTTATCCTGGATGACCGCGGCCAAATCATCGCCCATCCTAACCGCGAATCCATCCTGCGTCCGTGGGCCGTCGCCGCCGACGCCACGCAGTACGAGGTCGGTCAGGGGATCGCCTACGACGACGTCGTCGAAGGTGAGCGGGCCCTGACCTATATTTGGGCGGTGGTGGGGACCAACTACCGCGTCGTGGTGCAGTTGCCGTTCTCGGCGGTGTTGGAGACGGCCACCGCCATCGCCGGGCCGTTGTTAGTCGTGCAGATTTCTATCGGCGTCATCCTGTTGTTTGCGCTGCCTTTCTTCACCACCCGCATTATCAAGCCGTTGAACACACTGGCCGAGGCTTCCGATCGTATTGCGCTGGGCAATTTGCGCATCCCGGTGGATATTTCCGGCGACGACGAGGTCGCACAACTGGGGCGCGCCTTTGAACAAATGCGGCAACGCCTGCGCGCTCGTCTCAACGACCTTTCGCTGCTTCTGAACATCGCGCAGAGCGTTTCGGCGATGCTGGACCTGGAGCAGGGCGTGCAGCCGATTTTGGAGGGCGCTCTGGCCGAAACGGGCGCTTCTGTTGCGCGCTTCATCCTGTTGCGCAGCGGTGAACGCGCCGAGCAGACATTCGGCGTGGGCGAAAATCACACCGCTTATGGCGAGATGGATCAGGCGTTCAGCAAGGTTCTGTCGCGCCGTCGCGAACGGCTGGTTATCCAGGATATTGCTCAGGCCAAAACCGCTGCCCCCACGGGGACGCTGCGCAGCATGGCCGTCTTCCCCGTTACCATTCAGGAAAATCTGGTGGCAATCTTCTGGATCGGCGCCGATGAGGTGGATGCCTTCGACGACGCCAAGCTGAATTTCCTGTCCACGTTGGCCGGCCAGGCTTCCATTCTGGTACAAAATGCGCGGTTGTTCCAGGCTGCCGAGGGCGGGCGGCGCCGTCTGGCGGCTATCCTATCGAGCACGACGGATGCCATCCTGGTGATTGATGGCAAATCCCGCATTTTGTTGACCAACCCGGCGGCGCGTCATCTGTTGCGGCTGGACGAGAGCGTCCACGGGCAACTGTTGACCGACGTCTTGTTGCCTCCGGCTTTGAGCGAAGCGCTGGGGCGCCCCGATGACGATCCGCCGCCGCCTACCGTTGAGGTGCCCTTTGAGGATCGCCGTATCTTCTACGCCAGTATTGCGCCGATTGCCGGGAGCGAGGGTGGGGCGCTGGGCAAAGTGGTGGTGCTGCGCGACGTCACGCATTTCAAAGAGCTGGATGAGATGAAGTCGGAATTTGTCACGACCGTTTCTCACGACTTGCGCGCGCCGCTCACGTTTATTCGCGGTTACGCCACCATGTTGATGATGGTGGGTGAACTCAACGACAAGCAGCACGATTATTTGGAACGCATCTTGACCGGCATTGACCAGATGGGGGTGCTGATCAGCGATCTGCTCAATTTGAGCCGCGTCGAAGCCGGGGTGGGCATCCGCCAGGAGCCATGCCAGTTGGGCCTGATTTTGGTCGAGGCGGTGGACACGATGCGGGCGAGAGCCACCACCAAGGGGATCACGCTGCGTCTGGAGCCGACCGAAGGCGCGCCGACGATTATCGGCGACCGGACCCTGTTGCGCCAGAGCGTCAGCAACCTGGTGGACAACGCCATCAAGTATACGCCGGCGGGGGGACAAGTGAACGTGGGCTTGGACGTCAGCGAAATTGAGGCCGTTATCCACATCACCGACACCGGCATCGGCATTGCGCCGGAGGATCAGGTGCGCCTCTTCGAGAAATTCTACCGGATCAAGCGGCGGGACACCGGCAATATCCAGGGGACGGGATTGGGGCTGGCTCTGGTGAAATCCATTGTCGAGCGCCATGGCGGGCGGGTGTGGCTCGAAAGCAGCTTGAACGAGGGCAGTATTTTCTACGTCGCGCTGCCTATGCCCCAGGCAGGCGAAACGGTGGAAATGATCGAGGAGACCGACTGAGGAAGAACGATCCGTCGCTTTACGCCGCGCGGTTGGAACGCCGGCGCGTCTGGATGAACAGCACCCACAGCGGCGCGCCCAGCATCACGATCATGATCAGCCAGGGCGCCATATCTCGCAGCGAAACGGCAGCGACATCCCAGAACTGTGGCTGTCCCATTGACTGCCCCTTTTGATGTAACCACACGCGCCACGCGCGGTCCAGGGTCGGCAGGTCGTCGTCCAGCGCTTTTGCGACCCCCGCATTGCAGCTCAGCCCATCCGCGTATCCATCAATCAATGCGCGTATCTGCGACCACCCGTATGTCTGTTGGAGATAACCGACGAAGCTCTGGCTCTGGGCATACGCCAGAACCGCGCGGTCGTATTCGTCGGGGAACGGATAGCAGAGTTGCTCTAACGCAATGAAGTCGCCGGTCTCGCCGGCATTTTCCAGGGCCAGCGTATAGGCCGGATCGGGATCGCGTTCAAATTGCGAGGCAAGTCCTTCGACCAGCCAGATTGGAAGCGCGTCATACCCTTGAGAACCGGCAAGGTCGTAGAGAACTTTGTGCGCCAGCTCGTGGGGAATGTCGCGGTTCATTTTCAAAGGGGCATCCGAGGTGGGTGGAATGGCCAGCAGAATGACGCCAATCTCTGGATAGGCCTTCCCCCCTACCCATTCCTGTCCGGTGAGCAGCAACGCCGATCGCAGATCGTGCGTCGAAGGGTAGATGTAGAGGGTGACCGTATCCTCGGCGAGGGTTTGCAGGGTTGCC
Source organism: Anaerolineae bacterium (assembly GCA_034429675.1). Taxonomy (GTDB): domain Bacteria; phylum Chloroflexota; class Anaerolineae; order B4-G1; family SLSP01; genus JAKQHY01. Next base: position 6,199 of record DAOUFX010000389.1, on the reverse strand, counting down.
TGAATTTGATCGCGCGCCGCCAAGGCTGCATCCAGCGCCGTGACCATCAGTGTGGACTCCCCCGAAACCCAGTGCACCACGACGCCATCCTTTTCCAGTGTTTGCCAGCGAAAACGGTTGTCCTCGTAAAGGAATGTTGTCTTGTCGGTGGTCTGGGGCTCGCCCTGAGAATCTGCAAATTCCCACCAATAGGTGATTTCGGCGAAGGGGGGGAAGGGGTACTCGTGGAGATCGCGTTGATACTGGCTTTGATTGTTTTGTATGGGGACGGTGTATCCCCGCGTCAAAACGTCGTTGATCGTCAGGTACAGCGTAGATTCGGCGGCGGAAGCGCCGGGGGAGAGGGCCAGCAAAAAGGTCGCCGTCTGGCCAAAGCTATAGGAGTGGGAGGTTTTGATCGTTTCTTGAGCGAAAACCGGCGCACCCGAACCGAACAGCAGCATCGCGACCCACAACAGAGACACATGGGCCAGGCGTGTTCGGAGGCCGGCGTTGTGTTTCATTTGAACCACAACTCCTCTTCGTCCAGGTCGTCGAGATCGGGGTCGTCGTCCTCGTCGAACTCCTCTTCGTCAAGGCCGCCAAGATAGTCTTCGTCAAAATCCTCTTCGTCGAAATCTTCTTCGTCTACGTCCTCTTCGTCGCGGGCCTCTCCTTCTTTTTCTTCCCAGACTACATCGCTTTCGCCGTCAAACTCCGCAGGCGGGCCAAAGAAACTGCCGATGTCCCCGTGGAAAAACTCCAGTTCCTCCAAAGCCTCGCGAGCGGCGTCACGCAACGCCTCATTCTCGGATTCGACGTAACGATTGAGCACCTTCTGCGCCTGTCGCCCGCCGATCTGGCCCAGCGCCCACAGCGCTGCCTGCTGCACCTCCGGGTCCACGTCCTCAACCATCTCGATCAGTGTGGCTGTTGCCTGCCGTAACCCCAACTCACCGCAGGCGCGCGCTGCCTCATAGCGCATTTCGGGCAACAGGCTGCCGAGTTCTTTGCAGACGGGAGCGGCCCACCGTTTGTCGGCGCTGCGCCCCATCGCGAACACGGCGCTGATGCGCATTTTTTCTTCCGGGTGAGCGTAAGCCGCCTCGATCAGGTCGGGGATGCCATCCAACGCCGTGTAGGAGAGCGCTTCCAGGGCGCGCCGGCGCACCTCCAGGTCTTCAGCGGCGTTGTGATAGACGGCCAAGAGCGCGTTGCGCGCCATATCGAAAGAGCGCGGGCGGATTTTTCCGAGTTCGCCGAGCAACACATACTGCGCTAATGCCTGCGCCGCCCTGGCGCGCGCGGGGATGGCGGCGTGCCCTTGCAGAATTTGAGTGAATTTGGAGACAAATCGCACGTCCTCTGCTTCCGATAACCCCTCCATGGCCGCTACGCAAGTTTCCGAGTCGGCGTCGGTCAGCGCAATGGAGAAGATCGCCGAAAAATCCAGCTCAAAATCGCTCTCGGCAGCTTCGCTCAGTTGGGCAACCAACGTGCGCCGTTGCGCGACCGGCATGGAATGCCACAAGGTGGTAAACCGGGCAATGTCATCGTCCAAAAGCCCGGAAAGATACCTAAGTTTGGCGTGCGGGACGTTCTCTTGTTTCTCCAGACATTCCCACATGCTTGCAGCAGAGTTGTTCTTGTTCATCACCATCCTACTGTGCGGAAAAAATTGGGCTTATGGCAGTTGAACCGGGACGAAAATATCCAGCGCCGTGACCACTAAAAAGATCGCCAGCAACAGCATAAAGGCAACCATGTGAATGCGTTCTTCAATTTCAGGGGTGAGCGGTCTGCGGCGAATTTTCTCGATCAGCGCAAACAGAATCCGCCCGCCATCCAGCGCCGGGATGGGGAGCAGGTTGAAAATGCCCAGGCTGACGCTGAGAAGAATGAGGATGTTCACGAACGGATAAGGCGCGCCGGCGGTGATGCTATCCACTACCGACTGTTGCGCAATCTGGCTGATGCCGACGACGCCGACCGGACGGGCCTGTTCTAGCGGGATTTGCCCGCGCAGGGTCATGATCGGCAGGATAAACATCATACTGCCCATATAGGTGACGTATTTGGTGCCGTAGGAGATAGCCTCTCCCAACGAGTAGTACTTCAAGGAACCGGGTTTCTCCTCGCCCTTGATCATAATGCCCATGCGCCCTTCGCCTTCCGGCGGATTGCTGCGAGGGATCAACGATACGGTTAGCGGCGTCCCGTTGCGTTCCAGAGTTATCTCGACGGGGGTGTTCTCCGCTGCGGGGGTGCGCAACTGTACGTCGCTGGTTGCCTCGATGGCGTGGCCGTCCATCGCCACAATGACGTCTCCCACCTGTAGCGCAGCCTGTTCCGCCGGGGAACCAGGGTTGATCTCCTCGACGATCACTCGCACGGCCGGCAGCCCGGTGAGAAACAGCGCCACCGATAGCACCCATGCCATCATCAGATTCATGGCTGGGCCGCCCAGATAAAGCAGAATGCGTTGCCAGGCCGATTTGCTGTACAGACTGTGCTTTCTTGCTTCGGCTTCCTGCGCCAATTGCTCTGCGGATTTCTCCTCCGGCTCGTCGGTTTTTTCTTTGAACGTTTCTTCGCCTTCCAATCGGACAAAGCCGCCGAGCGGTAGCCAGTTAAGCGTGAAATCCGTTTCCTTCCATTTGAAAAGTTTAACGATACGCGGCGGATATCCGATACCGAACTCTCTGGCCCACACGCCGACGAGTCTTGCCACCACGAAATGCCCCACCTCGTGGATAATGATCAATGGAATTAACCCCAGTAAAAACCCAAGAATGGGTCCCAATATGCCGTCTGAGAATATTGCCATTTTGTATCTCCTTAGACTTCACTCATGGGCATTATACTCGAATGCCCCATCACTGTCCAGAGATGGGGCGTTGTTGCCCGATAAGGTTAGAGGCCACGCTTGCAACTGTTGCAGCGACTCTGTTTTTGTATTTTTGGTTAGAAAATGGTCGTGTGATGCGCATCATTGTGAGCGATGCCGGGAGGCTTTATCCTTAAGGCAACAAACACGGAGTCGCTCCCTCATCTTGTTCGAACGGTGATAGTGACGAGAACGCATAACCGGATCAAACTTTTGACCTGTGACTTTAGACTCAATATGGGGAGGTGTGCAATGTTAGGAATGATGGTGTTAGCGCATTTGTTGGGAGATTATCTGTTGCAGTTCGACGGCATTGCGCGTTGGAAGGCGCGTTCGTTGTGGGGTGTGGTCGCGCATGGCGGCATCGTGACGGCATGCACGCTGGTTTGCGCCGCGATCATAGATGCGATGTGGTGGCCTTACGCTTTGCTGATCGGTTTCTTGCACACGTTGATTGATGTGGTCAAGGCCCGTCTGATTCAGGCGAAGAGTACGCGCCAGGAGATGGCCTATTTCTTTGCGGATCAACTTGCGCACGCAGTAGTGATTCTCCTGGTGGTGACGCTGAGCCGGGCCGCAGGCTGGAATGCCGGCTTGCCGGCGCGCTGGGGAATCTCGCTCGTGGCGCTGTGGGGCGCGGTGGGGTACCTGCTGTTGTTACAGCCGGCGTGGGTGGCATTGCGGATGCTGGTGCGCGGCCTGTGGGGCGCCGACGCTGCGCCGCACCTGGGCGCCGGCGAGAAATTCCCGCCGATGTTGGAGCGTGTAGCGGTGGCTACCCTGGTGCTGGTTGGCCCTTTCTACCTGGCGCCGCTGGTTTTGCTTCCCCGCCGCGTAACTTCGCTGCAAGTACAGGGAAACGGGATGGCTGTCTGGGTACGCTTGACGACACACTGGGCTGAGACTTTTATGGGAGTGACGCTCGCTCTGGCAGTGGGAACCGTTCTGCGGTTCGCGCTCTTGGGTCGTTGAGAATGAGGAGGTTGCAGATGAATGGGATCGGGTTACAATGGGCACGGGCAGGTCAGGCAGGCAGGATTGAGCGCAAGTGTGAGTGTGATAAACAGACGATGATGGATTCGATTGAAGCGCGCATGCAAGTGATACGGTCTGTTCCTATGTTTCGGGGACTGAGCGATACCGAACTGCGTTTCCTGGCTGAAGAATCCAAACTGCACTCTTTTGGGGTGGATGAGATGCTGTTTTATCAGGGCGAGCCGGGGAAAACCTGTCACATTGTAATCCACGGGAAAGTGCGCATCTTCGTCGTTGGCGAGGATGGACGTGAACTTTCGGTCAGCCTGATGGGCCCCGGCGAGATTATCGGCGAGATGGCGTTGTTTGAGGACGTGCCACGCTCGGCCAGCGTCCAGACGATGGAACCCACCGAAACTCTGGAATTGCATCAGGAGGTTTTGCTGCGCGCGTTGCAGCGTTCGCCGCAGTTGGCGCTGAGTCTGTTGCGCGCGTTGAGCGCTCGTCTGCGCCACACCACCGAAGACGCCGAGAGCATGGTTTCGTTGTCGGTGGCCGACCGGTTGTTGGCCCGGCTCTGGCGGCTGGCCGAGTGGGCCGGGAAACGCGATCGCGATGGGATGCGCATCGTTTTCCCGATGACGCAGCAACAGTTGGCCGCGATGGTGGGAACCAGTCGCGAGAGTATCAACCGCGCGCTTTCCGGTCTGCGGCGACAAAAGAAAGTGCGCTTTGAGGACGGGTGGATCATTCTGTTGGACGAAGGATCGCACTGAACCATACCGTGTTTTTGAGACCGGCGACCGATAGGCTACCATCGGTCGCCGGTTTGTTTATTGGAACCGCCCTTGCAGACACCTGAACAACCCCGCCGTTTTTTAGTCGTACAGGAATTGTGCTACAATGGCTATGGGCATCAATTCCGAGCCGAATGTAAGGCTAACACCCAACCGCCAACTTTCAACTTGAAACTTTCAACTCGAAACTATCTTAGGAGGATATGAACAATGAGCACGAGTCATGCCGGTAGAAGTATCTCTGTAATCTTTGGCGTCATTGTGGTTTTCGCGGTTCTGATTGCGGTTTTCGTCATTGGCGGGCAGTTCTTCTATGTGTTGCGGCGCGTGGATGCGCAAGAGGTCGGCGTTCAACTCAACGCCAACGGCGTCAAACGCATCGTCGGGCCGGGGGTTTATAATGACTTCGGCTTGTACGTCAGCCTGGTTAATATCTCTGTGCAAGCTATTCCCTTTGAGGTGACCGATCCGGAAATTATCACAAAGGATAAGCAACGCCTGGGTATTACGGTGAGTGGAAACATTTTCCGTCCGGGGATTGCAGAAAAAGATTTGCTGTTAGAAAAGTGGGCGATGTACCGGAACACGTTCACGGATGACAGAGTCGCCATCGCCAGCGTCACGCGATTTGCTCAGCAAGCGATGAAGGTCTGCGTCGGCGATCGCACGTTCGAGCAGAGCACGATCGGCACGACGCGGGACGATTTGCGCGAGTGCATTGACAGCGAGTTAGATGCGTCGGCGTCCGAAATCGGATTGACCGTGCGCGACGTGATGGTGCCGGAGATCCTTCTCTCGGCGGAGGCGCAGGCCGGGTTGGACGCCATCGTGCAGAGCCGTCTGTTGACGGAAAAGGCGGCGCAGGATAAGCTGAAGGCCGAAGCCGAGGCCGCCGCCGAACAGGCCCGTGTCGAAGGTGAGATCCGCGTGGAGCAGGCCAAACTCCAGGAAACCACGCGCCAGCAGGTTACACTGGCCGAGTTGGAGCGCCAGCGCGTCGAGGCGCAGTTGGCCGTCATCGAGGCGCAACGCGCCAATAGCCTGGCCGAACTCGAAACGCAACGCCAGGAGATCGAGAAGGGCAAGGCCAACGAAATCTTGACGGCGCAGCGCAACCTGGAAATTCGCAAGTTGGAAGCGGATGCGCTGGAAGAGCAGGCTCGCGGTGAAACGGCAAGGGAAAAAGCATTGGCGACGCTCTTCACGCAGTACCCCGAATATCAAATGATTGTGGTGGCGCAGACCAATGCTTCTGCGCTGTCGCAGTCTGACAAAATTATTTTTACCCCCGTTGGAACCACACCGACGATTGTGATGCCGGGTCCCGGCATTACGCCCACGGTGGATACCACGCCGGTTACGCCGACGCCGCAATAAGCTTCATTGGACCATATTTTGTCGCAGTAAATCGGGGATTGGGGATTGGGGAAGCCTGATCCCCAATCCCTGTTCTATGTTCAAGGCAATTCATCATCAACCTGCGGTTGGATGAAAATCACGGCCTTGCAGGCCAAGAGATAAAAGGGTAGTGTTTTTTCGAGCCGGTACCCCGGCTCGAAAA
>DAOUFX010000388.1:0-6168 GCA_034429675.1 Anaerolineae bacterium | reverse complement strand
TTTTCGAGCGAGTCTGCTCGCTCGAAAAAACACGTTTCCTTTATCTCTTCCTTTTTAAGACGGTTTCGCAAAATGCGCCAATACGGCTTGTCCCAGCGACACCCCGCCGTCATTACAGGGCGCTTGATGGTGGATAAGCACCGTAAAGCCGGCAGCTCGCAAACGTGAGAGCGCCAACGCCAGCAGCAGACGATTCTGAAAAACGCCGCCGCTCAGGGTCACCGTTTGCAATCCGCTTGCCGCGCGGAGGCGTTCGCACACGCGGGTGAGCATGTCGGCGCTGGCAGCGTGGAAGCGCAGCGCGATGACATCGCGATCCACGCCACGACCGATGTCGGCGAGGATGGCGTCGAGCAAAGTCGCCGCGCGTACAATGAGGACGCCGTCGGGCTGAGGCTCAATGTCAAAAGGATAGGCGGGAACATCCGTGAAATGGGCAGCGCTGTGGCGCTTCAGAGCAGCGGTCTCAAGCTGGATGGCCGCTTGCGCCTCGTAGGTCGCTTCGTGGTTGAAGCCGAGCAGGGCGCTGACCGCATCAAAAAGGCGTCCCATCGAAGAGGTGAGCGGGGTATTGAGCCGGTGGGCAATTTGCTGGCGCACCGTCAGCGCATCCGACGGGCAGAAAATTCCGGCGGGGAAGTTCTCGACGCCGAGCAAGGTGTAGAGGTAAGCCACCGCAATGCGCCAGGGATGGTGAATCGCCGCGTCGCCGCCGGGGAGTGGCAGGTATTCCAGATGCGCCGCGCGCCGGAACCCGTCGTAGCCGCCGACAAACCACTCTCCCCCCCAGATCGTGCCGTCTTCGCCGTAACCGGTGCCGTCGAAGGCGACGCCGATGACGTCGCCGGCGCCGGCGGGCCAGCCGTTGTCGGCCAGACACGCGGCGATGTGGGCGTGGTGATGTTGCACGTGCAACGGCGGGGGAAGATGATGGCGGCGCGCGTAGTCTTCGGCAAAGCGGGTGGTCAGGTAATCCGGGTGCAGGTCACAGATCACGGCCTGCGGCTCCAGGCGGAAGAGGTGCTGGTACGTCGCCAGTGCGGCCTCGTAGTGTTCCAGGGTCTCCAGATTTTCCATGTCGCCGATGTGCTGTCCCATAAACGCATAGGCGTCGCGGGTCAACGTGAAGGTATTTTTGAGCTGGGGCCCGGTCGCCAACACCGGCGTCGTCGTGAAGGGCAGGCGCACCGGGAAGGGCGCGTAGCCACGGGCGCGGCGCAGAAATTGCACGGTTTGGCCGTCGGCGGGCGTGTCCCCGTTACGCCAGGGTATGGTGGGGACGACGTGGAGCACGGAGTCGTCGTAGCGCGCGTAGATGTCGCGGTTGTGCAGCAGGAAGGCGTCGGCCAGCGGGGCCAGGCGCTGCAAGGCCTCGTCGTTGTCTTTGGCGATGGGCTCTTCGCTGAGGTTGCCGCTGGTCATCACCAGCGGGCGGCCGGTATCGCGCAGCAGAAGATGGTGCAGCGGAGTGTAGGGCAGCATCAGGCCCAGGGTGTCCTGCTGCGGCGCGACCCCGGCGGCGACGTCCTGGACATCGCGACCGGGCGCCGGCGCACGGCGGTTAAGCAACACGATCGGGCTCTGCGCCGACGCGAGCAGCGACGCTTCTTCGTCCGAAATCTCACAGAGGGCACGGGCGACTGCCAAATCCGGCGCCATGATGGCGAACGGTTTGTGCGGGCGGTGTTTGCGCCGGCGCAGCAGCGAGACGGCGTCGGCGTTGGTGGCGTCGCACGCCAGATGAAACCCGCCCAGCCCCTTGACGGCCAGGATTTTGCCCTCCAGCAACAACTCCCCGGCGCGGGCCAGCGCGCTGGCCGTGGCGGCTGAATCCGCCGGTCCACCGGCGCGCCCGCCGGCGCTGTTCTGCGTCTCCACCAGCCAGAGTTGCGGCCCGCACACCGGGCAGGCGTTGGGTTGGGCGTGAAAGCGCCGGTCGCCGGGGTTCTCGTATTCGGCGCGGCAGCGTTCGCAGAGCGGAAAGCGCTCCATCGTGGTGTTGGGACGGTCGTAGGGGATGTCGCGGATGATGGTGAAGCGCGGGCCGCAGTTGGTGCAGTTGATGAAGGGATAGCGGTAGCGGCGGTCGTTGGGATCGAACAGCTCGCGGACGCAATCGGGGCACGTCGCAATGTCGGGAGAAATCAGCTGGTACGCGCCGGCTTGCGACTCGGAACGGCGAATCTCGAAGCGCGCGTAGCCGGAGGGCGCAACCGGGCGCGCCGCCAGGGATTCGATGCGCGCCAACGGCGGCACTTCGTCGCGCAGCGCCGCAACAAAAGCGGCTACCGCCGTTTCTGTCCCCTCGACTTCGATGTCCACCCCACCGGAATGGTTCAGCACCCAGCCGGTCACGTTCAGCCGCGTCGCCAGGTTGTAGACGAAGGGGCGAAATCCGACGCCTTGAACGATACCGGTGAGGGTGATACGAAGGGTTGCTACGGTAAGTTTGTCTGGGCTCATCCCGTCAAAGGCCCTTGCTGCGGCATCACCTACGTTACCTCGATGCTTTCCACATAAAACTCTTTCCCGGCAATGACCTCGCCGCCGATGGCGTTGCACTGTGGGCAATTCCAGGTGTGATTCTCCGGTTCGAATTCGCGCCCGCAGCGGCGACAGCGAAAGCGCGTCTTGATGCGTTTGAAATGCAAGACGGCGCCCTCGGCGACCGTACCGGGAGAAAGCATATCGAAATAGAACTGGATGGAGTCATCCACAAAACTGGCGAGTTCGCCGACGACCAGGTGGATGTCACAGACGCGCGCACCGCCGGCATAGTCATTGACGATGCGGAGAATGTCTTCGGTTACGGCCATTTCGTGCATTGTGCAATATCCTGGGAATGGGTCGAAAGTCGAAAGTCAGAAAGTCGAAAGTCCAAGATGAAAGTCGAGTTTCAAGTTTCAGGTTTCAAGTTGAACGTTGAAGATGATGAATGGCGGTCATTGTACCACATTCAGATGGCATGAAGTGAAAAGAAGATTGTTTTGAGCATATTTAGCGGTACAATGGATGAAGCAATGTGGAAATTAGCATCGGTGATTTGTGGACGCGAATAACCGATCGAAATATAGGAGGCATGAGAATGATGTTCTTCACTGCGATTATAGAGAAATGTCCTGATACCGGGTTGTATGTTGGCTATGTTCCCAACTTTGCCGGAGCGCATACGCAAGGGGAGACATTGGACGAACTTTATCACAATCTGCACGAAGTTATTGAGATGTTGTTGGAAGACGGACAACCAATTCTGGAGACTGAGTTCGTAGGAACGCAAACCATTGTGGTCAGTTGATATGGGAAAGAAATATCCGGTCTTAAAGCCTCGGGAAGTGATGAAGATACTCGAACGACTTGGCTTTGTAATCGTACGACAACGCGGCTCACACGTACAATACCGGCATTCAGATGGACGTTGCACGACTGTTCCGTTTCACAGCGGGCGAGACATTTCGCCAATCTTGCTACGGCAAATCGCTAAGGATATTGGATTAACCATTGAAGAATTTCTGAATGAGTGAAAACGCGCCGAATCCAAATTCACATAACAGCGGCGGCTTCGTGGTTTGAAGCCGCCGCTGTTATCTGAATAGGCAAGTACGTCAGCGCAGGATCAGGGGCAGGTAGACTTTTTGGGTGAAGATGTTTTCCGGCTCGATGATGCCGATTAGATCAATGGGGATGGGTTGGAAGCACGCTAAATCGTTGACCGGCGATTCGGGACGCAGGTGCATGTCGAGCGCTGCCTCGTCTACGAAGAGCGGGTCGGCTTCCAGGTTTTGCGTGATTTCGGCGTAGTAGCTCAAGGCGTTGGCGCCGCCCCACGAGCCGTTCGTCAGCGTGGCTTCCGTGCCGTGCAGGACGTTGCAGGAGAAGACGCAACCCTCCGGATCCAGCCAGTGGCTGTCCTGAACTTGGGCCCAGTCGTTGGGGATGGCGGCCAGCGCCGGGTAGCGCTCGGCCCACACGCCGTGCTGGTAGTCAATGGGCACAACGCCGGAATAGTCGGTGTAATCCATGTTGATGCGTCCCAACAGATTCCAACTGTCGGGACGGTCGCCGTTGTAATTGTGGTTAGCCGTCCGCGCGCGCCGGTCGGTGTAATGGGCGCCATTCGCATTGACCATGATGTTGTTGCGGAAGAGATTGTCGCGCCCACCGCCGCTCAATGTCGCCTGCCCCCACACTTCGTAGAGGATATTGCCGTACACCTCAATGCCGCTGACGGCGTCATCGAGGTACACGGCATTCGAGTCGCCAAAGACGCTGTGGATGTGGTGAATGAAATTGTAGGCGATGCGCACGCCGCGATAGCCCCAGTCGCGCCCGGTGTAGATGGCGCCGGCGTCGCCGGCTTCCTGCACCACGTTAGCAATTTCGTTGTACGCGATGCGGTGCTCGTTGCCGTGGAGCAGAATCGCAGTGTGCGGCGCATCGTGAATTTCGCAGTGCTCGACGACGTTGCCGACGCCATAGATCAGAACGGCGGGTTTGTAGGTGCGATCCCAGCGCCCAAAGTGATGGATTTCGCTGTTGGCGACAGCGTTGTTGCCGTTGGTTAGCGAGGGGCGGTCGCCGCCGCTGAGGAGAACGCCGCCGGCGCCGGTGTTGTAGATGCGGCTGTCTTCAATCCGGTTGTTCGCGCCTTCCACCGTGAGCCCATAAGCGCCGCTGTTGCGGAAGGTGCAGTCGTTGAAGCGGACGGAGTCGCCGTCGTTGACGGCGACCAGGGTTTTGCGGCCCATTTCAAAGGTGAGCGCTTCAAAGCGGATGTGCGCCACCCGGTTGAGTGTCATCAGCGGGTCAGCCAACAGACTTACGGCGATATTGCTGCCGTTCAAATCGGAGGGCGGCCAGAAATACAACACACCGGTTTCGCGGTCCAGATACCACTCGCCGGGCGTGTCCAATTCTTCCACCACATTGAGGGCAAAGAACGGCCGTCCGGCGGAGATGCCGTAGCTGGTTTCGTCGGCCAACGTGACTACACCGCCGCCATCCAGCGTGCCGGGAAGCGAGTCGTCGGCCCAGTAGTACTTGAACAACCCCTGAAACCAGAAGTCGTTGTCCTGGCTCCATCCCTGGTAGCGCGAGCCCGGGAAGCGGAACTGCGTGTTGCTCAAGGCTTCGGGGATGCGCAGGAATCCGTCCTGAACGTAGTCTTCCGGCTGCGTGCGGATGAGAGCAGTCCCTTCGGCGTTGGCCAGCGGGACCATCGGCGGGAAGGGATAGAGCCGGTCGGATTGCGCTTGCCATGAGTTGCTGGCGGTCGGCCAGCAGTGGGGATCGTCTAGCGGGGAGTAGGGGCTGATGAACCAGTATTTCGGGTGAGTCGTGCCGTACACCCAGGTGCAGTGGTAGAGGTAATACTGCACGCCGTCCACCAGTCCGACGCGGCGGTAGTTGGGATAGCCATCGTCGGCGCTGCCGGAGGCCTCGCTGCCGATGTACTCGTAGCTGCCGGCGACGTTGGGCGTCAGAACGCCGGTGACGGTGGCCGGAGCCGAGACGTTGAAGGCATCGGTCTGCCCCCGGTTGGGCCAGCGCGCCAGTTCCATCATCTCATCGTTGAAGGCCAGTTCCAACGCCGACATCGGGCTGTAGACCGAAAACCCCCGGCGGGTGAGCGCCCCGTAGTCGGTGATGCCGTGGGCGGGCAGGCTGACCTGTTGCACGTGGGGCCGCGCCGCTTCGGGCAGGCGATCGAGCAGCGTGCCGGACGCCGGCGCAAACCAGGCCGGATCGAGGGCGGTTCCGCCGCTCAGTCGCACGGGTTCGCTCATATAGGCGCGGTAAACGACCGGCGCGGTGATGGCGCCGGAATCCTGCACGCCGAGCGCGAAGGTGCGGGTGAGCGTGTACGTCCCCCCGCGCAGCGAGACGATCACGCCGCCGACAGGCAACGTCTCCAGCGCACGGATCTTATCGCGCGCGCCTTCCAACGTGGTCGGTGCGGCGAGCGTGCCGGGGCTGGCGTACAGCCCGTCAGGCGCGACGATGTACTCGACCGGCGACTGACTCCGCGCCGGCGCCGGGAGGCCCACCAGGAGCAAACCCAGGGCGCCCAGAGCGGCGAGCAAGCTTATGACGATGGGGTAACGTTTCATTTGTAAACTCCTTCGGAAATAGTCGAAAATTGCTGAAATCAGGGGTGGGGGTTTGGGGGCA
>DAOUFX010000387.1:0-5817 GCA_034429675.1 Anaerolineae bacterium | reverse complement strand
TTCCCGCCCATTCTACTGTGCTACTTGCCACCGGCTGTGGCATCCATTTTACGGGCAATCTTCCTGCCGCGCAACCCAGCGCATGGCTGATTGACCTGGCATGGATGAGGTTTCGCCAGCAGCCGATCTCGCGTTATTTTTTATGCATTTTGCTAGAAATGCATAGATATAAGTAGTATTTTGCATTCAGTTACGAACCCTTCTCAACTCATAACACCCGACTCACAAATCACGCCCAACCCCCATGATTCATGATTCAGAGCCTCACTTCTCCCACGGCGGCGTATCCGGCATAAACTTCTCAAACTCCGCGATCAGCGCCGCCTCATACTCGCCGGCGAAGGTTTCGTTGAGGAACTTGTGAACGCCTTCCTCGTAGAAGCGCTGCCAGCTTTCGTCTTCGTGGCCGGGGTTGATGGGGAAGAAGAGCGCCTGGTTGCCGCGCGCCGCCGCCATATCGCCGGGGGCGTCGCCGATCATCAGGATGTGGCTGGGCTGGTATTTGCCGCCGGCGGCGAACTCGATGTGCTGGGTTTTGGTCCCCTTCTCCTGTCCGGCGATGGCGCGCACGTACTGGTCAATGCCGTGCTCGGCCCACTCGCGGAAGAGCGCCTCGTCCGGCGTCTGCGAGACCACCAGCATGTCGGCTTTGTCCGCCAGGAATTGCAGGCTCTCCCGCACGTAGGGGAACGGCGGAATGCCGTACACCATGTCGGCGATCGTCGCATTGACCGCTTCGCTCCAGGCCAGCGCCCGATCCAGCTCCGCGTCGGGGTATTGCAGCTTGTACGCCTTCAGACCGGCGTTGCTCTGCGGGTATGCCTTGTTGGTCATAAAAGCGCGGATGTGCGAAGCCTTGGGAATGGCGGCCCCACGCTTGACCACCTCCGCGCGCGCCTCCAACAGATCGAAAACCTTGATGAGCGCCGGCCAGCGGTTGGCGCCGCGCCACGCCGAGTAAAGGTTGACAAACTCGGAGGCTTCGCGGGCGTACTTGGAGACGCTCTGCAGGCCCCAGTGTTTGATGATGTTCGGCGTGAAGCACTCTTTGTGCTTGATCTCCATCGTGTCGAAAGCGCAGCCGTCGGAATCAATCCCAATAAAAAAATCGTGGTTGGGTTTCATGTCCACCAAAGGACGCGCCGCATCGGGAACCGTTGTCATGATAAAAGTACCTCCAATAAGTGATATGTGTGGTAAATAGGGATTAGGGGATTAGGGGATTAGGGGATTAGGGGAATTCTTCCTCCCAATCCCCCAATTCCTCAATCCCCTAATCCCCTAATCTCTGGTCAAATCATCGAAAGCGAACACAAACTCTAGCCGTAGGCGATGCCGGTCAGCCGCAGTTCGGCGGCGCGATGACAGGCCACCCAGTGGTCGGGTTGCAGTTCCTGCCACTCCGGCGCCTTCTGACTGCAGATATCCTTGACGTATTGGCAGCGCGGATTGAATTTGCAGCCGGGCGGCGGGTTGGAAGGATCCGGCACATCGCCGGGCAAGACGATGCGCGACGAAACGTGGTCGGGATCGGTGCGCGGCACCGCCGAGAGCAACGCCTCGGTGTACGGGTGCAACGGCGCTTCGTAGAGCGCCTCGGACGACGCCAGCTCGACGATGTTGCCCAGGTACATCACGGCGACCCGGCTGCTGATGTGCTCCACCACCGAGAGATCGTGCGCGATGAAAAGATAGGTCAGCCCCAGATCGGCTTGCAAACTCTCCAGCAAGTTGATCACCTGCGCCTGGATCGAAACGTCGAGCGCCGAGACCGGTTCGTCGCAGACAATCAGCTTGGGCTGCAACGCCAGCGCGCGCGCAATGCCGATGCGCTGGCGCTGGCCGCCGCTGAAGGCGTAGGGATAGCGGTTCATGTGCTGTGCGCGCAGGCCCACCGCCTCCAACAGCTCGCGCACGCGGCCTTTGAGCTCCTCGTCGCGGGGCGCGCCGTGGATCATCAGCGGCTCCGCCACGATGTCCATCACCGTCATGCGCGGGTTCAGCGACGAGAACGGGTCCTGGAAGATGATCTGCATCTCGCGGCGCAACGGCTTCATCTCCTGCGCTGAGAGCTTGAAGAGGTCAACGACTTGCCCGTCCTTGCGATACAACGCCTCCCCTTCGGTCGGCGATAACGCCCGCAGGATGACGCGCCCGGTGGTGGTCTTGCCGCAACCCGATTCGCCCACCAGTCCCAGCGTCTCGCCCTCGCGAATGAAGAAGCTTACACCATCCACGGCGCGCACGTGTCCCGCCACCCTGCGGAAAAATCCGCGTTGGATGGGGAAATATTTTTTCAGGTTTTTGACTTCTAATAAAATGGATTGATTGGTCGTTTCCATAGATTCACCCATGTCACTGATACAACACGCAGCGCACTTCGTGTCCCGGTTCCACTTCCAACAACGACACCGCCTGGCGGCAGCCGTCCTTCTTGGGAGCAGGACAGCGCGGGTAGAAGGCGCAACCCGGCGGGATGGAATACGGATCGGGGACGCTGCCGGGGATGGGGGTCAGGCGCAGCTTGACCCGCCGGCCCAGGTGCGGCACCGAACGCATCAACCCGACGGTGTAGGGGTGCAACGGGTGGTGGAAGATGTCGCGGGCCTCGCCGCTCTCGACGATCTTGCCCATGTACATCACCGCCACGCGATCCGCCATTTCGGCGATCACCCCCAGGTTGTGCGTGATCATCAGAATGGCCATGCCGAGCTTGTCCTGGAGCGACTTCATCAACTCGAGGATTTGCGCCTGGATGGTGACGTCCAGCGCGGTGGTCGGCTCGTCGGCGATCAACAGCGACGGATTGCACGAGAGCGCCATCGCGATCATGGCCCGTTGGCGCATCCCACCGGAGAACTGGTGGGGGTATTCGTTGTAGCGCTGCTGCGGCATCGCGATGCCCACCTGATCCAGCATCTTGATGGCGCGCTCGCGGGCTTCGGCCTCGCCGACGCCCTGGTGCAACAGCACCGCCTCGGAAATCTGGCTGCCGACGGTGTGCACCGGCGAAAGCGAGGTCAACGGCTCCTGGAAAATCATGGCGATTTCGTTGCCGCGGATGCTGCGGATCAGGTCCCCGTTGGGATCAACTTGCGTCAGGTCAACGGCTCCTTTTTCCCGGCGGTTGAACCAGATGTGGCCCTGGACGATGCGGCTGTTGCGCTTGGGCAGAAGCCGCATGATGGCCATCGAAGTTACGCTCTTGCCGCAGCCCGACTCACCCACCAGCCCCAGCGTCTCGCCGGGGCGCACCTGGAAGGAGACGCCATCCACGGCGCGGACTTCGCCGTCGAGTGTGCGGAAGTAGGTTTTCAGCTCATCAACGCGGACGAGATAGTTTTGTGTATTGGATTCCATCGGTTTCACCTGCCCCTAAATGGTGTACGGGTCCACCGCATCGCGCAGACCGTCGCCCAGGTAGCTGAACGCCAGAATACAGAGGGCGATGGCCAGCGCCGGGGTAAAAACCCAGGGATAGAGCGCCAACGACTGGTAGTTCTGCGACTCCTGGATGAGCACCCCCCAACTGGTCACCGGCGGACGCAACCCCAATCCCAGATAGCTCAGCGACGTTTCGGCGAGAATCAGGGATGGCATCGCCAGCGTCGAGATGACGATGATGTGGCCCAACGTCGCCGGGACGAGGTGCCGGAAAATGACCCAGCCATCGGTGGCCCCGGCCAGCTTGGCCGCCGTCACAAAGTCCTCGTTGCGCAGCGCCAACACCTTGCCGCGCAACTGGCGGGCCAGCCACGTCCAACCGATCAACGAGAGGATGAGCGTGATCGCCAGATACGTCTCCACCACGCCCCAACTCATCGGGATCACCGCCGAGAGCGCCATCCACAGCGGGACCGAAGGGAAGGAACGAATCAGCTCGATCACCCGCTGGATCAAATCGTCCACCCAACCCCCGTAGTAACCGGAAATCAAGCCCAGAACGGTGCCGAGGGTCAGGCTAAAAAACACGCCGACCAGACTGATGGTTAGCGAAATCTGGCTGCCGATCAGGATGCGCGAGAACACGTCGCGCCCCTGGTGATCCGTGCCGAGGAGGGCCACCGGACGGCCCGCTTCGCCCTGGAAAAGATGAACGTCGGTAGCAATCAGGCCGAAGAGTTTGTAAGGATCGCCTTTGGCAAAAAATTTCAACGGCGTTTTCTTTTCGGGGTCGAGGATGTAATAACGGCGCAAGCTTTCGTCAAATTTTTGTTGCAAATCATAGACATACGGCTGAAATTTCCCCTCGTTGAAGAAATGCACCATCTGCGGGCGCATGTAAATGTACTTGGTGTAGCGTGTGGTCAGTGTGGCGGGCGCCAGAAAATCGGCGAAAAGCGCGCAGAGATAAAAGATCACAATGACAATACCGCCGGCGACCGCAGCCTTGTTGCGGATGAACTTGCGCCACATCAGTTGCCACTGCGACGCGCCGAAGACTTCCTCCAACGGCTTGCCCGTGCGCGGATCAACTGCCGGTTCTTCTTCAACGTCTACACTCGCGCCGTGCAGTTCTTCGTAGAGTTCAAATAATTTTTCGGATTGAGCCACGGTGTCTTCCATACTCATCATCCTCTAGGTGTAGGCAATGCGCGGGTCTACCCAGGCCAGAACGATGTCCGCGACCAGGTTCGACACAATCAACAGCGCGGTCGAGATCAACAGAATCGTGCCGGACAGGTACACGTCTTGCGTCTGCAAAGCGCGCAGGAAGATCGGGCCGAGGGTCGGCAGCATCATCACGATGCCGACCAGCGCCGATTGATCAATGATCTTCGGAATTTCCAGCGCCATCACGCTGATCAGCGGGTTGATGGCGACGCGCACGGCATATTTGTTGATGACCTTGTTCTCGCGCAATCCCTTGGCGCGCGCGGTGGTGATGTGTTGCTGGCCCAGAACGTCGAGCAGACTGCTGCGCATGATGCGTTGCATCTGCGCCATGCTCGCCAGGCCCAGCACTACCACGGCCGGCGCCAGATGCATGGCGCAATCCAGGATTTTGGGAAGCGTCCAGGGCGCATTCTGGAAGTCACGCGAGACCACGCCGCCCACGTCAATCTTGAAAACAATGATGCCCAAAAACATCCAGACCAACGCCACCAGGAATCCGGGCAGGCACAGCCCAAAGAAGCCCACCGCCGAGAAAATGTGGTCGCCGGGCGAATACTGGTGCGTCGCCGAGTAGATGCCGATGGGCAAAGAGACGCAAACCATAAAGACGAGCGAGAGTGCTCCCAGAAAAATCGTAAAAGCCAGCTTGTCGGCCACGATGGTCCAGACCGGGGCGTTCCACCCAAGCGAAAAGCCGAAGTCGAGGCGCGGCCAACCGGAGACCCAACGGAAGTATTGCACGTACAGCGGCTTGTCCAACCCGTAGATGTCCTGGAGCTTCTTGATGACTTCTTTGTCTTGCCCCCCGCCGGTCTCGGCCAGTTCCGATTGCAGCGTGGTGAAATAGTCGCCCGGCGGCAATTGAATAATAATGAAGGTGATAACGGATACCAGAAACAACATCGGCACCAACGAGACAATGCGCCTGAGTGTATAGGCCAGCATAAACGAACCTCCTCCGAAATGGGCTATCAGCTGTTGGCTGTTAGCTTTTAGCCGTTAGCCGGAATAACCGGCAAATCGCACTCTCGAAAAGTAACTGTACAGGCTTCTCTTACAGCGTTGCGTCGAAGAACCGGCTGAAGCCGGCGAGTACAATCGCGTAAGTACACTCCGACTTGAGTCGGTCTGCTTGCGCCAAAGGACGGCTGTATAGTTCCTCGAAAAAGTGTTTTTGCGGGCGGGTCTGCCCCGCCCGCA
>DAOUFX010000386.1:0-4493 GCA_034429675.1 Anaerolineae bacterium | reverse complement strand
ATATCTCATAAAGCCTGCGTATCCACAGAATCTTTTAGGAATGCCTCGCCCCTACGCCTATAAATTAAAACGCACCCGTACAAAAGTCCTGCATTGACAAGGCATTGTACCGTAGTAGAATGACCGGTCGTGATTTGCTAAGGAAAGGTATTCAGGGTTAACCCACAGGTCAGCAGCGTCCAAACGAGGAATCTCGCGCTAGAAAACGCGGCATTTTACAGTTCTTCGTGAATCCTGTGGTTCTTTTCAAGGAGAAAAATAATGTCATCCGGTAAAACGGCCCCAGAGCAACCAGGGGTCACGCCCATTCATACGTTATCTGTCGAAGAAGTTTACAAGAGTCTGGCAACCCCCCTCGAAGGATTGCCCCAAACGGAAGTCGCCCAACGGCTGGAAAAGTATGGCCTCAATGCCATTCGCGAAGAAAAAGGCAAACCGCTCTACATCAAACTGTTCTCCAATTTTACCCATCTCATGGCCATCCTGCTCTGGGTGGCCGGATTTGTAGCGTTGATTGCTGAAATGCCCCAGTTGGCCATCGCCGTCTGGCTGGTCAACATCATCAACGGGGCCTTCAGCTTCTGGCAAGAATTCCGCGCCGAGCAGGCCACCCAAGCGCTGCAGCAATTGATTCCTCACTATGTCCGGGTTCTGCGCAACGGCGCAGAGGAAAAAATCATGGCCGAGAATGTAGTCCCCGGCGACGTCATCCTCCTGAGCGAAGGAGACCGCGTCTCCGCCGACGCGCGCCTGGTGCAAACGGCCGAGTTGAGCGTAGACCAGTCCACACTCAGCGGAGAGTCCTACCCCGTTCGCAAGACCAGCGAAGCATCCCTGCGCGCCGACCTGGGGCACACCGAAATGCCCAACCTGGTGTTCGCCGGGACCAGCGTTGCATCGGGCACCGGCAAAGCCGTGGTGTTCGCTACCGGAATGAACACGGAATTCGGCAAGATCGCGCACCTGACCCAGTCCGTGCAGGAAGAACTCAGCCCGCTGCAAAAGGAGATGGTGTACGCCACCAAAGTCGTCTCGGCCATCGCCGTAGGAGTGGGCATCCTGTTCTTCATTTTGGCATTGTCCTTCACCGGGGTCGAACTCGCCGAGGGTTTTATCTTTGCGATGGGAATGGTGGTGGCCTTCGTGCCCGAAGGCATGCTGCCGCTGGTGACGTTGTCGCTGGCGATGGGCGTGCAGCGCATGGCCAAACGCAATGCACTGGTCAAACGTCTGTCGGCGGTGGAAACGCTGGGATGCACGACAGTCATCTGCACCGACAAAACCGGCACGCTGACACAAAACGAGATGACCGTCTCGGACGCTTGGGTGGGGCGACGCCGGATCACTTTCACCGGAACCGGGTATGCGCCTGAGGGTCAATTACAAGAGGGGGGACGCCCCACAAGTCCGTCCTGCGACGTGCAAGAACTGCTGACCGGCGCCTGCCTCTGCAACAACGCGCGCCTCCTGCCGCCCAACGGTGAATCCTCCCGCTGGAGCATCCTGGGCGATCCCACCGAAGCTGCCCTGCTCGTGGCCGCCCGCAAAGCCGGCCTGAGCGAAGAAAATCAGAACACCCAGTGCCCGCGCGTGCGCGAGCTGCCGTTCGAGTCGCGACGCAAACGAATGAGCACGCTCCACCAGACCGGAAGCGAACGCACAGCTTACGTCAAGGGCGCGCCCAAAGAAGTGCTGGCGTTGTGCCCCACCCTCCGCAGCGGAGGACAAATCCAGCCGCTCGACGATGCGCTGCGCGCCGAGATCATGGCCGCCAACGACGAATACGCCCGGCGCGGACTGCGCGTTCTGGCCGTAGCGACGCGCGCGTTCCCCCGCGACTTCGCTACGTACACCACCGAAGCCATCGAGACCGAGCTGATCTTCCTGGGACTGATCGCGATGATGGATCCGCCGCGCGGCGAGGTGGCCGACGCCGTCGAGAAATGCCACACCGCCGGCATCCGCATCGTGATGATCACCGGGGACTACGGGCTGACCGCCGAATCCATTGCGCGCCGCATCGGCATCGTGCAGGACGCACAGCCGCGCATCGTCAGCGGCATGGACCTCGACAGCATGGACGATGCGGCCCTGAAAGAAGCGCTGGCCGGCGACGTCATCTTCGCCCGCGTGGCGCCAGAACACAAGCTGCGCGTCGTCGCCACCTTGCAGGATATGGGGCACATCGTGGCCGTGACCGGCGACGGCGTCAACGACTCCCCCGCCCTCAAGAAAGCCGACATCGGCGTGGCGATGGGCATCGTCGGCACCGACGTCGCCAAAGAAGCCGCCGATATGATTCTGACCGATGACAATTTCGCGTCCATCGTCAACGCCGTTGAGGAAGGGCGCGGCGTCTACTCGAACATCAAGAAATTCCTGTCCTACATCTTCACCAGCAACACTCCCGAAGCCATCCCGTTTATTCTGTTCGTGATGAGCCGCGCGCGCATCCCGTTGGGAATGACCGTGATGCAAATCCTCGCGGTTGACCTGGGCACCGACATGCTCCCGGCGCTGGCGCTGGGCGCCGAACCCCCGGAACCGGGGTTGATGGAACAGCCGCCGCGCGACCTCAAGGAACACCTCCTCAATCCGAAACTGCTGACGCGCGCCTACTTTGTGCTCGGCCCGATTCAAAGCCTGGCGGCAATGGCGGCCTTCTATTTTCATTATTGGGTCAACGGCCATTGGGGGCAATGGCTCGACCTGCCGGCCAGCGGAGACATCTATCGCGCCGCAACCGCAATGACGCTGGGCGCAGTCGTGGCCACACAGATCGGCAACCTGTTTGCGCAGCGCACCGAGCGCGTCTCGTTCTTCCGCACACCCTTGTTCACCAACCGGTTGATCTGGATCGGGATTGCGTCAGAAGTAATCCTGTTTGCGTTGTTGACCTACGTCCCCTTCCTGCAACAATTCTTCGACACCAGCGCCTTCCCCTGGTGGGAATGGCTCTTCCTGGCCGCCTGGATACCATCCCTGTTAATCACGGATGAAATCCGCAAAGCGTTTGTCCGGCGTCGTGAACGTCGCGGCCAACGCCGTCACCTAACACCGGTAACAGCTAAAGCTGATTAAGGAGGCAACCAAAATGAGAATCATCGTGATCGGATGTGGGCGCATGGGTTCCACCCTGGCGCGCAAGCTAAGCCTTCAAGGAGACATCGTCACCGTCGTTGCGCGCGACAAAGCCGACTTTGAGCGGCTTGGATCGCACTTCAACGGGCAAACCGTCGTCGGAATTGAATTCGATCAGAATGTTTTGACACAGGCGGGCATCCAACGCTGCGACGCCCTGGCCGCCGTGACCTCCAGCGACGAAGTCAACGTGGTGGCTGCCCGAACGGCCAGCCAGGTCTTCCGCGTGCCGAAGGTCGTCGCGCGCGTCTACGATCCGCGCAAGGCCGAAATCTACCAAAGACTGGGACTGCAAACCATAGATCCGACAACGTGGGGCGTGCGGCAAGTCGCCGACCTGCTGGCCTACTCCGCCCTCGATACTGTGGTCAGTCTGGGAACCGGCGCCGTTGACATTGTGGAAATCGAAGCCTCGCAAATTCTAATCGGACGAACGGTCAAGGAATTGGAGGTGCCCGGCGAAATTTACGTCGTAGCCATCAGCCGCGGCGGCAACACGTTTCTGCCCACGTTGGGAACGGCTTTCCAAAGCGGCGACACCATCCACATGGCAATCAGCGGGACCGGCGCACAACGACTGCGCAGCATGCTGGGGATAGCATAAAGGAGAACTATGGCCACAAAAGTTATTGTAGTCGGCGGCGCAAAAGTAGGCACCCATCTGGCGCAGTTGCTGCTTCAGGAAGGGCATCAAGTGAAAGTGATCGAACCGCGCGCGGACGAGGTCGAACGCCTCAAGCGCGAATTGCCCCCTGAGACGGTCATCCACGGCAACGGCACCGACCCGAATATCCTCGAATCGGCCGGCATCCGCAGCGCCAGCGTCCTGGCCGTCGTGACCGGCGACGACGAAGTCAATCTGGTTGCGGCGACTTTGGGGCGCTTCGAATTCAACGTGCCGCGCATCATCGGACGGGTCAACAATCCCAAGAACGCCTGGCTGTACACGCCGCTCATGGGTGTGGATGTGGCGTTAGATCAGGCCAACCTGATGGCCCGGCTCATCATCGAAGAGATGTCGCTGGGCGAGATGATGACGCTGCTGAAGTTGCGCAAAGGACAGTTCTCGCTCATCGAAACCAAGATTGACCTCAACTCCGTCGCCGTGGGCAAACTGGTATCCGAAATTACCTGGCCGGCGCGCTCGATGCTGGTCGCCATCCTGCGCAAAGGCGAGATGTTGTTGCCCCGGGGCGAGCTGCGGCTGCAGGCAGTGGACGAAGTGCTGGCCGTCGTCCACGCAGACGACGTGGAAAAATTGCACGCCGTCCTGGGGCCGGGCAATATCAAAGCCGCGGCCTAGAACCAGAACAACAAACCCGCCAAAGTGGGGATTTTTGGGGCGGCGAACC
>DAOUFX010000385.1:0-15093 GCA_034429675.1 Anaerolineae bacterium | reverse complement strand
TGCGCTCCGCAAACACCCCCTTCTGATTGGACCTATTTAGGGAAGCGCGTCAACACCTCGACGCGCACCGGCAGTTGGGCGCGTTGTCCCATCTTAAGCTGATCCAACGGCGTGGGGGCGCGGCGCTGCGTTACCAGCACATACAACACCGTCCCGGCTTTGTGATATTCCGCGCTCACGTAAGCCTGCCCCAGCAGAGCCCCTTCGGCGTCGAGAACGCAGCTGGTCACCTGTCCCACCACTTTGCCCTTGTCGTCCACCAGCCGGTCCAATTGTTGCGGCACCGGTTGTCCCTTTTCCGGCACGCGGAAGCGAATGACCTCGCCCTGGCGCTGCGACTCGCGTTGGATGTAGGCTTCGCGCCCCACGAAGAAGGGCTTGTAAGTCTTGATGTAGGTGTGGAATCCGGCGTCGGCCATGGTGAGCGCGAGCGGCCCGGCCATCTCGTGGCCGTAGAGCGGCAGGCCGGCTTCGGTGCGCAGGCTGTCGCGGGACGCCAATCCACACGGCTGGATTCCAAACGCCGCGCCGGTCTCCAACAACGCCTTCCAGAAGGCGACCAGCCGGTCGGGGTGCACGAACAGCTCGTAGGCCACGCGCTCGCCGGTGTAGCCGGTGCGGCTGGCGATGATGTCAAATCCGCCCAACGTCACCCGCGCGATGCCGGCCCACGGCAGCCCCTTGATCTTCGCCAGGTCGGCGGCGTCGCCGCCCAGCGCCAGCAGGATGTCTTTGGATCTGGGCCCTTGCAGCGCCAGTTCGGCGCGCATGTCCGGGCCGGCGTCGGCGCTGCGCAGGTCGCGCAAGGTTACGCTTCCCGCCGGGGCCGCCCACTTGACCCACGGGCGTTGCGGGTCAATGAGCGCTTCGCCTTTGAGCACCGCGTTGACCCAGGCCCAGTCTTTGTCGTTGTTGGCGGCATTGACTACCACCAGGTAATGTTCGTCGCCCATGCGGTAGACCAGCAGGTCGTCCAGCGGCATGCCTTCTACGTCAAACAGCGCCGAGTATTGCGATTCGCCCACGTCCAACGTGTTCACGTCGTTGACCATCACCAGGTTGAGGAATGCTGCGGCCTCCGGCCCGCGCACGTCCCAGCAGCCCATGTGGCTCACGTCGAAAAGACCGGCGGCGGTGCGGACGGCGCGGTGTTCGTCGCGGGCGTTGTTGTACCAGACCGGCATGTCCCACCCGCCGAAGGGCACCATGCGCGCGCCCATCTCGCGGTGTACGGCGTTGAGCATCGTCTGGCGCATCGGCATGTCGTCCAGCGGCTCGCCCCACACAAAGCGCGGGAGCGCCGCGCCGGCGGGCGTCTTGTGCGACCACGCGCCGATGAAGTATGGTTTGGCGTAAGGCCCGGCGTCGGCCTGCGGTGCAGATTGGGGCGCCGGCGCCGTTCCCAGATCGCGCACGGCATCGAGGAAGGTCAGCCGCCCGTAGACGTCGTCGGTCGCTACGAACCCGTCCACCAGTTCCCGCAGCCACGTCAAGACGCGCGCCGCCTTGCCGGTGGGCACGTCCAGCGTGTACCGCCGGCGCTCCACGCGGGTCAACACGCCGGCGGCCATCACCTGGCCGTTGGCTTCCAGCAGCGTGATGTCGCGCGATTCGCCGTCTTTCATCCCGGCGGTGGCCGACGGCGTGAGCCAGTCCACGAACACCTTGACGTGCTTGCCGGTCAGCTCCAGCCGTTCGTAAGCGCCGTCGCCTTTGAGCGCGTCGGTGATGAAATAGAAGTGCGGGTAGCCGGTCTTGAGCGGTACGGCGTAGGGATCGGCGGCCTCGGCGGCCAGTTGGGCGATCTCCAGTTTGACCTCTTCCAGCGTGTCGAAATCCACGCGCGTGCGGTAGTCGTACTTGGGTTTGGATTTGATCAGCACGTAGGGCTGCGTCGCCTTGAGCAATTTGGCGATGGATTGGCCGAGCCGCTGCATCTCCGGTTCCTTGAGGCCGCGTTGGGTGATCCACGGCGTGCCCATGCGCACCCCCGAAGGATACGCCGCCGTCGCGTCGCCGGGGATGGTGTTGCGGTTGGCGACGACACCCGCCAGGTCGAGCAGGCACGCCGCCGGGTCGCCCATCAGGGGCGCGCCGGTCGGGCCGACGATGGGCTTGCAGTCAATCAACAGCAGGTGGGTATCGGTGCCGCCGTAGGCCACGCGGATGCCGGCGTCGGCCAGCGCCTGGGCCAGCGCGGCGGCGTTGCGCACCGTTTGCGCTTGCAATTCGGCAAACTGCGGGGTCTGCGAAATCTGCATCGCCACGGCGATGGCGGCGATGGATTCCATGTGCGGGCCGCCCTGGAAACCGGGGAAGACGGCGCGGTCGAATTTGGCGCCCAAATCGGCTTTGTGCGTGATGATGACGGCGCCGCGCGGGCCGTTCAGGGTCTTGTGCGTGGTGAACGTCACCACGTCGGCAATGCCAACCGGGTTGGGGTACTGCTTGCCGAGCACCAGTCCGGCGACGTGCGCGATGTCGGCCAGCAGATAGGCGCCCACTTCGTCGGCGATGGCGCGGAGCTGCTGCCAGTCGGGCGCCCAGGGATACGAGGTATACCCGCCGATGATCATCTTGGGGCGCACTTCCAAAGCCTGCGCCCGGATCGCGGCGTAGTCCAGGCGTTCGGTGGTTTCGTCTACCGAATAGTAGGCCACGTTGTAAGTCTTGCCGGAGAAAGCCACCTTGCTGCCGTGGCTCAAGTGCCCGCCGACGTGCAGCGCCATCGCCAGGAGGGTGTCGCCGGGGTTGAGCAACGCATATTCCACCGCCGTGTTGGCCGGCGCGCCGGAGAGCGTCTGCACGTTGATTGAGAGCTTGTTCGCCGGGAACTTGTCGGTGGCGAACGCCTCGGCGACGCGGCGGCGGGCCAGCGCTTCGAGGACGTCGGCGTATTCCACGCCCTTGTAATAGCGCGGATCGCCATAGCGGCGATAGTGGGCCAGTTCCGATTCGTAGTCGAGAATGTCGGCCTGCGTCATCGTGCGTGTGCGCTCGTCGGGGTAGCCTTCCGCGTAGATGTGCGAGAAGGCCGATCCCAACGCTTCGTGGACGGCCAACGGGGCCAGCGATTCCGAGGGCACCATCACCAGTTTGCGCGCCTGACGTTCGGTTTCGTAACCGATCAGGTCATAAATGTCTGGATCTAATTCGGATAAGGGAGCGCGAAAAAGAAAGTCTTTTTTCATTGAGTTCCTCCTGAGAAATAGTTTCAAGTTGAAAGTTTCAAGTTGAAAGTTGGTAGCCGTCTCTGACGGCCAGGTTAAGGGGGGTATTTTTTGCACACGGTACCCCGTGTGCAAAAAATACCTTTCTGTTAATCTCTGCCACGGTCCATCATAGCGGGTGTGCGAAATCAGTCAACACGCTTCTATTATATAATGAACGGGATTGAGGGATTGAGGGATTAGGGAATTGGTCTTCCTGGTTCCCCAATCCCCTAATCCCCAGTCACCATCTTTAGACGAAAGAGGGGTCATGAATATCCATAATCTTCACGACTTTGTAAAGTTGCTTGAGAAGCGACAACAGCTGGTGCGCATCCGGGCCGAGGTATCGTGCGAATTGGAAATCACCGAGATTGCGGATCGGGTGAGCAAGGGGCCGGCAGAGCGCAACAAGGCGCTGCTGTTCGAGAACGTGCGCGGGTACGACGTGCCGGTGCTGGTCAACATGTTCGGCAGTGCGGAACGAATGGCATGGGCTTTGCACGTTGAGGCGCTGGAAGACTTGAACCGTAACCTCGCCCGGCTGGTGAGTATGCGGATGCCGGCCAACCTGGGCGCGGCGGTGGGACGGGGCGCGGCGTTGTTTCACGCGCTGCGCTCTGCCGGAATCATGCCGCCGGGCGCGACACGCCGGGCGCGGCGCGCCCCCGTGCAGGAGATCGTCGAAACGGCCAACCCCTCCCTGGACTTCTTGCCGATCCTGACGTGCTGGCCCAAAGACGGCGGGCCGTTCATTACGCTGCCCCAGGTGATCACGCGCCACCCGGAGACGGGCGCGCGCAATGTGGGCATGTATCGCCTGCAGAAGTTGGACGCGCGGACGTTGCTTGTTCACTGGCAGCGTCACAAGGGCGGCGCCGACCATGCCCGCGCAGCTCAGGCGCAGCAGAATGCGGCTGCATCCCGCATCCCCGCTGCCGTCGTGTTGGGCGGCGACCCGGCCTGCATCTGGTCGGCGTCCGCGCCGCTGCCCCCCGACGTTGACGAATACTGGTTGGCCGGGTGGCTGCGCGGGCGGGCGGTGGAATTCGTCGAATGCGTCACGCAACCGCTCAGCGTGCCCGCCGACGCCGACGTGGTCATCGAAGGCTACGTGGACGTGAACGATCAACGCCCGGAGGGGCCGTTTGGCGACCACACCGGCTACTATACGCCGGTCGAGCTTTTCCCGGCGTTCCACGTCACCGCCGTGACCCGGCGGCGCGCGCCGATCTATCCGGCCACCGTCGTCGGCATCCCGCCGATGGAAGATGGCTGGATGGGCAAGGCCACCGAGCGCCTTTTCCTGCCGTTGCTGCGCCTTTTCTTGCCCGAGGTGGTGGACCTGGCCATGCCGGCGCCGGGCGTCTTTCACAACCTGGTGCTGGTGAGCATCCGGAAGCGGTTCCCCGGCCAGGCGCGCAAAGTGATTCACGGCCTGTGGGGATTGGCGTTGCTCAGCCTGGCCAAATGCATTGTCGTCGTGGATGAATGGGTGGACG
The DNA here is from genome assembly GCA_034429675.1 of Anaerolineae bacterium. GTDB lineage: Bacteria > Chloroflexota > Anaerolineae > B4-G1 > SLSP01 > JAKQHY01. Next base: position 10,382 of record DAOUFX010000385.1, on the reverse strand, counting down.
TGCAAAACTTTGGCGAGGCAGCGTGGCAAGCGTTCGGCAACGTGGACTGGTCGCGCGATATCGTCCACAGCGAAGGCCCCGTGGATCATCTGGACCACGCCAGCGTCCAACATTCTTTCGGCGGCAAGATCGGCATTGACGCGACGGCGAAATGGCCGGAGGAGGGCCATCCGCGCCCGTGGCCGGAAGTCACCCGCATGTCGCCGGAGGTCAAGGCGCGGGTGGATGCGCTCTGGAAAGAACTGGCGCTTTAAAACATAATCTTGACTTTGCCATCATTTCGTGTACTTTTGGTGGTAGGTAACGCTTATGCTCTGGCAACCCAACCTTTATGCTTTCACTCAATTCCTTTCCGCCGTGATTGTGCTTGGCGGAGCCGTCGCGGCATGGCGGCGACGCCCCAAGCCGGGCGCTTTCTCCCTGGCGTTGCTGATGCTGTCGGTTTTCTTCTGGAGCGGCGGCAATGCGATCGAGCTCGCCGCGGCCAACACCGGCGCGAAACTCTTCTGGGCGCAGGTGCAATACCTGGGCGTCACGACCACGCCAACCCTCTGGTTGATCTTTGTGTTGGAATTCACCGGCCTGGAGTCGCGCTGGGTGAATCGGCGGAACCTCATCCTTGCATTTCTCCTGCCGGCGATCACGTTGATTGCGGCATGGACCAATCCCTGGCACGAATTGATCTGGATTGACCTGACCACCGTTCCTTTCAAGGGTTTGCAGATATGGCAGGCCGGGCATGGGCTACTTTTTTGGATCTTTGTGGCCCATTCCTACGGAGAAATTTTGTTGGGAATGGGGCTCTTGTTGCGGGCCGCCATTCAATTCCCCGCGCCCTACCGCGATCAGGCGTTTTTCATTTTAATGAGCGGGTTATTCCCCTGGATCGGCAACAGCGTCTCGATCATGGGAATCTTGGACACCAGACCGGTTGACCTGACCCCTTATGGCTTTTTGATAGCGGGTTTTCTGGGATTTTGGGCGTTGTTTCATTCCAAGTTGATAGACCTGGCGCCGATCGCGCGCGAAGCGCTGGTAGACAGTATGGACGATGCCATGATCGCACTGGATACGACGGGGCGCGTGCTGGACGCCAATCCGGCGGCCATGCGTCTCTTGGGCGACAAAATCACCGGGACGATGGGCGTCAAGTTGACCGAGATCCTGCCGGGGATGAAGCCCCTGCACGATGATAACGCCTCGGCGCTCTTGCCGACCAGCGAAGTCGAAATCGTCACCGACGCCGGCGCGCACTGGTACGACGTGAAGATTTCGCCGCTACGCGATCTCCAACAGCGAATCCAGGGCCGGCTGGTGGTCTTACGGGATGTCAGCCAGCGCAAATCATTGGAGGCCTCGCTGGAAGAACAGATCCGGCGCGTCAACCAACTGTTGGAAGTTGCCCGCGTGACCACCAGACATCTGTCGTTAAGTGAAACGATGCAGAACACCCTGAACGTGGCCCAGTCCATCACCGGCGCAGAGGCCGGTGTTTTGGTTTTACTTAACGAACAGAAGGAACTGGCTCACAGTGTTTTTGTGGGTTTGCCCGAAAAAGGAATCGAGGCGCTTCCCTCTCAAATCAAAGATGGGTTTACCCACCATCTGCTGCGCAATCCGCGGGCATTTTTGTTCAACGATTATTCCACCGTGCCGACCTGGCTCGATCCGAATGAGCCGACCTATGCGTTCAACTCGGTGCTGGGGGTTCCGATTCAATACGGCGAAAATGTGCTGGGCGGTTTGCTCGTGCTGCACTCGGAGCCGAGGCATTTTACCGCGAACGACATCGAAGTTCTCACGATGGCGGCGCGGCAGATGGCGTTGCCGTTGGGTAACGCCGTTGTTTTTGAGAACCAACGCCTGGTGGCGCAACAGCAGACCACGCTTTTCAATGCGCTTCAGGCGCTCCAACACCCGATGCTGCTACGAGAAGCGTTGAACGAGACGGTGGAAGTCTTTGCGCAACTGACCCGCTGGCCGTTGGTGAGCCTGCTTACGCCCGACGCAAGCGGCCTGCTGGCGATCAGCGCCGCAACCGGGCCGCGGGCCGGCCTTCTGCATTCCATGGCCTCGGCAACGACGAGCCGCAATTCCCCGCCGCTGCTGTCGTTGGGCGCCATTTCGCGCGAGGCATTTCCCAGCCAGATGCTGTTGCCGCTAAAAGGACGAGCGCAACGTCTGCTATTGATTGCATCGGATGCCGAAAGAGCTTTTGATGAGGAATCCCGCCTGTTGGCTTCATCTCTGGCGAACGTCGCGACGTTGGTGTTGCGCAATGCCCGGTTGTACGAGAGCGTCAGCAGCGAACAACAGCGGCTGTCGGCGCTCATCCAGTCCAGCCGCGATGGCATCATCCTGATCAGTCCGGACAATGAGATTATGGTCATGGGGCACATGGCGATTCAATATCTGGGATTGGAAGGCAGCGTCGGGCAATGGGTGCACCGGAAGATGGCGGAAGCGTTGGCAATGCTTCGCCCTTATGCGCCGGACGTGGTCAAAATCACACTATCCGAGATCCGGCGCCTGCGGCAGGGCGATGCGACTGCCGGCGAGGGCGACTATGAAATCAAAGGCCGCAACATCCACTGGCTCAATCTGCCGGTCACGGACGACGGCCAATCCCTGGGCCGGCTGCTGATCCTGCGCGACGTCACCGAGGATCGCCGGTTGGATCAGATGCGCGAGGACCTGACCTACACGATGGTGCACGATCTGCGCAACCCGTTGACCAGCATCCACAGCGCCATCTGGCTGCTCAACCGCTATCTGAAGCCAAGCATCCCTGAGAACTACCACTCCGTCCTGGAGATCGCGCTGCGCAGCACCCACCAGCTCATCAATCTGGTCAATTCCATTTTGGACATCAGCCGGCTGGAAAGCGGGCGCCTGCCGATGGACCTGATTTCGTTTTGCCTGTACGACGTTGTCACCAACGTAATGACGGTTGAAACACCCCTGGCCGACGAAAAGAAGATCCGGCTCGTCAACGGGGTTGATCCCTACCTGCCCCTGGTGTACGCTGACCAGGATTTGGTCAGCCGCGTGTTGCAAAACCTGGCGGGGAACGCCATCAAATTCACGCCCACGGAAGGCGAGATCACGGTTTCGGCGCAGGTTCACCCCGATTTCCCCGACAAAGTAGTGGTCGCGGTTCACGACACCGGGGCCGGTATCCCTGAGAAAATTCGCGAGCAGCTTTTCCAGAAATTCGTGACCGGGATGCAGGAAGGTCGCGGCACGGGATTGGGGTTGGCCTTCTGCAAGATGGTTCTGGAAGCGCATCACGAAAGCATCTGGGTCGAGGACAACGTCAGCGAGGGCACCACATTTTCGTTTACCCTGGCCCAGGCGCGGAAAGAGAAAGCATGAAACTCTACATCACAGTTTTCATCGGCGGCGTCGTTTCCCTGGCGCTGGAGCTGGCCGCTTCGCGGCTGTTGGCGCCGGCTTTTGGCACGGCAGAACTGGTCTGGTCGGCCATCATCGGATTGATTTTGTTGTATATGGCGGTCGGGTACGCCGTGGGTGGGCGCTGGGCGGATCGTTCGCCTTACCCGGCCAGCCTCTACACGGTGTTGGTTATCGCCGGGCTGGCCATTGCCACCATTCCGCTGCTGGCCCGCCCGATATTGCGTCTGGCGACACAGGGTATGCTGGCGTGGAACCTGGGATTGATCGCCGGGCCGTTTTTGTTCATCCTGGTGCTGTTTGTCGCGCCGGTGACGTTGCTGGCGTGTGTGTCGCCCTTCGCCATACGCCTTTCGGCCACGCAGGTAGCCGAATCCGGCGTCACCTCCGGGCGCATCTATGCCGTCTCGACCCTGGGGAGTTTCATCGGCACATTTTTGCCCAATCTGGTGTTGATTCCCACCCTGGGCACGCGGCGCACTTTCCTGACCCTGGCGTTGATCACGACGGCGACCGGGCTGTGGGGGCTGTGGTGGGCGCAGCGCCGGCGCTTCTGGATCTGGTGTTGGACGGCGCCGTTGCTGATCGCGCTGCTGCTCATTCCTACCGGTTCGGTCAAACCGCAAGAGGGCCTGGTGTACGAGCGAGAATCCACCTACAACTTCATCCAAGTTGTCGAGACGCCCGACAAAGTGCGTCTGCTGTACCTGAATGAAGGGCAAGGGATCCATTCAGTTTGGCTGCCGGGCGAGGAAATTTTGACCGGCGGGCCGTGGGACTACTACCTGATCGCGCCGTATTTCAACCCGGCGCCGTATCCGCCGGAGAACGTCGAAAGCCTGCTGGTCATCGGACTGGCCGCCGGCACCACGCCAGCGCAGTACACCAAAGTGTACGGACCGATTCCGATAGACGGCGTGGAAATTGACCCGGCCATCGTGCAGGCGGGGCGCGATTACTTTGAGATGACGGAATCCAACCTGACAATTCACATCGGCGACGGGCGCACGTATCTGGCGCAGACGCACAACCATTACAGCGTCGTCGCCGTAGACGCCTACCGCCTGCCGTACATTCCCTGGCATCTGACGACCGTGGAATTCTTCGAGCAGGTGCGGGAGCATCTCAACGCGGACGGCGTGCTGGCAATCAATGTCGGCCACACCGACGACGACTGGCGCCTGGTCGCCGCGATGGCAGCGACGTTGCGGCAGGTCTTTCCGTCCACCCACGTCATCGCCGTGCCGGATAGCTTCAATGCGATCGTTGTCGCCACCATGCAGCCTACGTCCGCCGGCAATCTGAACGCCAACCTGCCGCTGCTGGCCGACAAACGATTGCGCGTCGTCGCGCAGAGCGCCATCCAAAACCAGCGCGCCATCAAATCCGGCGACCTCGTCTTCCGCGACGACCGCGCGCCCGTCGAAGCGCTGACCAACGATTTGGCGCTGCGGTACGTGTTGGGGGTGCAGTAGAGGGTGGATGATGAGGATGTTGAGTGGAAGTCGGTGAAGCGTGAAACTGGGAATCGGTAATTTGTAATTTGGTTACTGTCATAAAGTATTCGCCATAGTTTGTCTCAGCGTACTTGAGCAAGTTCCCCCCCTTTAATTCCCCCCCCATGGTGGGGAGGAAAGACTCTATCGCGTGCATTCCCCCCCGTTGGGGGGATTAAGGGGGGGGCCGTCTTGGCGTCAGGCGCGGCGAATACTTTAAGACACTAACTAATTTGTAATTTGTAATTTGTAATTCGCTGACTCGTTGATTCGCTGATTCTGAGGGGGGCACTTTTTATGGAAGAAATGCTCATTCGTTTAGCAAGCCTGGATGACATCACACAATTAACCATTCTGGCCGGGCAGCTGGGATATCCTTCGACCGAAGAGGAAGTCGCTTGCCGGTTGGCCGAGCTGATCCAGCAGTCCAACGACGCGGTGTGGGTAGCGGCCAGGCCGGACAGCAACGTCGTGGGATGGATCCACATTGCGGTACAGCGCAGCCTGCTCCACGAGCCGGTATTGATGGTGGAGGGCCTGGTCATCAACCAAAGTTACCGGGGAATGGGCATTGGGCGACGATTGCTCACCTACGCCGAACAATGGGGTGAAGCGCGCGGCTGCGAGGCAGTCTGCGTCAAGTCCAACGCCGTCCGCGCCGAGGCGCACCAGTTCTACGAGCATCTGGGTTATCGGAACGTTAAAACACAATATGTCTTCTACAAAAGCCTGGAACGCGTTGTTGCTCCCGTCTCCGACGCGGATGGCGAAGTCAAGGGTGCGCCGGATAGCGATGAGACGCCGCCATTGCCTTGACAGAAGAAAGGTTTATGCTACAATATTGACGCTTGGCCCCCATCGTCTAGTCTGGTCTAGGACACAGGCCTTTCAAGCCTGGCACATGGGTTCGAATCCCGTTGGGGGCATTCTGGCAATTTGATCAAGATGTTTCAGGAATAGAGAGGCTCCCCTTGTGGGAGCTTTTTTTTATCTGTGATCAATCGCTACAGCCCCCCACCATTTGGTAATTTTTTAGACTCCTTTGATGCAACAACCTATGATCAACACTCGCTACGCAACCACACAAGATACCCAGGTGTTGGCAGAAATCGGCGCCGAGACCTTCTACGATAGTTTTGCCGCCTATAACACATCCCAAGATATGGCCGCATATCTGTCTATGGCCTTTAATCCGGAGAAATTGAGCCGCGAACTTGCCGATCCACAATCCAAATTTCTTATTGCTGAAATCAATGGCGAGATCGTTGGGTACACGCATCTGAAATTTGCAGCGGCTCCGCCAATGATTGCAGGCCGGAGGCCGATGGAAATTGCCCGGTTCTATTCTCGAAAACCATGGATTGGTCTGGGCGTCGGCGCACACTTGATGAAGCGATGCCTTCAGGAGGCCGGCGCAGAGGGGTGTGATGTGGTATGGCTCGATGTTTGGGAGAAGAATCTACGAGCTATTGCGTTTTATCGAAAATGGGGCTTTGTTGAAGCCGGGATGCAGACTTTCCAACTCGGCGACGACTTGCAACAGGATTTGTTAATGGTCAGGCCATGTGAAAAACCCGAACTCTAGTGGGGGTGAGAAGGGGTTTTCGCGGGCGGGGTATCCCGCCCGCGAAAATTTCCCTTTACATCTCTTGGTGCCGGGGGCTATTCCAGGGGCGTGCGTCCGCGGCGCCGCCGGATGCGCCAGCCGATGAGGGCCAAACCGCCGGCGACGACGCCAAAGTAAGGCCACGTTGCCTTTCCGTCCAGACGATAGAGCGCGATAGCCGTCGGGTGATTCGTGGACGTGCCGAGGCCCCACGTGCTGAATTGCGTGACGTTTTCAGCGGTGACGTTTCCGGCGCCGGTATCCACCGAGCCGGGGAACGCCGTCCACCCGCTGCCGTTCCAGCGCCGTGCGCGCAGGTTCGCCGCGTCCGCAATGCCGGCGGCCAGCAGGTCGTCGGCGGTGTAGCAGAGCTGCAAGCGCGCGATGAAGCCACTGCCGTTGGCCTTGATGTCGTAGCGGCGCGGCAGGCCGTCCTGGTTGGCGGTGGGGAAATTGTGCGTCAGCGTGATCTGGAGGCTGTTGATGGAGCCGGTGCTGGTGAACGTCACGCCGCCGCAGTCAAGCGTGCCGCCAAACGGGTAGAACTGCCCCGGCGTGAAGGGGCCTTGCAGCGTGGCGGTCATCAGCGGCGTTCCTTCGAGGGTGATGTTGTCGAAGCGGTCGTTGCCTGAGCCGCCGCTGGCATTGCTGCCGCCGAACAGTATTTGCACCTCAAAGTCGGGGTTGTTGGCGACGCCCGCGATGCCGGTAAAGTCGAACTCATACAAATTGTATGTTTCTGAGATTATCACGGTATTTCCAAACTGTACCCAGTCCGCCGAATCGGCGACGCGATAGGATAGCGTTTGCTCCTGCGCTCCGTTGCTGCTACGCTGTGCGGCATAGCGCAAAACGATGCCGTCATACCCCGTCGTGGGCAAAGTCAGGCGCAGTTCGCGCGTGTTGGCGGGGTTTCTCGCCCGCAGCCCGTAGCCGGCAGGTGCATCCATCTGGGCGTTAACCGTCGTGCCGGGATCCACCCGATCCATGTAGCCCGCGCCCGTGCCGGGGTAAGTGATAACGGCGCCGCCCAACAGCGTGTAGTCGGCCGCCACATCAGTAAGGAGTGTGCCGCTAGGCAGAGCGTTGAAATGCCAGTAGTGCAACAACTGCGGTTGCAACGGTTGCTGCACAACCGTAAACACCGCCGTTCGCGTCACCGTCGTGGTGGTGTTGGCGGTGTAGCTGATCACGGAGCCGGCGCCCGACACTTCCTGCCAGCCGACAAACTCATAGCCGGCGGCGGGGACGGCTTCCAGCGCGACGGGGATGCCCTGGAAATAGACGCCGCTCCACGGATAGGGGTTGGTGGCCACGCCGGGCGTGGTCGGCAGCAGGTCGAGCGTGTTGACCCGCACGTAACCCTGCGCCGGATCGGAGACGTTCACGGTCATGGTGAATGTGCCCGGAATGCCGAACTTGTTACAAAGGTGCTGGCGTTGGTAGGGGGTGCGCTTGTTGACGTAATTGCGCATAATTTGAACCTCGCCATTCCAATCCACGGGCTGATCCCAACGGGCAATATGCTCCGGCATTTCCGGCGCAATGTTTGACTGTAGCGTGTTAATGACGGAAACCATACGCGAGGGTAGGAAGGTGGTGTTCAACAGATCGCCGAAGCGGTTAATGAAATCCAGTCGGAAGGATTCATTCTCCAGCAGGTTTCTCAATAAGAACGTCGGCCATCCGGCGGCGGGGTCGGTGGCGCGGGCCAGGCTGTCCGTCTTCGGCGACTCGCCCCACGTCCCCAGGCCGGTGTCGGTGTCGTACAGCATCCAGCGCCAGCGTCCGTCCTGACCGTAAGGCGCGGTGGGGTTGTAAGGCGTTTCCATACGCCAGTACTTGATGTTGTTTTGCGGCCAATCCGTGTTGCCGATGAAGATTTCGGTAATTTGATAGTCCCGGTAGTTTTCCACGTCCATCTGCGTCTTGATGTTCTCGTAGTCCACCGTATCGGTCACTCCGTTAGTCTCGATGTAGTCCAACATCGCTTCGTAGTGAGCGGCGTCGCCCTCAGAGACAAGCCCCTGATTTTCCAGCAAATCAATGTTATCGGGGTCGGTTCCGTACCTTTGCGCCAGATAATACTGGTCGTAGCGTTCCCGCAGGTTGTGGATGCCCCAATATTCGCCGTTCAAGAAGACGATGGTGGGGCGGTAGGCCTGCGTGTCGAAGCCCAGATGCGCGACGCTGGTTTGGATCGCCGCGTCGCGGAACATGGTGTAGTTGAAATCGTTGCCCGAGTTGCGGAGCAGAACGCGCTTGTAGTTGGTGTACGACCGGTCGGGGAAGAGCCGGTAAGTGAAGTTATCGTCGCCGTATTCGGCGCGCGCGTAGAGGCGCAGGGTTTTCATGCGGCGCATGCGGCTGAAATCGCCGTGCCCGTGGAATCCCATGTCCTGGCTGAAAGAGAGCGCCGAGCTGCCCGTCTCGAAAAGGTCCAGGTGCCCCGGAAATTCGCTGTCGCGATGCCAGTTCGCGTCGCTGTCGGGAGTCGCCGTTACGCCGGGATTGGCCGTCCGCCAGGCGTCGAAGTCTTCACCGGCCGTATAAATGCCCAGCGTATAGCCGAACAGCGTGTCCTCGTCCATACTCAGCGAAATCACCGGCAACGAATAGCGCGCGCGGCCCTCCGGCGTCACGAAGAAACTGTGCGTGCTCACGTGGCTGGGGAGCGAGCCGGACATGATCGCCCGCGCCCGCACGATGGTGCCTTTGAAGGTCGAAGTCGGGAAATATGTCGGGGTGAAATCGTAGGTGGACGATTTGTCGGTGTTTTTTTCCACCGCCGCCGAACGATCCGCGATGGCGAGAGGCTGGGTGTAGGTGTAGGTGCGGTAAGTATCGGTGAGTATCGCGCCGAAGGGGTCGCTGGGCGCTTGCGGATACTGGTTTTTGTAAGTATAGGTCTTGCCGTTCACGTTGTCAGGGTCGGGCACGGAGCCATCGAGCGTGTAGATGATGGCTGCGCCGGGGGTTGAGTGGGATAAGGTGAGGCTGAACGGTTGGGTGAAGAATCCGCCGGCCTGAGAGAACGTGGGCGGAGTCAGAAACCCCGTGTAGGCCTGGGTGACGTTGCTATCGCCCGGCGTGCCCTCCGCGAAGAAGAACCAGTCCCCCGCGCCGTCCGGCTGGCGACCGTAGGAGATGTCGTCCATCAAACCGATGGGCCCGGCCGTATCCGCCGTGACGCCGAGCTGAGTTGTCAGGGTTATCCGTTCCCCGCCGGTGCTGATTTTGAAGTTGGTGTGCAGGGGTTGTCCGGCTACCGCGCGATTCTTGTCTGAGGCCCAGACGAGGAGGTAGGCGTGGGCGGCTATTTCAACGTCGGGAAAAGTCCACTGGGCGCCACTATCAGCAAGCTGATAGCCGGCCAGAGAAACCGGCGTCGCGCCCGTGTTGTAAAGCTCGATCCAATCCGAGAAGTCACCGTCCTCGTCGGCGAGGGTGAGCGTGTTCGAGGCCATGAATTCGTTGATGGCGATGGGGGAGCCCTGTGCCTGAAGCGCGCCGGGTCTGATGAGAAGCAACCCCAGGGCGCCAAGCAAGAGGCTGATCAACGCAACCACAACCAGGCGTGAGATGCGCCAACGGCTACCGATTCCAAGTTTTAAAATCATCATTGTTTTCCTCCGCATTCGATTATGATACGCAAAGACCAGGGAACACCATCGCCATTGTATCATAGAAGTTTCCAACAGAGAACAACTTTTCATTGATTGTATAAACGAGCGCTTTATTTTGTTGGCAAACTTTGACCGGGATTTCACGAGAGATACAAGCGATGTGACAACCAAAGAAACTGATATATAACCTTAAGAAATAAAGGGTACGTGTTTTTTCGAGCCGGGGTACCGGCTCGAAAA
>DAOUFX010000384.1:0-11436 GCA_034429675.1 Anaerolineae bacterium | reverse complement strand
TTGCACACGGGGACCGTGTGCAAAAAATACCTTCCTTTTCCCTCTGCCATCGCATGGAGTATTTCTTTTGTTCACTATCGCACAAACGCGCCGAAAATCAGCCCGGCCAGCGTGCTGAACACGGCCACCAGGCTGACGTAAACCGCCGTCTTCTTCTTGCCGATGATTTTCTGGGTGACAAGAATGGATTGCATGCTCAGTTCCGGATCGGCCAGCAGATAGGCCAGCAACGGGCCGCGATGCATTCCCAACGAAAGGAATGTCTGCGCCACCGGCACCTCAACCAGCGTGGGGAAATAGATGAACACGGCAAACAGGACGGGCAGCAGGTTCCCCAGGATGGTATTTCGCCCGGCGATGGCCTTGATCCACGCCGTCGGGATGATCGCCCGCGCGATCCCGGCCAGGAAAACGCCCATGATCAACAACGGAATAATCTGCTTCACAAAACGCCACATCTCCCAGAGCCATTCCTGCATCTCATACGGCTCCATCTTCTTGACCGCCATCCACCAGATGGCCCCGATCAGAACGATTTCAGCCACCAGCTTGCCGGTAATCCCCACCGAAAAACCATCTGCGCCGGCCGTCACCTTGAAAGCCGCCACGATCAGCGTCAGACTGATGACCCCCAACGCCACGAACGTCCAACGGGTGAACCCTTCATCCACTTTGTTCAGTCCCCGCCAGGCCGTCACCCCGATGACGAAGAGCAGCCCGATGAGCAACACACCTTGCACACTCACGCCCTCGATGCCAAGCGCGGGATTCGGCGGCACGACTTTGTCCAACCACGCCTGGAACTGCCCTGCCCATACGCCGGGAAGGTGGAAGGTGACATAGCTATTTTTGAGCAGGCCAACCTGTAACGTCCCGGCAATCAATACCGCCACCAACAGAACAAAGAACACCCAGATGCGATTGGGGACTTTGGCGCCCTGTCCAAAAGCCGCCGTGCCGTTACTCGCAGTCGCGTGGGCCGCATCGTCGTCGCGGAACAGCCACGACATGATCAAGCCAATGCTCACTCCAAACAGCATACACAGGAGAATGCGCGCCAGCGCAATGTCCATCCCGATCTGCACGCCGGTAAACAGAATCGCCAGGATATTGCTGGCCGGGGCGAAAAACATAAACGTCAACGCAGGCCCCAACCCGGCCCCCTTTTTGTAGATGCTGGAAAAGAGCGGCAGGATGGTGCAGGAACACACCGCCAGGATAAACCCCGCTCCCAATGCCGCCGGGTAAGATACCCACTTCGACGCCTCGCGCCCCAGATAGCGGGTCACGACCTCCTTGGGGATCAGCACCATCAACGCGCCAGCGATAAAAAACGCCGGCAAGAGGCACAACAAAACGTGCGCCGCCAGATACGCCGCCAGATTCCCCAGGCCGGTTTGCAATAACATCGCCAGATATTGGAAAACGTTCATCAGGGCTCCTTCGAAAATAGCTTTTAGCCGTTAGCCGGAGATAAGGGGGGTGTTTTTTCGAGTCGGGGTACCGGCTCGAAAAAAACATACTTTTTTATTCTTCCTGGGTAGCTAACAACAAATTTCCTGGCCGGTGCAATGTGGACAGGGGCAACCGGGGACACTTCGCGCCGGTTGCGCAGGGCCAAGCACTTCTTCCAACAAGCGCAGAATTTGCTCGCTTACAATCCGATAGTACACATTGAGCCCATCCTTCTCATCCGCCACCGCCCCGGCCTCGCGCAACACCCGCAACTGCTGCGAGACATACGCCTGTGGACGCTCCAACACAGTTTGCAGGTGGCAAACACACGCCGGGCCGCGCCGCAATTCGTCAAGAATTTGCAAACGCGAGGCATGGGCCAGCCATTGAAAAATCTCTGCGCTTTTTGTATAGGAGAGTGGATTCTCAGGCATCGTTTAGTCACCACCGTATGCAATAGAATGCATATAGTGTACCGGAAAAATCCGGCGTGTCAAGCTGTCGCGAACATTGGGGCGTCCGGTTGCGCTTCACAAGGGTTGCCGCAACCAGACGCCGGGTTAAAACCCTGGCGCTAAACCGACGAAGCCCTTCGGGCTGAAGAAGCTTTGTCAATACCGCTCGGCCCGCAGGGCCTCGTGGGCTTGGCCCTGTGGCTTTAGGATTTGGAAAGATGTTCTCTCACGAACCCTTAGGGCGTAGGGGGCGGCGTAGGCGTGTCGGTATACACCGGCGTCGGCGTCTCGGTCGGAAGCGGTGTGGGTGTCACAGTCTGCGTGAATAGCTCGATTGGAGTTGGAGTAGCAGTCGCAGTCGCCGATGGCGTTGGGGTAAACGTCCTGATCGGGAGCGAAGTTGGCGTCGGCGTCGGCGTCGCAGTAGGCGTCGGCGTAGGGCTGATAGACGGCGTAAACGTCACGGTTGGCAACGGCGTCGCAGTAGGCGTCAGAACAATGACCGTAGGCGGCAGCGGCGGCTGGGTCGGCAATGGAGGCTCTGTCGGTGGCGGCGCGGAGGTCGCCGTTTCAGTGGGAGTCGCGGTTAGGGGCGGTGGAGTGCGCGTTACAATCGGACGCGGTGTGGATGTCGCGGTGACGCGAGCGGCCGGGCTTGCCGTCAAACGCGAAGTGGGCGTTGCCGTCAAACGCGGCGTGGGCGTCGCGGTTGGCCGCAGCGTGGGCGTCGCCGCAAGAGTCGGCGTGGGCGTCGCCGTGAGATAAGAAGGAGGCGTCCAAACAGGCTCCGGGCGATCCGAATCGGTGTATGCCGGGGCGCCCTCCGGTGCCCCGATCTCGGCTTGAGCGCGCCCGATCACATCGAGCATCGCTTCCACCGAATCATTCGTCCCGGGCGCCAACAACGCCTGCATTCGCGCCATCGCCAGCTCCTCCAGGGACAGTTGCCGGGCGATGTCCTCACGCACCGTCTCTCGTTGCGACTCTGCCAGAGAGCGCATCCCCGCCAGGGCCAGATCCAACTGCGCCTCATAGCGCGTCACCACCTGCTGTGGAATGGCCTCCCCACGCACCGTGAGAATAATCAACTCATCCACTCGCACCTGCGCCTTGTCCATCGCAAAACTGGCCCGGTCAACCGGATCGTCCAACCAGGCATACTGCCAGTCTTCCAACTGCAATTTGAGCGGATACAAGGGCGCGCCGGGCAGGCTTTCCTGAGAGATGTAGGCAGCCCCCACGGCGCCCCCCGTCAACATTCCAAACGCAAAAATCACTTCAAGCATCGCCAGGAATGGGAGCCTGCGGAAAAGCGCAATGACGTTCCATTCCCGGCGACGCGGCGTGGATTGAGCAGAAACCGTCGCATCCGGCAGCGTTTGCGGCGCAAGAGCGCGCACCTGATCCATAAACGCAGCTCTCCCAGCCTGCCACGCCGCCGGATCAGGCGGAGGAACCGGACGCAGGCTATCCAATTCGGGGACCCTATCCGGCAACGATAATTTTTGCACGTTCTCTCGTCTAGGCGCCATAGGGTTCCTCCAACACTTGGCGCAGCGCGCTCAAAGCGCGATGCTGCAATCCTTTGATGGCACCCTCCGCGCGTCCCACAATCTCTCCAATCTCGGCATTGCTCATCTCTTCCAGAAACCGCAAAGCCAACACCTGCTGTTGCAAAGGCGTCAACTGGCGCAACGCCGCCCTGACCCTCTCGGCAGATTCGTGTTGCAAAATATGGACCTCCTCGGAATCGCGCCCGATCACCGGCGTATCCGCGTCCAATGCCGCCGGCTCCTCCTGCGGCTGGCGCCGGTAATAATCCACCACCAGATTGTGCGCTACCCGGTACAACCAGGCCGAAAGATGCTTCTCCGGCCCGGCGTCATTGCGCAAAGCCACCAGAAAACGTTGAAATGTGTCGGAGACAATATCCTGAGACGTTTGTTCATGGCCGGTCAGGCGATAAACATAACGATACAAGGCCGGCGCATACATATCGTAGACCTCGGCCAGGGCTGCCTCATCCCATTGACGAACACGCTTGAGCAGAGCCGGCGATACCTTCACACTCTGACTCCTCCTCCCGACAAGAAGATTTTCCCCAAGCGTTTCATCATAACAAAAAGCGCGAGAGACGCAAGTCCGGCGCGCCTCGCCGGATGCACGACTTATGCTCTGGCTCATATCAAAAATTGCGCGACACGGTCGGGAGAAAAATACTGTTGATGGGCCAGATGCTTACCGACGTGATCACCGGATTGGAGGAGCGAGCAAGCCCCGGCGGCTCATCAAGATAATAATAATAGACGACACTGATAACCTGCACGTAGTAGTCGAGAAAGGAAGATTCAGGGACGTTGACTCGGACCGCATAAGACACCTTCCACGGCGTCCACGTCGCGGGCATCACGGTGCCGGTGATGGCGCCATCGGCGTAGATCAGGCCATCGGGGGCGTCGCCCACGAACCCCAACCAGGTCAGATGGCTGCCGATGGGGTCGAAAAAGTGCAACGAAACGTCCGCCTCGGGTTGAATCTCCACGGTGTAGATCAATCGGCTGCCATTGGCGACGGGCATCGCCGGCTTGACAGACTTCACGATATTGATGGCAATCGGCGAGAGTTCCACGTCAATGCCGGTGCGCGTCATCCCCAACGTCACCGTCACCGGGGTGGATTCCCAAAGCGTCGGCGTGTCGCCGTAGTATTCCGGGCGATAATGGCGCAGCGGATCCACAAACTGTAGAAGGTAAATAATGTCCTGACCGAGATTGCCGAAGGAATAGACTCCGTCGGCGCCGGTCTGAGTCGTGGCGATGGGATTCCGATCTTGATAAGGCCCAGCGCGGAAAAGGCGTACTTGTATCCCCGGCGCCGGGATACCGTTGGGCAAGGTGACAATGCCGCTTAGTCCCCCGGTCGCCTGCCCGCAGACTATTCCGGTGCCAGGTTTGAAGGGAATAGAAGAAAGCCACAAAGAGACGGGGCTCCCGGCGGGGGGAATGCACCACTGGGTATCATAAAAAATGAACGTTGACAGATTCGTCAACGAGGTGAGAAACGCAGGAATTTCACCGCGGAGTGGATTTTTGTGCAGAGCAAGATAGGTCAAGGTCGTCACGTTGCCAATCTCCGGCGGCAGGGCAACCAGGGCATTGTTATTCAAATCGAGCGCAGTTGTCGCAGGAAGATTGCCGATTTCGGGTGGTAGGGTTGTCAGCGAGTTAAAGCTCAAATCAAGCCGCTCGGCGGAGACACCGCAAACTGCGGGCGGCAAAGAAGTCAGGCCGCAATGGCTCATATCGAGTGTGCCCAATCGGAGACGGCTGAGGTCTGCGGGCAGCGAGCGCAAAGCCGTGTCACCGGAGAGATAGAGGAATTTCAGCATGCCAAGATTGTTGATCTCAGGCGGCAAAGCCGTCAGCGCAGGGTTGTCGGACAAAGTAAGCGACTCCAAGGCGGACAGATTGCCAATTTCGGGCGGCAAAGTGGTCAGCGCGGTATGGCTCAAATCAAGGTACACCAAACCGGAGAGACTGCCAATCTCCGGCGGCAGCACGGTCAAGGGGTTGTGCTGTAAGGAAAGACTCGTCAACGACGTAAGATTCCCCCAGCCGGCAGGAAGAAGGGTCAGGGAGTTATGGCTTAGATCAAGTTCCGTCAAACGCGAAAGGTTCACCAATGGGGAAGGCAAAACGGTCAGCTCATTGTCAGACAAATCCAGATACGACAAATAAGAAAGGTTGCCGATCTCAGGCGGCAGCGCGCTCAGATTCATAGCAGACAAATCAAGCCACGCCAAGGCCTGAAGATAACCGATTTCTGGTGGCAAGGTAGATAAAGGGTTGACCATCAGATTAAGTTTAGTCAACGTCGTAAGATGGCCGATTTCCGGCGGCAGCCCGGTCAGTGAATTATAGCTCAGGTCAAGCTCTCTCAAGGCGGCAAAATTCTCAATGAAAGACGGCAAGGAGCTCAGATGATTACTTGACAAATTAAGCGTTACCAAGGCAGTTAGATTGCCAATTTCCGGCGGCAAAACGGTCAGATTAGTGGCGCTCAGGTTAAGCGCAGTCAATGCTGTAAGATTGCCCATCCCGGCGGGCAAAACGGTCATACTATTTCTGCTCAGGTCGAGTATTTTTAGCGCAGTGAGGTTGCCGATAGTGGGCGGCAAGGGGTTCAAATAATTGGGATGTTCACATGCACCGCGCGAGCCCAAATCAAGGTGCGTGAGCGCAGTCAAGTTGCCGATTTCGAGCGGCAAAGTGTTTAGAAGAGAATTACATGGAAGCTCCAAACGGGTCACGTGTCCGTCCGCACAAGTCACGCCATACCAGGAACAAGGATCTTCGATATACAACCAACCCGTTTTGTTATACCAGTAAGCGCCGCCGTTCGCCTCGTAAATTGCCACCAGCGCCTCACATTCAGCCAGCGGCAATCCGGTAGCTACGGTACAATCGTAAGCCGCCGGAGCGGCTTGCACGACCGGGTTATTGGCCGGCAACAGCAATCCCACAAGCAAAATCAGAACAAATGGTGTCTTGTAGAGTTTCCTCAACATTCGCGATATCCTCCACGATAAAGTGTTCCCTCTATTTTACGACGGAAATTCCTTCAAAAGGTTACGCGGGTCCGGCAGAAAAAACGGGGGCGCGAACACACTCGCGCCCCCGCAAAAACCCCACAGAGAACATTTTCGGGGATGCCCGGCAGGCTTACATTCTGAACATCAGCGTTCCCTAATCAGCGCAAAACCTCATCGGCCTTCCTTAACAAGGTATCGGATACGGTTAGGCCCATCTCTTGGGCGGCTTTGTAATTGAAGATGAAAAGTGTATCTGGGGTGCGCACCGGGATGGTGCCGGCTTTGGCGCCCTTGAAAATTTGGTCGGCCATGGCAGCGGCATACCGGCCTTGTTCGGCCTGATCCGTGGTAACGGTGAGGACACTCCCCTGTGGCACCATACGGGTTGAGCCGCCGACAACAGGGACTTTGTGCTCCTTCCCAAACGCGATAATGGCTTCGAAGGCCTCAGGTGTGCGGACAATCACATCCGGCATAATCAAAAAAGCATCTATGCCAATGTCATCCGCCTCCCCGCGCGCTTTCAAATCGGCCAGAACCTCATCCGTACTTTTGACGGGGACTTCCACCACCGTTACCCCCAAGGCGGCAGCCTCCGGCCGCCAGGTTTCAAGCGCCAGCTGATTGGGGGCGTAAGCCGGGTCATAGCCCGCCCAGATCCGCTGAGTGTCCGGCTTCAACTCCAGCAATAGCTCCTGCAAGAGAAGCGTCATTTCCGGGCCGGGCACGCGCACGCCGGTAATATTTCCTCCGGGCGCGTTCACGCTTTCCACCAGGTCGTTCAATTCAGAGAAAGAGCTGGCAAAAATCACAGGAATGTCTGTGCCTACGGTGGCCGCTTTGGCCGCTACGGCTGCTCCGTCAGGGAACGCAAGAATCAAATCCACTTTTTTGTCTACGAATTCCTTGGCGATGCGATCTTGTTGTTCCGTGTCAGGCCCTTGTTGGGCATCATAGACAATGTTTTCACCCTCGACATACCCCAGTTCGGTCATTTGGGTTTTGAAGCTCTCGAATATAGTGAGTTGCGATTCCACTGCGTACAAAACGCCCACGGTGTAAGTCTTGGGCTTTTTTGTCCCACATCCGCTCATCAGTAGGACAAACACAATAGCGGCGATGAAGAGCGTCTTCCAATTCCCGGTTTTGTTCTTAGCCATCATACTTTCCTCCTGGTTTCAACTTATGGATTGTTTAGCCCGGCAAGACAAACTGACCTACCAGGCTGTTCAAGGATTGCGCCATCTGATTGACCGATTGCACCGAAGCGGCCATCTCTTCGACCTGCGCGCTGACTTCCTCGACGGTGGCGGCGATCTCTTCGGCGGAAGCGCTGTTTTCCTCGGAGATGTTGGCGACGTTCTTAGTCATCCAGGACATCTCATCCGAATTGGCGGCCATTTCCTCGGTGGCGGCAGTGTTTTCTTCGACGACCGCTGAGACGATGTTCATCGCATTGACCAGTTCGCCGGCCGAAGTACCCATTTGTTGGGCCGCAACCACAATATCCTCCATCTGTTTGTTCACCTTCTCGGTGGCGGCCAGCGCGTTGCGCATGACTTGCCCGGCTTCGTTGGCCAGGGCCACACCCGTGGTGACTTCAGTCACGCCCTCATTCATCGCCAACACGGTTTGCGTGACCGTTTTCTGGACATTCCGCACCAGGCGCGCAATTTCCTTGGTGGCCTCGGACGACTTGGTGGCCAGCCGGCGAATCTCATCGGCGACCACGGCGAATCCCTTGCCGTGGTCGCCGGCCCGTGACGCTTCGATGGCGGCATTGAGCGAGAGCAGGTTGGTTTGCGCGGCAATGTCGCCGATGGTCTCAATGATGATGCCAATTTGTTCCGAATGCTGTCCCATCTCCTCCACTTTCTGCGCCGAAAGACCCACTTTGGACTTGATGTTCTCCATCCCCTTGATCGTATTGCCAACGGTTTCGGCGCCCACACGGGAAAGGTCGGTGGCCTGGCTGGAACCCTTAGCGCTCTCTAGCGCGCTGTTGGTCACCTTGGCGATGTCCAATGTCATCTGATGAGTGATTTCGGCCGATGTGTTGACCGCGATGGACTGCTCTTGCGCCCCCTTAGCGACCCCTTCAATGGCATCTGACATTTGAATGATGAAGTTCACCGTTTGCGACATGCCGGTAATCTGTTGCGCCGTCCCCTGAGCCATTTCGTTGATAGCACCCGCAACCTGGTTGATGGCAAGGGCCACCTGGTTGGCGGTAACGGCCATCTGCTCGGCGGCTACCCCCAGGGTGTTGGCGCCCAGGGTAACTTCTCCGATGAGTTTGCGCAATTGGGTGATCATTTGGGCGAAGGCTTTGCCCAGAGCATCCTGTTCCGATTCTGGCGTGACCTGCGCAGTGAGGTCGCCCAGAGCCAGACGATCGGCAGCGGCGGCCATCGCCTGTTGGTAGGTAATCATACGCCGAAAGGCTTTGCCGAGAGCATCTCGCTCCGACTGTGGAATGACCTGCGCCGAGATGTCGCCAAGAGCCAGACGGTCGGCGGCGCTGGCCATGGTCTGCTGATAATCAATCATACGCCGGAAGGCGCTGCCCAGGGCGTCATGATCCGATTGCGGAGCGACCTGCGCCGTGATGTCGCCGAGGGCCAGGTAGTCGGCAGCAGTAGCCATATTCTGTTGATAGGCAATCATGCGTTTGAAAGCGCTGCCCAATGCATCCTTCTCCGATTGCGGGGTCACCTCGGCGCTTACATCACCGAGAGCCAGCCGGTCCGCCGCTGCGGCCATCGCTTGTTGATAGTCAATCATATGTTTGAAGGCGTTACCCAGCGCATCTTGTTCCGATTGCGGCGTAATGTGAGCCATGATATCGCCCACAGCCAGGCGATTGGCGGCGACGGCCATGACCTGTTGGTAGTCAATCATACGTTTGAAGGCGTTGCCTAAAGCATCTCGCGATGATTGCGGAGTCACTTGAGCCGCAATGTCGCCCAGAGCCAACCGGTCAGCGGCGGCGGCCATCGTCTGTAAGTAACGCATCATTTGGTGAAAAGCGCTGGCGAGTTGCCCGACTTCATCGCGAGATTGGTGGGCAATCTCCTGAGTAAGATCACCCCCGGCAATAGCTTGAGAGGTGGCGACCAAAGCCTTGATGGGGCGGACTATTTGGCGCATAGAGAAAAACCCCGATACGCCGGCAACCAACATAGCGAGCACAATCAATATCACGATCAAAATAATGGTAGTGATGGCAAGATTGAGCGCCGCGCCCCACTCCTGTTCTGCCACGACGATGAGTACCTGCTCCCCCAATTCAACCCGATCGGTGGACAGGATAACGCGCGCGCTGTCCAATCCGGGGTGCTCGCCCTCAGCAGAAAGAAGGGCAAAGGTGCGGCGCTCCAAAACCGCCGATGGGTCACGGTGGGCCACCACATAATTCTGAGAGTCAACAATGTAGACGCTCTGCCCCTCGCTGACAGTCAATTCGGCAATCAACTCCCAGATTCGTTTGATACGGAGTTCGGCCACGAGAACCGCATCTATCAGACCAGTGCGCACATTTTCCAGAGGGATGGCAATAATCATCAGCGGTTCTTTACTGATCGCATCAATCCGAATCGGACTATAGTAGGTTTCGCCGCTCGCCCGAGGCTTAAGAAACTCATCCGCCCCGGAGCGATCGTCCAGAGCAGGAGCTGCATCCAGGCGGGAGATGTGAACGCGCTCATGACCCTGATCATCAAGCAAAGACAAATTCTCAAAGATGTCATTGTAAAAGAAGACTTCGTCAAGTATGACCCTTTGTTTTTCTACATCCAGGCTTTGCAATCCTTGAGTTCTGCTAACAATACGCAGCTGCCCTTCCACATCCTTGAAGAAGGCCGTCACGGCAATACCAATCCGTTGCGCCGTTTGACGTTGTAAGATGAGGGCTTGCTGTTTTTGCACATCGAAACTACGCCAACCCAATACCACGCCGACCAGGAGCAGCGGCAGGCTGGCCAGCGCCACGAGGATGAGAATCAGACGGGTCTGGATGCTTTCAGCGGGTCGCGGTAGCCTTATCCGAAACTTCAAACGGTTTGTGGTTTCCTTCATACCATCATCTCCATTTCGCGTTTTGAAGCCATGTAGCGGGGGGGGGGACAGTAGATGATAAGCTCAATAGTTTATTTTCTTACCGCTTTATAACTATACCAACACTTCTCAGAAAAGTCAAGAAAAACAAAACGACACGCGCATCTCTTGACAAAATTATACCGTTCGGTATAATATCATCATCTTAGCGAAGCGACAAACGAAAAATGGCAAACCAAAGCGATAATCGGGTCAATATTTTGAACAGCGCGATGGCGCTATTTGCGGCGCGGGGGTATGACGCAGTGGGCGTGCAGGAGATCGTCGAAAGCGCCGGGGTCACCAAACCTACGCTCTATCACTACTTCGGCAACAAGCTCGGCCTGCTGGAAACTCTCCTGGAAGAGAACTTCGTCGGTCTGAACGCAGCGCTCGACATTGCGGCAGCCTACAATCGCGACATCACCAAAACGCTCAACCAGATCGCCGCCGCCTATTTTCAGTATGCGCAAGCTCACCGGGTTTTCTACCGGCTGCAACTTTCGCTGTGGTTCGCCCCGCCGCACAGCGACGGGCATGGCGCCGTAGTGAAATATCAGGAGCGCCAACAACAAGCCATCGAAGCCCTGTTTCAACGCGCCGCCGGCGATCACGGCAATATGCGTGGGCGCCATCAGGCCTACGCCGCCACCTTCCTGGGCATGCTTAACACCTACATCGGCCTGGCGCTCAATGATTATCTCGAACTGAACGACGAACTGGTCTACAAAGCCGTCCACCAGTTTATGCACGGGATTTTTTCGTAGATAGGGAGTAGTGAGCAATGTTTTTTATCGCACTATTATACTTACCGGTATGTAAAATAAAGTGTTTGAGCGG
>DAOUFX010000383.1:0-14251 GCA_034429675.1 Anaerolineae bacterium | reverse complement strand
GAGGGCGCCGCCCTCCCCCAACCCCCTACTTCTCACCAAAAACATTGGAAGAGTCAACCATGCAAAAGATCACTGAAATTCAGCAGCGCGTGCAGGCTGTGCGCGACGACATCATCCGGTTTATGCGCGACATTTGCGCGATTCCCTCCATGGAGTCGCAGATCGGCCCGGTGGGCGAGCGAATCCAGGAGGAGATGCGCAAACTCGGCTACGACGAGGTGCGCTTCGACAAGATGGGCAACACCCTGGGACGCATCGGCGACGGGCCGAAGGTCATCGTCTACGATTCGCACATTGACACCGTCGGCATCGGCGACCCCGACGAATGGGGCTGGGATCCGTTCCTGGGCAAGGTGGAGAACGGCTGCCTGTATGCGCGCGGCGCGTGCGACGAGAAGGGCAGCACGCCCGGTATGGTGCACGGCCTGGCCATCGCCCGCGACCTGGGCCTGCTCGATGGGTATACCGTCTACTATTTTGGCAACATGGAAGAGTGGTGCGATGGTATCGCGCCCAACGCCTTTGTGGCGGTGGACCCGCACGTGCGCCCCGACTTCGTGGTCATCGGCGAACCGACGAAGATGCAGGTCTATCGCGGGCACAAAGGCCGCATCGAATTGAAGGTTACCGCAAGCGGGCGCTCGGCGCACGCGGCCTCGCACTATCTGGGCGACAACGCCGTTTACAAGATGGCGGGCGTGATCGGCGAAATCCGCGACCTGGATCGCCGGATGCGCTTTGGGCTGGGCAGCCACCCGCTGCTGGGCCACGCTTCGATCACGGTGACGGACGTTTCGGCGCGCACGGCTTCGCTCAATGCCGTGCCGGATCAGTTCACCATCTACATTGACCGGCGCGTCACGCTGAGCGAGCCGCACGACGAGGTGATCGCGCAGGTTCGCGGTCTCATCCCCGATTACTTGCAAGAAGAAATCCGCGTCGAGGAGTTGTTCTACGACACGCCCTCATACACCGGCTTTGTCTTCCCGGTCAACAAATACTTCCCGCCCTGGGCGATGGAAGACGGCCACCCGCTGGTTCAGGCGGGGCAACGGGCGCTGGAGTCGCTGTGGGGCGAACCCCGGCCGCTGGGCACCTGGGACTTTTCGACCAACGGCGTCTACTGGGCGGGCAAAGCGCAGATTCCGGCCATCGGCCTGGGGCCGGGCGACGAGAAGACGGCGCACATGACGATCGAGAACGTGCCGTTGGACGACGTGGTGCGCGCGGCAGAATGGTACGCCCTGCTGCCGCAGGCGATTTTAGAGACGCGGTAACGACCGGAGGGGGATTTTTACCACAGAGGGCACCGAGAAATAAAAAAGGGTGTTTTGTGTTCTCGGCGGCCTCTGCGGTGAAATCCTGACCTTGCCAGGCGTTGCGAACCTTGTTGAGAAGCTGACCCCGTGGCCGGCCGAAAATCGCTCTGACAGGAGGTACTTTCCCATGCGTAGTTTCTCTGGACGTGATATTCTTTCGCTGAAAGATTTTGAACGGAATGAGTTTTTTCACGTTTTTGAAGTAGCCGCCGAGATGGAGCCGATTGCGCGCAGTCGCCGCAATGTGGACATGCTCAAGGAAAAGACCCTGGTGACGGCCTTCTACCAGCCCTCGACGCGCACGCGCCTGGCGCACGAAGGCGCCATGCATCGCCTGGGCGGGCACGTCACCGGTTTCTCCGACGCCAAGATGACGCGCGCGGGCGATTTCTACCAGGAATCCATCAAAGACACGGTCAAGATGCTGGAATTCTACGGCGACGTCATCGTGATGCGCCACTTCCAGATGGGCGCGCCTCACGAAGCGGCCAAATGGGCCAGCATCCCGATCATCAACGGCGGCGACGGTTGGGGCGAACATCCCACCCAAATTCTCACCGACCTGTTCACGGTGCTGCGCGAGAAAGGACGCATTGACGGGCTGAAGTGGCTGGCGGTCGGCGACATGCGCATGCGCACCATGCACTCGCTCGGCTACGCGCTGACGCAATTCGATTGCCCGGTCACGTTTGTCGCGCCGCCCGCCGATGCGCTCTTCTCCGGCTCGCCCGACATGCGCATGCCGGAGAGTTTCAAGGCGGAGTTCAAGCAGTATTCGCTCGACTTCTGCGAGGCCGAGCACGTGGAGCAGGCCATCGCCGAGGCCGACGTGATCCTGGTCGAGCCGGTGGTGCAGCCGGACTACACCAAAGCCCGCGACGAGCGCAAAGGCGACGCCGGCCTGACCCCCGCCAACTACAAGATCACCCGCGAACTATTGTCCACCAAAGCCAAGTCCGACGCCATCCTGCTGCACTCCTTGCCGCGCATGGACGAAATCCCCACCGACGTGGACATCACCAAATGGTCGCGTTACTGGCAGGAAGCCTTCAACGGCGTCGTGATGCGCATGGCGCTGCTGGCGCTGGTACTGGGGGCAATGGAATAATTTCTTCGTTTTTTCGTGCGGGGGTACCCGCACGAAAAAACAACTTTTTAAAGGAGACTAAAAATGATTACGAATCTTCGTGGCCGAGACCTGATCGGCGATTTGGACTTTTCGAAGGAAGAAGTTGAGACCGTTCTGGACGTTGCCTGGGATTTGAAGCGCAAGCGGGCGCTGGGCGAGCCGCACTCCTATTTGCGCGACAAGGTGCTGGCGATGTTGTTTTTCTTCCGCCGCACCCGCACCCGTGGCTCGTTTGAAGCCGGAATTGCGCAGTTAGGGGGGCATGGCGCGTTCATTGATTCTAAAACAACCCAGATTGCCCATGGCGATACGCCCAAAGAGATCGGCGAAATTTTTGGCCGATACTTCGACGGTCTCGCCATTCGCCACTGTGACTGGGCCGCCGGTAATCAATATATCAACGAGGTAGCTAAAGCCGCTCGCTGTCCGGTGCTCAACATGCAGTGCGACATCTACCACCCCTTCCAGTGTCTGGCCGACCTGATGACGATTATGGAGAAGAAAGGGCGTGACCTGCGCAAGAAAAAGATCGTCGTCTCGTGGGCTTACGCCGCGTCGTACCTCAAGCCCATCTCTGTGCCGCAGTCGCTTATCCTGCAGATGCCGCGCTTTGGCATGGACGTCACCCTGTCGTACCCGCCGGAATTCAAGCTGATGCCGGACATCGAGGAGGAAGCAAGGGCGCAGGCGCGCAAGTACGGTACCGCCTTCGAGATCGTCCACGACATGGCCGAGGGTTTCGCGGACGCTGACGTGGTCTACGCCAAGTCGTGGGGGCCGCTGCTCACCACCGCCGACCCCACCGAGGGTAAGCGCATTCAGGACCAGTACAAAGACTGGATCACCGACGCCGCCAAGATGAAGCGGGCCAAACCGGACGCCATCTACATGCACCCGCTGCCGGCCGATCGCGACGTCGAAGTGACCAGCGAAGTGATGGACGGCCCGCAATCGGTGGTCTTCGACCAGGCCGAGAATCGCCTCCACGCGCAAAAGGGCGTGATGGCGCTGACCATGTGGTAGTCTTTATGACCTCCCTGATCTGTCAGGAGTGCAACACCGAGAACACCCCGGAGGCGAAGTTCTGCAACCAGTGCGGCGCAAGCCTGGAGCGCAAGGACGATCGTTTCAAGACTGCCGTCGCCATTCTCATCGCCCTGGTCTCGCTGGCCGGGGCGGTTTTGGCGTGGCGCATTTCGACCATCGAGGGCAACGCTGCCGACGCCGACGTCAGCGGCATCGTTAGCCGGATCAGTTGGCAACAAGCGCGCGCTGCCAGCGAGAACGACGTCTACAGCGATTCGCGCGTCTATCTCCAGGTGCGCATCCACGATTTGCTCAGCCGTGATCTGGTCGCCGAGGCCGAGGAGCTTCCCTATGACTCCCCCGACCGGGACCGCATGTGGGATGAGGGGTGGACCGAGACGTATGTCGCGGAAGAATATCTGGATCAGATTACCATCCTCTCCGATTACATCCGTCCCGACGGCAGCTACGATGGTCAGGCCGCGCAAGACATTGACATGGCCGAGCGTTCCCTGACCAACGATTTCGACCCCGCCGGGCGTCATTTTGCCGAAGCCGACCGGATGCGCATCAAAACGCTCTGGCTGACCGGCCTGGCGCTTTTCCTGAGCCTCAGCCTGGTTTTCTATACGCTGGCCGAAGTCATCGTTCACCCGGTCAAATATCTCTGTGTCATCGCCGGGTCGCTGATCTTCGTCCTTTTCTTCGTCATTTGGCCCATCATCGAGTGGCTGCTGTAGCCGCGAGGACGCTATGAGCGAACCGATTTCATCCACACCGAATACACCGCCGGCAGATCAGCCGTTGGCGGGCGAACTGTCCGAGCCGGAGCAATCGCTGCCGGCCCAACCTCCACCGGGGGGCAAACTGCCGGAGCAACCGCTCCCGCCCACACCGGGAACGAAAACCGGAGGATGTTCTCCCCTTGCCTGGCTGCGGCGCCAGACGTTCTCTCGTTGGATTGCCGAACGCTTCGAGAAGCTCGTCGTGGTCGTCATTACGTTGGTGACGGTGATGGCGGCGTTGATTGCGTTTTTGCAATCCTGGGCCGACGGCAATGCCGTGCGCTACGCCCGCCAGAGCCAGGCGCTCTCCATCGAAGCGATGGGCCACGATATGAGCAGCCGCCAGCGCTATAGCCACGATTTTGATCTGTACGTCACGTGGAACGAGTGGGATTATCGCCGGCTGCGGGCCGCTTACCTGGGACAGATCCTGAAGAATGAGCAGGCAACGGCTATCGCCGAGATGATTATCCCCATGACGCCGTTGCTGGCGGAGGGGTCGCCTTACTATGAACTAGAGGCCGAAGATGCCGCTGTGATGCGCTACTACGCCGACACCAACCTGATCACCACCACCATTCTGATGGAGCAGCGTGCTTTCACTACCACCGTAGCCAATCACTGGAATAACAAAGGCGACGGATTTGTCACCGTGTTGACCGTGCTGGCCGTCGCTCTATTCCTGTACGGCCTCTCGACGACTATCGGCGGTGCTGTGCGGTATCTGTTCGCGCTGGCCGGAACCTTCCTGGTTGGCGTCTGTGTGGTGTGGACGCTGGCGTTAGTCGTGATGCCGGCGCCCGAAATCCCCTACGCTGCGATTGACGCTTATGCCCGCGGCGAGGGGCAGCTCTACGCCGCCGGCAGCAACGAAGCGTATCAGGCCGCCGCCGAAGCCTTCGACGAAGCGTTGCGCCGCTACCCCGACTACGGCAACGCGCTGGCCGCACGCGCTTCGCTGGCATTGGACCTGAACGAGTACGAGACAAGCATCGAATTCTATCGCCGGGCCATCGCCAGCGGGCGCTCCGGCGCGGACATCGCCTGGGAATTGGGGTGGGCGCTCTATCTGGTGGGAGACTACGACGCCGCGCTGGAGATCAACCGGGAGATGCTCAAGACCGACCCCGATATGACGCCGCTCATCTTGAACGTTGGCATCACCCTGCTGGCGCAGGGCCAGACCGAAGCCGCCATGCAGGCATACGCGCAAGCCTTGAGCGTAGCCGGTTCGGACGAAGCGACGGTTCCCACATCCTGGAATCTGCTCTACTTGCGCGAGGCTGTGAACGACCTGGATCGCTTGATTGCCGCGCTGGATGGGCAGAGCGGGTTTGACCAGGAGCCGGATCTGCGCAACGTAGCCGACCGGGCGCAGGTGCGCGCTGCCGCCGGGCAGGCGCGGCAACGCCTCAACGAGGGCATCGTGAGCATTGAGACCGGCGGCGCCCTGCCTCCGACCGACGTGACCATGTCGGCGCCGGTTTTTGCGCGCTACGCCGGCCACGACGACGTTCTGTTGGGGATCGCGGACGCTTTCCCGCGCGGATTGTCCATGCTGGCCATCCAGGTCAATTTCGAGGACCTTCCCCGCGACGCCATCGTCTCCCGGCGCGTGACGCGGCAATTGCTGGACGAGCCGGGATGGCGGGAATATCTGCCGACCATGCGCCTGGATACAACTTGGGATGGCGGCTCTGACGGACAACTGATTCAAACGATCACGTCTCCCTGGCCGGGACGGCGCGGATTTCTGCCGGGGCTGTACACGGTGGATTATTACGTCAACGGACACCTGGCGCAATCTGGCCGGTTCACCATCCCCGGCGCGGAGACGCTCATTGTGGGCACGCCGATTTTTGCCACGAGCATGAGCAGCTCCGAGCAGCCGGACATTCCCGACAACCTCTTCCCCGCCGGTATCGCCGAGCTGCACGGGCAATTTCTGTACAGCGGCATGGCAACGAACGCGGTGGTGGTCGGCGAGTGGTATCGCGACGGCGAACTCTTCGAGCGGATCGAGTCAAATCCGCTTCCTGCCTGGGGTATATACTCGTTTTTCCTGCGGCAACCGCCTGTAGGACGCTATCGCCTCGATCTGTATTTGAAGGGAGACGACGCTTTGTTGAAGTCAGCGGAAGTTACGGTGATGCGGGTTCAAGATTATCTGGACGCTATCGCCGTTGTTCCTGACGACGCCATCTTCTTTCGCAATCTGGGCGAGGGGTATTTGTCTGAAAAGGCGTACCGGGACGCTGCGGAGCAATTTGAACGCGCCGTTGAGCTCAGCCCGGAGTGTGGGGCATGTTTCTACGGTTGGGGCCGCGCTCTGCAAGGCCTTGGCGATGCCACCGGCGCGGAAGAAAAGCTACTCGTTGCCATCGAACAAAGCCCGCTGGAGTATCTCTATGCTTGTACACTGGGCGACTTCTATTATCAATGGGGCGAAGAAGAAAAAGCCCTGGCGCAATACCGGGCGGCCGTGCCCCTATCCCCGGCCATCGTTTTCAATCGTTGGGGAAACAGCCTTTACGACTTGGAACGCTACGAAGAAGCCGCCGGGAAATACCAGCAGGTTCTCGATTTCGACGCCACCAACCCCAGTTATTATTCCAACCTGGGCAGCGCTTTCCTTGAGATACAGGAATACGAGCGGGCGGAAGCTGCCTATATGCAGGCCGTGGCATTAGCCGAAACCAACGACTGGTACTACAACCGCTGGGGGGATGTTTTGTACGCAGAAGGTAAATACACCGAGGCGTTGGAAAAATACAAACGCGCTGCCGAGATGGACCCGCAGTACGCCCCTTATTTTTCGGACCTGAGCAACACTTATTACGACCTGGAAAAGTATGACGAGGCCATCAACGCTGCTCAGCGCGCGCTCGAACTGATCCCTACCCGCGACGAAGATTATCTGTTGTGGGGCAATGCCTTGTACCAGCTGGAACGCTATGAGGAAGCCGCCGAGAAATACCAGAAAGCCATCGAACTGGACCCGGACAGTGCGCTTTACTATGCCAACCTGGGATGGGCCAGCTTTCAAATCTCGGATACCGCCGAAGCGATCGCCGCCTTCGAGAAAGCCGCCGAACTGGCCCAACGTGACGGCAACCAGGAATTACTGGAAGAAGCCGAAACGATGCTGGATCAACTGCAATAAAAGGTATTTCGAGCGGGTACTCCCGCATACAACGACACTTCGTGGAGACGCTAAAAGCCGGTATTTTTTCGAGCGGGTACCCCCGCTCGAAAAAATACTCTCTTTTTAACCCTGCCGCGTCAGCGGCTACCTTTGTAAGGAGCGATACTATGACAACCGAACGCAAATGGGCCGTGATTGCCATTGGGGGCAATTCCTTGATCAAGGACAAACAACACCAATCGGTGGAAGACCAATACGAAGCGG
Source organism: Anaerolineae bacterium (assembly GCA_034429675.1). Classification (GTDB taxonomy): domain Bacteria; phylum Chloroflexota; class Anaerolineae; order B4-G1; family SLSP01; genus JAKQHY01. Next base: position 6,583 of record DAOUFX010000383.1, on the reverse strand, counting down.
CGAAAGAGACCTGCCATCACATCGCCGATATGATCGAAATGGGCTGGGACGTGGCGATCGGGCACGGGAACGGGCCACAGGTGGGCTTCATCCTGCGCCGCTCGGAGATCGCGGCTAAAGCGGTTGGGATGCACGAGGTGCCGATTGACGCCTGCGGCGCGGATTCTCAGGGCGCCATCGGCTACGCGCTCCAGCAGAATTTGAACAACGAGTTCTATCACCGCAAGATCAAGAAGAGCGTCGCCACCGTCATCACCCAGGTGTTGGTAGATCGCGACGACCCGGCTTTCCAGAAACCCACCAAGCCCATCGGCGGCTTTATGGACGAAGCCGAGGCGCAGCGGCGCGTGGCCGAGGAGAACTGGTCGGTGGTCGAAGACGCCGGGCGTGGGTGGCGTCGCGTCATCGCTTCGCCGCTGCCCAAACAGATCATCGAGCTCGACGTGGTGCAGACGTTGCTCGACAACGGCATCTGCGCCATCACCGTCGGCGGCGGCGGGATTCCCGTCATCGAAGACGAACATGGCACTTACACCGGCACGGCGGCGGTCATTGACAAGGACTACGCCTCGTCGTTGCTGGCGCAGCAAATCCACGCTGACCTTTTCCTCATCTCTACCGCCGTCGAAAAGGTCTACATTCACTACAACACCCCGCAACAGAAGGGCATTGACGTGATGACGGCTTCCGAGGCGCGCCAGTACATCGCCGCAGGGCACTTCGCCAAAGGCAGCATGCTGCCCAAGATCGAGGCCATCCTCTGGTACCTCGACGCCGGCGGCAAAGAAGCGCTCATCACCGACCCGGCGCACATCATTCCGGCGTTGCGCGGCGAAACCGGCACGCGGATCATTCCGGGGTAAGCGCTATGGATCACGTTCGGGGCTTGAAATGCACAATCTGCGGCGCGGCATACGCCGTGGATGAAGTTGACTACGTCTGCCCGCACCACGGCGACGACGGTATTCTGGACGTGGTGTACGACTACCCCGCCATCCGCGCACGAATTTCGCCCAAAAAGCTGGCGCGTAGTCCGCTGGACGACGGCATCTGGCGCTACAGATCGTTGCTGCCCATCGAGCCGGAGTCGCAGGTCCCGCCGCTGCGCGTGGGCGGGACGCCGCTCTACGCGACGCCGCGCCTGGCCGAGCGGCTGGGCCTCAACTACGTCTGGATCAAGGACGATGGCGTCAACCCGACGGCCTCCTTCAAAGATCGCGCTTCGGCGGTGGCCGTGGTCAAGGCGCGTGAGGCCGGCGCGAAGATCGTCACGACGGCCAGCACCGGCAACGCCGCCGCCGCGCTGGCCGGCTTATCGGCGAGCATGGCCCTGCAAGCCGTGATTTTCGTCCCCAAGACCGCGCCGCCCGCCAAAATCGCGCAGCACCTCATCTACGGGGCGCGGGTGTTGCTGGTAGACGGCACCTACGACGACGCCTTCGAGCTGACGCTCAAGGTGGCGCGCGAATTCGGCTGGTACAACCGCAACACTGCCTACAACCCGTACATGTCCGAGGGTAAGAAAACCGCCGCTTACGAAATCTGCGAGCAGTTGACCCTCACTCTCAAAGCCGGCGAGGGGAAATGGCTTGCGCCCGACCGCATCTTTGTCCCGGTGGGCGATGGCTGCATCATTGGCGGCATTCACAAGGGGCTCAAAGACCTGCTGGCGCTGGGCTGGATCGAAACCATGCCCAAGATCATGGGCATCCAGGCTGCCGGTTCCTCGGCGCTGGTGGTTGCGTGGGAACGCGGTCTGCAAGGGTGGGACATGACGTCGCAGCCCGCCACGACCATCGCCGACAGCATCAGCGCCGGCTTGCCGCGCGACCGCAACAAAGCGCTCGCCGCCGTTCGCGATACCGGCGGCGCCTACCTCGCCGTCAGTGACCAGGAAATCCTCGACGCGATTCCTATCATCGCCCAAAACTCCGGCGTCTTTGCCGAACCGGCAGCGGCAGCGGCCTACGCCGGGCTGGTCAAAGCAGCGGAAAAGGGGCTGGTCTCTCCCGACGAACACGTCGTCGTGCTGCTCACCGGCTCCGGCCTCAAAGACATCGGCAGCGCGATGAAAACCGTGGCGCAGCCCCCCATCGTCGCACCGACGTTGGAAGCGGTGAAGGGGATTTTGGATTTTTGATTGAAATGTGAAACGTGAAATGTGAAACGTGAAGCGTGAAGCGTGAACATCTTTCATAATCCGGTATCCGTAATCCGTAATTCGTAATTCGTAATTCGTAATTCGTAATTCGTAATTCGTAATTCGTAATTCGTAATTCGTAATTCGTAATTCGTAATTCGTAATTCGCTGACTCGCTGATTCAGGGGTTTTCTACATCGTGAAACAACTGTTTACTCGGAAATTCTCCATTGTCTGGGGAATTATCGCTCTGTTGATCGCCGCCTGGCTCCTGTGGATGACGTTGCGTCCGCAGGGCCAGGCGTCCGCAGACCTGGCCTACATCACCACGCCGGCGGCGGCGCAGGGCATCTCGATTTCTTTCCTCATCGGCTTCTTGGGGAACATCGCGGTGTTCGTGCCGCTGGGCGCGGCGGTAGCGTTTGCGCTGGCCGATTGGTCCGCGTGGCCGCGCCTGATCGTAGCTACACTGGCCGGTTCGGCGCTCAGCGCTGCCATTGAACTCATCCAGCGGACGTTGCCAAGCCGTTTCTCCTCCTGGGACGATTGGTTGCTCAATACCCTCGGCGCGCTGCTCGGCGCCCTCGTGGCAAACTTCCTGATTCGCAACCGCAAAAAAGGCTGACGGACTCACCAACAGCACAGCTTTTTCAGCCTGATTGCTGATGAGATTCATGAAAAGAATATTGCCATGTATTCCAAAGTGCGCGCCGCCAACAGCGTGGCCGAAGGCATTATGGAAGAGATCGAAAGCCGCAGCGGCATCCGGTTGTTGTTGATCGGCTGGCCGGGAAACCTCGATGCAAAGGCGCTGGCGCAGAACCCGGTGAAGGTGGCGCTCAAGAAGGCGCACACCAACGTCGCGGTGCTGCTCGACCGCAGCCTGCGGAAGGTCAACCGCATCCTGGTACCGGTCGGCGGCGGGCCGCATTCGCGTATGGCCCTGCGCCTGGCCAATGAGATCGCGATGACCGACAACGCTCAGGTCACGGCGCTGCATTTGAATCTCACTTCGGAGAAAAATGGCGCCGATGAGGCGGAAGAGGCGGAGGAACTGGAAGACCGGGCCGCGATGCTGCACGAGATCGTGGAAGATGCTCTGGAAGCCATGCCAGAGAGCCTGGAATTGAAGATTGTGGAAGCGCCATCGGTGCGGCAGGGCATCGTGGACGAAGCCAAAAGCCAACCCTATGACTTGATCGTGATGGGCGCTTCCGAGGAATGGTCGGTGAACACACACCTTATGGGCGCCATTGACGACTGGGTGGCCGAGAATGCGCCGTGTTCAGTCGTTCTGTGCCGTCGTTACGCTCCGGTAACGATCTCCTGGCTGCGCTATCAGGTCAAGATGATCGAAAGAGAATATGAAAAGCAGTAAATCGGTGTTGGTAACCATGCCCTGCGAACTCCGTGCGGACGCGCCCGTCGCGCCGGCGTTGTGCATCCGCACCGCGCTGATCGTCATCCACGATGCCAGTGGATTCATTGCCAGTTATGACTTCGGCGTCCATCCGGGAGCCGGATATGTCTAGCGGCGATTCCCCCCCCCTTGATATTTCAGGTAACCTGATAATTTTGCGTCATTGGCCACGGCAATTTTTACGCCGCGGTAAATTTGCTTGCGTCTGTTCACAGTCGCTCCAAATGGCGCACCCGTTCCCGCTACCATTGAATTTGTCCAACAAGCATCCCCAGATTATCCTCTCATCAGAATAACCGCGCGGCTATTCACCTTGTGCTTCGTCCGTGACCGCCATTCTCTTCCTATTTCAATAAAAAAGGAATAACTGCTCAGCCTGGGTCGAGCTTCAACGTCACCCTGAACGGAGTGAAGGGTCTCTGCCGTGTGAGCAGTTGCAAAATGGAAAGAAGGGGGGGTTTGGGGAGGGGCCGCGCCCGTCCCCAAACCCCACTCTCCAGATTTTGAGAGGATGCCAGAGTTACTTTAACAGAATGTTATTGGTGGTAGAATGCACGTACTAAATTAGCCGAGGAATTTAAGGGCGGTATTTTTTGCGCACGGGGTAACGTGTGCAAAAAAACACCCCCTTTACCCTGGCCATCAAAGACGATTACAAACTTTCGAGTTTTCGACTTTCGACTATTTTCTGAGGAAAGGAAAAAGGATGAGTAAGCGCAAACTAAAACGTCAATTGTCCCTGCTACAAGTAATCATGTTAGGCACGGCAGGCACCATTGCCGCAGAAATATTCGTTCTTACCGGTCACGCGGCAGGAATGGCCGGACCCGCTGCCGTGTTGGCCTTATTGGTCGGCGGGGTGTTGAGTTATAGCGTCGCCTTGAATTATTGTGAGCTGGCGACCACGTACCCGGAGGCCGGCGGCGCAATGACCTATGTGCGCGAAGCGTTTGGCAACGGCATCTTATCGTTCCTTGTCGGCTCGATGGATTGTATTTCCAGCACCTTCTATGCGGCGCTATCGGCGGTCGGCTTCGCCTATTCGCTGAAAATCTTCCTGCCCTGGATGCCCGTGGTTCCCGTGGCCATCTTCGTCATTTTTGTGTTTGTGTGCCTTAACGTCGTAGGAGTCACGCAGGTAGGCAACGCACAGATCGTATTAGGGGGAATTCTGCTGTCCGCTTTTGCCATTTTTGTAGTCGCCGGATTCCTCCATCCCAATGGATTCAGTTGGGGCGTGTTTATGGAAGGCGGCACGATTTTTGCGCACAAGGGCGTCTGGGCTAATTTCTCACGCATTCTGGCAACCATCGCGCTGGTTTATAACGCTTACGTTGGCTTTGAAGTGATCGCCGACGACGCCGAAGAAATCAGCCATCCCAGCCGCAACATCCCCTGGGGGATTTTGCTCAGCCTGACGTTCTGTACGCTCATCTACGTGACGGTGGCCTTGGTGACGCTGGGTACAGTGCCCTGGCAGGAATTGGCCGGCTCCGAAACGGCGCTGACCGACGCGGTGCAACATTTCATCCCCGGTTGGGGTGTGCCCATGATGGGCATTGCCGGCATCATTGCAACGTTGACTTCGATCAATACGGCGATGCTCAGCGCCACGCGTGAGGCATTCACGCTGGGCCGTGACGGCGTGTGGCCGCGTATGTTTTCCAGATTGAGTCGTTTTCGCACCCCGATTGTCGCCATCTTTATCATCGGGGGCATCAGCGCCCTGATCGCCGCGATTGGGGTGGTGGACTTCTTGAGTTATATCTCAAGTTCAGGCTACCTCTTTGTGCTCTTCTGGGGCAGCCTCTCCCTGGTGCGTCTGCGCAAGCTCAACCCGGACATCGAGCGTCCGTTCAAAGCGCCGTTTTTCCCGCTTACTGCTTACGCCGCGGGCGCTACATGTTTGTTAATCATTGTTTTTGCCGATTGGCGGGCGTTGCTGTTTGGCGCGGGGGTGCTGGGGGCGTTCTCCCTCGCCTATTATGTCGGGCCGCCGGTCGCCAATTGGATTAAGGATCGCGCATTGGAAGCGGCGCCGGAGCAGGACCTGATCCTGATCGCGGCAGTCAACCCGCAGACGGTCAAGAGCTTGATGCACCTCGCTTCGATCGTGGCGCAGGGCAGCGACGATACCTACGTGTGTATGTTGAGCGTCCTGCCCGCCGGCCCCGATCTGCCGTTGGAAACGGCGCAACAGATGGCGCGCCAGCTCCGACCCCAACAGCACAGTTTCTTCAGCCTGATTGCCAACGAGATGGTGGAAAAGAACATCGCCATGTATTCCAAAGTGCGCGCCGCCAACAGCGTGGCCGAAGGCATTATGGGAGAGATCGAAAGCCGCAACGGCATTCGAATGTTGTTGATCGGTTGGCCGGGCAACCTCGATGCAAAAACTCTGGCGCAAAACCCGGTGAAGGTGGCGCTCAAGAAGGCGCACACCAACGTCGCGGTGCTGCTCGACCGTGGCTTGCGGACGGTCAAACGTGTTCTGGTGCCGGTCGGCGGCGGGCCGCATTCGCGACTGGCGCTGCGCCTGGCCAATGAGATCGCTATGACCGACAACGCTCAGGTGACGGCGCTGCACTTGAATCTTCCTTCGCAGAAAAATGGCGCCAATGAAGCGGAAGAAGCGGAAGAACTGGAAGACCGTACTGCAATGCTGCATGAAATTGTAGAAGATGCGCTGGAAGGGATGCCGGAGAATCTGGAAGTGAAGATTGTGGAAGCGCCCTCCGTGCGGCAGGGTATTGTAGAGGAAGCAAATAGCCAATCTTACGACTTAATCGTGATGGGTGCTTCGGAGGAATGGTCGGCGGACCACCACCTGATGGGCACGATTGACGATTGGGTGGCCGAGAACGCGCCGTGTTCAGTGGTGTTGTGCCGCCGTTATGCCCCGGTGACCATCTCCTGGTTGCGCTACCAGGTCAAGATGATCGAACGCGAATACGAGGAGAAGTAAATTGTAATTCGACAGAAGGGATAAAAGAAAGGTGTTTTTCGTGCGGGGTACCCGCACG
>DAOUFX010000382.1:0-10377 GCA_034429675.1 Anaerolineae bacterium | reverse complement strand
GAGGGCGGGATTCGTGTATTCGTGTCCCCTTCGTGGCCGGCCTCCGCCGCTTCCCCGCTCACCCGCTGATCCGCTGATTCGCCATTCGTGATTCGCGATTCGCTATTCGTAATTCGCAACTCCGCCTCTTCCCGCAACGCCCGCCCCGTCACCGACCCCTCCGCCCCGTCGAGGCCGTCCGGCGGGCCGGCGTAGATCAGGCTGCCGCCGGACGGGCCGGCGCCGGGGCCGAGGTCGAGCACCCAGTCGGCGGCGCGGATGATGTCGCTGTTGTGCTCGACGACGACGACGGCGGCGCCGTGCCGCGCCAGGCGGTCGAGCACGGTGAGCAGGCCGGCGACGTCCTGCGGGTGCAGCCCCGTCGAGGGCTCGTCCAGGATGAGCATTTGCCCTTCCAGGGAGCGCTGGCCCAGGAACTTCGCCAGTTTGACCCGCTGCGCTTCGCCGCCGGAGAGGGTGGGCGAGGGCTGGCCGAGGGTCAGGTAGCCCAGGCCGATGTCTTCGAGCGCCCGGGTGATGGGCTGCGCGATGCGTCTGGCCCCGGCGGTGAGGTGCGGCGATTGGGTCAGCAGCGGCGCGGCTTCGCGGATGGGGAGCGCGTAGAAGTCGGCGATGTTGAGATTGCGGGCCGCTGCGCCGTCCCCGAAGGTTGCGGCGGCGTTCAGCACTTCGTCGGAGAAGCGCGCGCCGTCGCATGCCGCGCAGGGAATCCAGGTGGAGGGCAGATAGCGCAGCGTCACTTCGACGGCGCCCAGCCCCTCGCAGGCCGGACACTGGCCTGCGGGGCGGTTGAACGAGAAGTGCGAGGGCGAAAGGCCCGTCGCGGCGGCGAAGAGATCGCGCACCACGTCCGCCAGTTTGGTGTAGGTCGCCGGGTTGGAGCGCGGGTTGTGTCCGATGGGGCTCTGGTCCACCATCACCGCCTTGATCCGGGGGCCGTCCAGCGCGTTGCAGCCCACCGGTTCCCCGGCAGCCAGCGACGCGGCCAGCACGTCCTCCACGAAGGTGCTCTTGCCGGAGCCGGACACGCCGGTGACGACGGTGAGCCGTCCCAGCGGGATGGGGGCGTCGAAGCCGCGCAGCGTGCGCAGGGATGCGCCCCGCACGGTGAGTAACTCGCCGGGATCGGGGCGGCGCTCCGGGCGGCTTACCCGCTCGCGCAAACTGAAGTAGCGCCCGGTGGCGGTGTCGGCCTGCCACAACCCGGCGGGCGTCCCGGCGAAGAGCAGTCGCCCGCCGTCGCTACCCGCGCCCGGCCCGATGTCGAGCGCGTGATCGGCGCAGGCGGCGGCGATGCGGTCGTGTTCGACGTAGACGACCGGCCCGCCCAGATCGCGGAACGCCGGCAGCAGCCGGGCGACGTCGGCGGGGTGCAGCCCGATGGTGGGCTCGTCGAGGACGTGGAGCACATCCTCCAGGCGGCTGGTGAGCGCGACGGCCAGCCGCACCCGCTGCGACTCGCCCCGCGAGAGGGTGGGGGAGGAGCGGTCGAGCGCGATGTAGCCCAGGCCCACGCGGCGCAGCGCCTCCAGCCGCCGGGCGATCTCGCCGGCCAGCCGTCCGGCGGTCGCCGGCAGATCGGCTTGCGCGAAGCGCGTGTGCGCCTCGTCCACCGACAGCGCCAGCAGATCGGGCAGCTTCAGCCCGTCCCAGGCGACGGCGGCGGCGGACGGATGCAGCCCGGTGTGCGCGCAGTCGGCGCAGCCCGCGCCGCCGCAGGCCGGGCACGCCCGGTTGAAGTGCGTGGGCAACAGCTCCCCAAACCACGCGCCGCAGGTCGCGCAGACGGGAGCGCGGGAGAAGATTTTTGATTTTTGATTTTGGATTTTGGATTGGTCAGACGTGAAACGTGAAGCGTGAAACGTGAAGCGTGAAGCGTGAACTTCGGAATCCATTGCTGGTAATTCGTGATTCGTCATTCGTAATTCGCTCACCCGCTCACCCGCTGACTCGCTGACCTGCTCATCCGCTGACCCGCCATTCGTCATTCGTAATTCGTAATTCGCCACCCGCACCGCGTTCGCGCCCAGCGCCCACGCTTGTTGGAGGGCGGCGCGGACGATGGCGGCGGCGGCGCCGGGTGCGATGGCGGCGATCTGCACGGCGATGTCGTGGGGGGTATCGGGCAAGAGCGGCGGGCTGTCGCCGGTGTAGGGCTGCCCGTCCACCCACACCGCGCCGGCGTCGCAGGTCTGGCGCAGCAGCGCCAGCAGCGTGCGGTGGCTGCCCTTCGCGCCGTGAACCAGCGGGGCGAAGAGCGCCAGCGGGCCGCGCCCGGACTCCGCGACGATGTGCTCCACGATGTCGTCCTCGGCGAGCACGGCGATGGGCGATCCGCAGCGGGCGCAGGTGCGCTCGCCGAAGCGGGCGTAGAGCAGGCGCAGGAACGGGTGCAGGCCGGAGGCAGTGGCCAGCGTCGAGGCGGGGTTGCGGTTGAGCAGGTTCTGCCCGACGGCGACCGCCGGCCCGACCCCGGTGACGCTGCGCACGTGCGCCGGCGCCAGGCGCTTCCCCAACGAAAAGATTTCGAGGAAGCGCCGTTGCGCCTCGTGATAGAGCGTGTCGAAGACCAGCGAGGTCTTGCCGGAGCCGGACACGCCGGTGACGACGGTCAGGCCGTCTGCGAATTCGACGTCAATGTTTTGGAGATTGTGCTCCTGCGCGCCGTTGATGTGGGTGGTCATATCAGGATTGCGTCCGCAGCACCAGCGGCAGGTAGACTTTTTTGAGCGCTTCAAGATAGAAGTTGATGTCGGATGTGTCGTCGGGCGGCGTGATCGTCACGGTCAGGGCGGTCTCGAAACTGATTTCGCGGCTATACCACTGGTTGGCATACAAGTCAGGGCGGCTGGCGTACAGTTTTTTCGTTCCGTCGCCCACTCCTGTGATCTGGTAGTAGCCCCACCGGTTGGGGGGTGCGCCTGCCACGTAAGCATAATCCGGCGCACTGTAGAGATGGACGTAGACCCCGGAGAGAAGTCGCCCGGTTTTGGCGTCGTATATCCATCCGCTGATCGAACCGCCGCGTCCCAGGGCCACGTTGATGTTGGGGACGGCGGCGGGCGCGGATACCGTGACGCTGATGGCGTTGTCCCAGTTTGTTGCATGGCCGTAATATTCTGAACGATAGAATGTCCAGTCGTTGCGGTCGAAGTATATATAGTAGTGCCCGTCGGGCAGTCCGGACGTCCGGTAATGCCCGTCGGCGTCGGCGTAAACCGTATCCCCGACCGGACCCCCATTCTCGCCGTAGACTTTGATCCCGGCGTTGGGCATGGCTGCGCCGGTATCGGCGGCGGTGATGGTTCCGGTGATGTACCCGAGGGGAGCGAGGGTGACGTTGATGTCGGGAACAGTCGTCCCGGACGTTACCGTAACCGGTTCGGCCTGGCTTTCGTTGAAAGCGTTGGCATACCACAGCCTGGGGTAGGGCGCAGTGGGTGTAAAGCGCACGGAATAACTACCGGCATCCAGTCCGTCCAGGCGATAGTCGCCGTTTAAGCCGGTGTAGGTGGATTTTGAGAAATACGTGGGCGATCGGCGATAGGCGTACACTGCGACGCCGGGGATTCCGTCCGGCCCGCTGACCGTGCCGGTGATGCTGCCGCCGCGCTGCAACGCCTGGTCAATGTGCGTGACGGTCATGTTGGCCGTCACTGTGATGCGTTCGGCGTTGGAGAAGGCGGGTTGACTGTGGTAGTAGGTGCCGACGTAAGGCGCGGGGGGGCTATCGAACAGGATGCGGTAGGCGCCCGGCGGCAATTTGTTCAGGACATACGCGCCGCCGTTGGCGTAGGTGTTGCGTATCTGGCGACCGTAATCATCGTACGCATAGACCCAAGCGCTGAGCGGCGCAGCGGTGTCGGCGGCCGTGACCGCGCCGGTGATGGCGCCGGTCTCGTAGATCGTCAGGACGGCGTTGACGCCCGTGACGGTGCTGCCGGCGGTGATCGTGACCGGCGTCGCGTTGCCGCGTCCGGCGGCGTGCTGGTACCACTGAGTAACGTAACCGGGCGGCGCGTTGAATTCGACGTCGTATGTTCCGTCCGGCAGCCCCAGGCCGGTGGCGTAGCGCCCCTGGGCGTCGGCGCCGGCGGAGAGGAGCATCGCTTCGCTTTCTGCCGGATAGATGCGGACGTCTGCCCAGGCGACCGGGGCGCCGTCTGTGCCGGTGACCGTCCCGGTGATGCGCCCGCCCGTCTCCAGGTGCGCGTTGACGTCGCTGACGGTGTGATCGGTCAGATTGACGATTTGCGCGTCGCGATACCGGTAGGCGTCATTGTACCATTCGCCGGCGTAGAGGCTGTTGGGCATAAAGTAGACGCGGTAAGGGCCGGACGTCAGCGGGCCGAGCGTGTAGCTGCCATTGTTGGCGGTGCTGGTTTGGGCCACCGAGTAGTCCCGGTTGCTGTAATAAGCGTTCACGGCAATTCCGCCCAATGCCGGCGGCCCGCTGACGACACCGGTAATCCAATAGCCCCGGCGCAGTCCGGCGTCAATGTGCGGGGTGGTGATGCCGGTGGTCACGCTCACCGGTGTGAAGAGGTCTGAAGTTTGTGAGTTCTCATAGTAGAGGCCGGAATAGGGCGGGGGAGGTTGAAAGTTCACGCGATAGATACCGGTGTACAGGTTGGTCATCGTGTAGTAGCCCTGTGCGTCGCTGGTGGCGTAGCCGCCGGGCCGGTCGGCATTCATACACCTGGCGTTTACATTGACGTTGGCGATCCCGGCCCCGCCGGTTCCGTCAACGAGGCGCCCGGTGATGCGCCCGCCCGTCGCCAGCTCGGCGTTGATCGTCTGCGTCATTGCGGAACCCAGGGTGACAATGTCGGCAGTGTAGAAGTCCGCGCGGTTGTTGTAATACTCGCCGAGGTAACGGCCGAGGCTATCCTCGAAGTATATCCTGTAATTTTCAGGCGCCAGCCCACCGATCCGGTACTCGCCGGACGCATCGGTTGCGTCATACCCGGCATAGTTGCCGGTGTCTGCATAGTAAGTCGTGACGCCGATGTTCTCCAACGGCGCGCCGCCATCTTCGGCGACGACGGTTCCGGCAATGGCGCTGCCCCGGTTGAGTTGAGCGTCCACCGTTGTCGTGACGCCTGCGGTGAGGGCGATCGGGTCGGCCGTCTCCCAGCTTGATTTGTCCTGATACCACTCGCCGAGGTATTGGCCGTTGTTGTCATAGAATTGCAGTTTGTGCACCACCGGCGCAAGCGCATAGACCTGGTAGTGTCCCTCGCTGTTGGTGGTCTCGTTGGTGACAAATTGATCGTAGTCGCCATAGTAGGCGCTGACCGCGACGTTTTGCAGCGGTCCGTCTCCGGTCACGGTCCCACTGATACTCGCGGCAGCCGTCATGGCCGCGTTGATACCCAGGCGGTGGGTGGTGGTGACGACCAGCGGGGTGGCCTGTGAGGCTATGTAGACGTTGTCGTAATATTCCCTGGCGTACGAGAAGGCATAAAAGAATACCTGGTAGTCTCCCGGCGGAAGGCCGGGGGTGGTGGTGTAGACGCCGCCGCTGTCTGAGTATCCGTTAACGGAATAGTTCCCTCCGGACAGCGTGATCTGCGCGTTCTGAATGGGATGGCCGCCGGCCTCTGCGGTGATTTGCCCGCCGACGTAGACGCCGAGGGCCAGCCCGGCGTTGATGTTGGGCGTCACGGTATCATCGTGGACGGTCACAAGCGTAGTGTCCTCCCATTGGTTCGGACTGACGTTGTCGTAGTATTCGGAAATGTGCAGATCAACGGGGTAAAAGGTCAGCCGGTAAGCTCCCCCCGGCGTGCTGATGGAGTAGACGCCGCTGGCGTCGCTGGCGCCGCAATTGTAAATATAGGGTGACTGTTGGTAAGCGCATACGCCCACGTTGTTTATTGGATCGCCGCTGCCATCGTCGGTGATGACGCCGGTGATGGCGCCGTTGGCCGTGATGGTTGCCGGCGTCATGGTGCGATTGGTTGTGGAATCGGCGGCTATGTCGGCGAAGGCCACGCCGGGCAGGCCGCGCAGCTCGGACAGCGCGCCTGCGGGTGCGGCGACCCTCGCGCCGAGATTTCCCACCGGAACGACGTCTCCCCGATAGCGGGCGCGCAGTTGCGCCAGCAATCGTTCGCGATCGGCGGGAGAGAGCGTGGGCGCAAGCGCCAGTTGAAAAGTGGCGTAGGGTTGGGGCGTCGCGGGGGCCGCGCCGGGCGGCTCGGCCTGCCCTCCGACGTGGCTGTGTCCCGCGATAAGGAGACATAGGATGCCCAGGATCAAGACGATCAGAACCCGCTGTAACGCGGACATTTTGGTGGGGTGAAATTGACTAAAACTCATGGAAACCTCCCTTGAAAATAGCAAATCTGCAAATCACAAAATCGCTGCTGACGCGGCAACGGTCAAAAAGGGGTGTTTTTTCGAGCCGGTACCCCGGCTCGAAAAAAACACTTACCTTTAATCTCTTGGCCTGCAAGGCCGTGATTTTCAGCCAACCGCTGGTGAACCGCAGGGTAATGATGAATTCCTCAAAAATAGCCGTTAGTGTAAGTTGTTAGCCGTCAGCAGGAACTACCACTTTTGACGACTAGGTTAAGGGGTGTATAAAATCGGCGAGGAGCATCTTTATAACGATGCTCCTCTACCATTTACGAAATTATGAAACCATGCTTCCTTGCGGATAGCTCTGGTTGGTCCGGCGGACGTGTCTTACTTGTCCTTATTCGGCAAGAAGCGCGTCACTTTGGTCCCGCAATGCGGGCACTTGCCCGACACCATCCGGCGTCCGTTCTCCGTTTTGCCTTCGACACCGTCTTTGATCTGGCGCTTTTCTCGACACTTTACACAATATCCTTCGAAATCCATTTCTCTGCCTCCTGCAAAAATGTGGTTGGTGACTTACGTCACCATATTGCTTATGTTACAACTATATTTGTAAATTGGCAAGTGTGATAAAGCTAACCGACCCGTTAAGCCCGGCGTGTCCAGGCGTCGTTCCGGTTTTATGTTATACTCCTCCGAAAATAGTTCGCTGCGTCAGCGGCGGAGGGTTAAAAGAAAGCGTTTTGCGCGCGGGTACCCCCGCGCGAAAAAACGCGCTTCCTTATTACGTTTATGGTCTGGGAGTTAAGCTATGCCGGCGAACAAGCATACTCTGCACAACTTTTGGATATTCTCTGGCGCTTTCCTGCTGATTTTTCTACAATTACTTTCGGAATTCATCGAATCTATCTATGTTTTCGGGCTGTTGCGCGTCAGTTTGACGCCTGAGGTCGCCGCCGTAATGCTGCTGTTTTCTCCTTTGGTGCTGTTGGGGTGGCGGAAGCAGACATCGCCGCTGTCGCTGCTGATTCTGGCCGGGGGAGTGCTTGGAGCGCGATTGGCATTGGTGTGGATGGGGCCTTCGGGCAGGTTGTTGGCGTCCGGCCTGGGGGTGGGGTGTTGGCTGATCGCTTTCCCGGCCTGGCTTGGCCGGATGGCGGCGCTGCCTCACGCGCAGGATCGTTCATCGCCCCATGCTTGGGCGCTTGGCATGGGACTGACGCTGGCGCTGGCGGCGTCGGTTTTGCTGCGGACTTTGGGAAGCGGCTTCGACCTTTCGCTGGAGGACGGCGGGCAGGCGCTCGGCTGGTTACTGGTGCTGGTCGCCGGATGGGAGGCGTTGCGCTTGTTTCGCGCGGAGCGTTCTCTCCCGGATACTTCAGCATCTCGCCTGGATTCTTCTATGGCGCCGGCCCCCCGTTTCCACTTTGCCCGCGTTGCGTTGATGAGCCTGGGAATTTTCTGCTCGCTGGGGATGAGTTATTTTGTCTTGATGAGCCCTAACGTGCTGGCGCGCTGGACCGGTGTGGACTATCCGTTGGTCCTTTCGGTGTTCATGGCGGCGTTGGGCGTTTTCGCCGTGATGGTGAGCCTGTCTCGCAAGCGCTTTCTGGAGGCGCCGCCATCCCGGGTATTGTTTTTCAGCACGGTTTTCTTTTTGTTGTTATTGCTGACCATCTCTACCCATCAAATCGCTTTTCCCGCAGACCCCGGCGCCTATCCACTCGCTGAGCCGCCCCTCGCCAACGGCGGCCACACGTCGTTGTTTCTAATGCTGATGCTGTCGCCGGTGGTGGTGTTGAATTTTGTCCTGTGTGTGCGAGAGCTGCTTGCGCTGCGACCTTCCCCGGCGCAGTTGGGCGGCGCGTTTGCGCTGGCGTCGCTGGCTCTGTTGGTCTTGATGCTGGCGCAGATTTTCACCACGGTCTACGCCTATATCCCGGTGGTTGGCCCCTGGTTTCGGGATCGTTTCTGGTTGGTTTTTCTGGGGGTGGGGCTTGGTTGTTGTGCGCCGCTGCTGTGGGTGCGTCGTTCGGATGGGGCGGGCGATCGCCGGCCTGCCGTCGTTTTTGCTTTGGCGATGGCGCTTTTGTCTGTTGTGACGGCAGTCGCCGGGTGGGGACTGGTTCCGCGGCCTCCAACACCGCCAGAGAGCGCAGACACACTGCGGGTTCTGACGTACAATGTCCAGCAAGGTTACGATCCGAATGGCGTCAAGAGCTTTGCCGAACAGCTGGCCCTTTTGCGTGAAGTGGACGCCGACATCATCGGGTTGCAAGAGACCGACACGAACCGGATTGCCGGCGGCAACGCCGACCTGATCGGGTATCTGGCGCATGGCCTGAATATGTATGCGTATTATGGCCCCAAGACCGTGCCGGGAACTTTCGGCATCGCGCTGCTCTCGCGCTACCCCTTGGAGAACCCGCAAACTTTTTATATGCTCAGCCCTGGTGAGCAGACGGCGACCATCGCTGCTCAGGTGCGCGTGGCCGGGCGCGATTTCAATATCTACGTCACGCATCTGGACAACGATGGCCCGCCGGTGCAGCAGGCAGCCGTCCTGGCGCATGTGCCGGGGCGTGACAACGTCGTTTTGATGGGCGATTTTAATGCTACGGAGGAATCCGAGTCATACCGTATGACGGTGAAGCTATTGAGGGATGCCTGGCGCATTCAGAAGGCTCAACCCTCCGAGCTGCCGGGGTTTGATGCTGCGACGTGTATTGACCATATCTTTGTCTCCGCCGGCATTCGGATTTCGCAGGCGCGCTATCTTGCTAACCCATTGTCAGATCATCCTTTGTTGTGGGCGGATTTGATGTTGGGAGATGGAGAATGAGCGCCGATCATTGATTTGGGGTTGGCGACTGTATGCTTACTTTACGATTTTTACTTTTGGAGGCGACATGGGCATGAAAATATCTGGAACAAATTCGCGGGAAGATGGCCCCGCCAGTCCGTTTTACCAGTATGTGGGGCGGATAGATGTCGGCGATCCCGACGCGCCGGTGTTGAATTATGGTGGGAGTTATGTGATCACGGCGTTTCGCGGGAACTCGATGCGGGCCGTGTTTTCTGACGAGGGCGGTTGGAACGAAGCCGCCAACCAGGTCGGCGTGATTATTGATGATGGGACTCTGACGATTCACTCGTTGCGTAAAGGTGAGGCGCGCCAGGTGGTGGCGGTGGATGGGCTGGCGGATGGCGAGCATCACGTGACCCTGGTGAAGTTGCAGGGACCGGGAAACGGGCGCGGCGGGCTCACATTTCATGGCCTGTTGACCGGCGCCGGGACGACGCTGGTATTGCCGCGACCGTTGCCGGCTTTGAAGATTGAGGTTTACGGCGACTCCATCACTGAAGGCGAAGGCGCCGGGTGCCCGGCAGGGATCAACGACTGCGGTCAGAATAACGGCTGGTTCTCTTTTGCCAACGTTCTGGCGCGGCATCTCCGCTGCCAGATTCAGAATGTGGGGGTGGGAGGACTGGCCGTGCTTGATGGCACCGGCTATTATGAGAACGGCACAGTGGGCCTGGAGACGGTCTACGACAAGCTCAACCCCTGCGGCGACCACAAGACGCCCTGGGACTTTTCGCGCTATCGGCCCGACCTGGTGCTGATGGCCATGGGCGTGAACGATCAGAGCAAGGACGGGTTCAACGATCTTCCTTTGTGGAAGCGCACGTATAAAGCCATTGTCCACGATATTCACACACGCTACGGCGGCGGGGCTCTTCCGTTTCTCTTTACCGTTGGCCCGGTTCACGTTGAGGAGGCCTACCGAAATGTCGCCGAGTTGGCTGAAGCATTGCGATCCGAGGGTGTGACAACGTATTTCTATCGTTTTAGTTTTGAGGTCGGCGGGCATCCTAACCGGGAAGAGGCCGCGCGGATGGCGCAGGAGTTGTACGACTTTATGGTGTTGCGTCTTCCTGATTTCCAGACCTCCATCCCCTAGATATTGTAATGCCTTGAACTTTTGGTATTGACGGAAAGTTCAACACAAAGTATAATTTCTCGAATGGATGAGGTGGGGGTGGCGGTTTTGGCGGCGGGCGCAGCCCGCC
>DAOUFX010000381.1:0-11407 GCA_034429675.1 Anaerolineae bacterium | reverse complement strand
GCCCGCCCCCAAACCCCCGACCTCAGATTTTGAGAAGATACACGACATGAGGAGGGGATGATTCTTGGGGAATGAGGCTATGACGTAGACGAAATTATAACCGAGGCGGCAAATGCCTGCGCGCTGGGTGCGGCAAATGCCCGAACATAAGGTAGCTACTCTGTGCTGTCGTAAATTCTGCGACCTTCTTGGATGAAGGTCAATATCTCGGCAGCGGTCAGGTTCATATCCATACCTGCGACATCCAGGGGGGAGCCAGTGCGCGGCTGGGGTTTGACGACAAACACCTGCCCATCCCGGCGTTTAATCAAGACCTCGCCTTCCTGTATTGCCTCATCCAATAAATCGGCCAGATTTTGTCTTGCCTCAGTATATGTGTATATATTCATTATTTCACCTCGATAATCTGCGCGCCTTTTTCGCGCGCTCGCTGCGCCAGGCTCTGGTCGAGCGTGAGCAGCGGCGCGTTGTATTTCAGCGCACACTGAATTAAGTAAGCATCGTAAGCGTAAATACCCAACTCCGCGGCAGTCTTCAGCACTTCACTTAGCTCCACTTCGACAAAGCGCAGGGGGATGCGCCGGTAGATGTCCATCGCCTGAAGCGCCAGGTGCAAAGTGATCCGGTTCCGTTTCAACATTGCGGAAAATGCATTGCCTATTTCCCAATGAACCGAAGCGGGCGCGATCAGATCGGCGCTTTGTGTGAGAGCAATAAGCTGCCCTTTTAACGGTTCGTTAGCAATGACAGCGATAATGACTGAAGTATCCACTGCTATGTCCATTCTTTACTCCTTGCCCGGAATTGATATGTACAATTGTACGTATATTATACCTGCGCTTTGTGCGCAAGGCAAGGAGTGAATAAAGGTCACACACGGCTGCCCATTCTGGATGCTTGGCAAATCGCAAAGTTGTGGCATACTCACCAGGTTGGAGGTGCGTAGGCAAACTTTGGACGTTATTACCATCACAGCAACCGATACTCGTTATACTGCGCGTGAGGCGTTGCGGCGCGTGACGATGCCGCAGGCGCTCTTGATTTTGCCGGCAGAGGTGGAAAAAGGCTGGGTGCAGGAGCTCGACTTTGAGGTTTTGCTCCGGGAAGCTCAGGAACGCGGATTGGAAATCGCCTGGATCGCCGACGATCCGGCGCGGGCGAGCCTGATTCGCAAGGTGGGGTTCCCTTTGTTTTCCAGCGAGGCTGAGGCGCAGACCTACCTCAAAGAACACGCTGCCTTCCCTCCGCTTCGCGCGCCGAAAATGCCGCCGCGCCCCAAGAAGCACTGGTGGAACGAAGAGCCGCGCCGTCCCGAGTTGCCGCTGCGCCGCCGCCAACCCTTGTGGTTGATCGGGTTGGAGTCGGTGGTGTTGCTGATTGTGTTGACGGTCGTCGGCGTCACGGCTTTCCTCTCCGGGCCTTCGGCGCAGATTACCCTGTATCCCGCAGGAATCACGTACATGCGCGTCGTGCCGATTTCGGTCGTGGATTCGTCGAAGGCGGAGACGGTGGATTTGCAGAATGCCGTCGTTCCCTCGCGGCGCATCGGCGATGAATTCGAGGGATACGCGGAAGTCGGCACCACCGGGCGCGCCTCTTCGATTTCGGGCTATGCCACCGGCAGCGTGCTTTTCACCAATTTGTTAGGACAGGATTACAACGTGCCCGAAGGCACGATCGTGCGCACCACGTCCGGTTCGTACCCGATGCGCTATGCGACGATTGCTAACGTCGTCATTCCGGCCTTCGGACAGGCGGAGGCGCCCATCGAGGCGCTGGAAAAGGGGCCGCGCGGCAATGTCGCCGCCTACCAGATCAACCTGGTGGAAGGCGTGGTCGGTTTTGCCGTGCGCGTGACCAATCCAAGCTCCATCAGCGGCGCGGAGAGCCAGACCGTCCCGGCGGTTGCGGACGCCGATCTCACCCGCGCCTGGGACGTGGCAGAGCAGCAGGTGATGGCGCAGGCTTACGCCGGCCTGCAAGATCCACGTTACCTGGAAGCAGGAGAATTTCTACCCCAGCAACAGTTATTGGTTCAAGCCGTGCCCAAAACCGCGTACACCCATCTCGTCGGCGAAGAGACCCCCGTTCTGGGGTTGTCGCTGCGGTTGCTGGTCACGGGGCAGGTGGTGAAAGCGCGCGACGCCCAGGCGGTTGCCCATCGTTTTCTGGCGGCGCAGTTGCCGGACGGCTACACTCTGACCGATGCGCGCTTTGAGTATGGCGAAGCCGCCGAAGAGGACGTGGGGCCGGGCGATTTTACTTTTTATATGAAGGTCCAGGGGTACGCCGTCGCCAACATTAGCAAGGCGAAGGTGGTTGACCTGGTTACCGGAAAATCAAAGGAAGAGGCCGCCGCACTTTTGACCGAATCTTTTCCTCTGGATCGTCCCCCGCAGATCAGCGTCAAGCCGGAGTGGTTTCCTTATCTTCCGTTTATGCCCGTCCGCGTTGAAGTGGCAGTGTCGCCGGGAGATATGACCACGCAGCAAACGGCGCAAACTCCATAACGAGCCATGCGGTACCTTGCTTTAGATTTAGGAGAACGGCGTGTCGGTGTCGCTTTGAGCGACGCCACCGGCATGCTGGCGCGTCCGCTTGAGGTGTTTAAGCGCTCCTCACGGGTGGCGGATTTTGCGCACGTTGCGGAACTGGTGCAGCGTCATCGCGCCGAGGCGTTGGTGGTCGGGTTGCCCTTGCAACTGAGCGGCGCCGACGGGAAGCGGACGGCCTGGACGCGCGATTACAGCAAGGCTTTGGCGAAAGTTGTCGAAGTCCCCATACATCTTTGGGATGAACGCCTCACCACCGTGGAGGCTGAGGAGATTATGCTCGCCCAGGGCAAAACTCCCGACAAGCAGTGGATTGACGCGGTGGCGGCGGCAGTGATTTTACAGAGCTTTCTCGATGCTCACCCTAAAACTCAAGAGGTCATGATCCATGATGAATAAACCCTGGATGCGAATTGGACTGTGCTTCCTGGCGCTTTTTCTCCTTCTCGGATGCTCGTTGGAGGAAATTTACCTGAGCTTTTACATTGACGAGAAGTCCGAGGACCTGAAGGCGGCTGCCGGGACCGACGCGACGCCGCTGGTTTTCACCATCGAATCGGGACAGAGCGTGCAGGAGATCGCCGGCAATTTGAAGGCGATGGGCCTGATTGACGACACCGAGCTGTTCCGTCGCTACGTGCAATACAAAGGGCTGGATTCCGGGCTTCAGGCCGGGACGTATTCCCTGAATCAGACAATGACCATCCCCGATATCGCCCTGACGTTGCAACAGGGCAACACGAGCGAACAGCAAGTCACCATCCCCGAAGGAAAACGGCTGGAGGAAGTCGCCGTGATGGTCGCCGACCAGACCGATATTTCGTCGGAGGCCTTTTTACAGCTGGCGCAGACGGGTTGGGCCGGCACGGATTTGCCTCAGAAGTACCCCATCCTGGCGAACGCGCCGGTCACGGGGACGCTGGAGGGTTTCCTTTATCCCGACACCTATCGTTTGCCGATCAACGCGTCGCCCTACGATCTGATTGACCGGATGCTGACGAACTTCAGCACCCACGTCACGCCGGAGATCCAGCAGGGGATGGCGGCGCACGGCCTGACGCTTTACCAGGGCCTCACCCTGGCGGCCATCGTCGAGCGCGAAGCCGTGCGCTCCGAGGAACGCGCGCCAATCGCGGGGGTATACTACAACCGTTTGCGCGATGGCTGGCCGCTTTCGGCCTGCCCGACCGTGCAGTACGCGCTGGGTTATCGCCCGGACGAACAGACGTGGTGGAAATCACAGCTTTTCTATGGGGATTTGGAAGTGGATTCGCCTTTCAACACCTACCGTGTCTTGGGACTTCCGCCCGCGCCTATTGCCAGTCCGGGATTGGAATCCATCCAGGCCGCCGCGCAACCCGCCGAGACGGAGTTCTACTTCTTTATGGTGGATTGCAGCAAGAACGACGGCAGCCACGTCTTCGCCAGAACCGAGACCGAGCACTTGGAGAACTTCAACCGTTGCGGCGGGGTGATCAGCAGCCCATAAGGCGCTCCGCCGGCAAAAAAAGCCCCCCCCTTGCAGAGATAAGGAAGGGTTTGCGCAGGTGAGTGCTTCCGCCCGCGCAGACCCTTTTTCATTCCCGCTTCAGCGGACCATTTTTGAGGAGAAAATCTATGAAGAAGTGGCTCAAAATTACTCTGATGGTTGTTGCGATTGTTCTGGTGGTGGGGACGGGGGGGCTATTTTTTGCCATGCGGTCGCAGGGCATCGGCGTCGTGACATACCCGATGGCGGAGCGCGAGCAACCGACAGAACTGCCAAGCGACTACGGTATGCCCTACGCGGAAGTCAGCGCTACCACCTCCGATGCCCTTAACCTTGTCGGTTGGTTCATCCCGTCGCAAAACGGGGTGACCATCATTGCGCAGCATGGTTATCACGGCAACCGCGGCAATATGCTGTATGACGCGGCCATGCTCTACAACCACGGTTACGGGGTATTGATATCTGGCCTGCGCACGCACGACAAGAGCGACGGAGAATACATCACCTTTGGTGTGCAGGAGATGAATGACATGGAAGCCTGGTACCAGTACCTGTTGAGCCGTGAAGATGTGGATCCGAATAAGATCGGCATTCTGGGCGAATCCATGGGCGGGCTGATTGCCACTCATTATGCTGCCGAAAACCCCAACATCCGGGCACTGGTTCTTCACAGTTCTCTGGCCTCTATGAAAGACAGCATTGCGAAGGGCGTGACCCAATTCACCGGCCTGCCGCCGTTCCCCTTTGCGCCGATGATTCAGTTTTGGGCGGAACGCGAGGCGAACATCCGGGTGAGCGACATTGACGCCACAAAGTGGATCGGCGAGGTCAGCCCGCGCCCGGTGCTGATCATGATGGGCGGCGCCGACGATCACATCTCGATTGATAGCGGGCAGAAGCTCTACGACGCTGCCGGTGAGCCAAAAGAGTATTGGTTCGAGCCGACTGCGGGGCACCACGGCCTGCCTGAGGTCGCGCCGGAGGAGTACGAGCGGCGGGTGATTGGCTTCTTCGATAAATACTTGCTGGCGCCGTAAAGTTACCCTTTCGACAGAGTCGCGCGGATTCCAGGCAGCCGCGCCGCGTCACCTCGCCGCCAGTCGCAGCACTGCGATCTCCGGGCGGGCGTTGAAGCGCAGTTGGACGCCGCCCAGGCCGCGGTTGATGTAGACGAGGGTGTCGTTCACCTTAACCGGGCCGGCCAGCAGCGTTTGGTTGAAGCATGACGGGGTGAGCGGCGCGCCGATCCATGGTAATCGAATGTAGCCGCCGTGGGTATGTCCGGCCAGAACCAGGTCCAGGCGCCCCGGCGGCAACATCATGGCAAAATCGGGGTTGTGCACCAGGAGCACCCGCGCGTCGGATGGCGGGATGCCGGCCAACATTTCCTCAAACGCTGTGGCTTGCGGGCGCCATGCCTTCTGAAATTCCGCATAATCCCGGCAAAATTCGACTCCGCCGTCCTCGACGCCGAGCACCCACACCGGCGTGTTTTCGATCATCACGCGAGCGTGTTGCGCATCCAACACAGTCACCCCGACAGATTCCAGCAATGCCGTGATGCGTTCCTTGCCGACGGCATGATCGTGATTGCCCAGAACTGCGAACATTCCCCTGGGCGCTCGCAGGCGGGAGAGTTCGGCCACGAGCGTATCGCCGGCGCTTTCCGGGTCTGCCTGGCTGTCCAGGAAATCGCCGGTCAGCAAGACCAGATTGGGGGACTCGCGGTTTGCCAGATCAACGGCGCGATGCAGGGCGGCGGCTCCTGGCCCCACGCCGACGTGGGTATCGCTGATGTGGACAATCGTCAGGCCATCCAGATCGGGGGGCAACGCGCGCACCGGCACGTCTACGCGCGTCACCGCGATCCAGGCCGGTTCGATGAAGTGGGTATACAACAGCAAAAGGCCCCCTGCGACAGCGAGGAGGAGAGTCCAGCGCCACACGATTCGCAGAGGGCCTATGGTACTCATCATGGGTTACGGAGCAGGCGGCGGTTCAGGCGTAGCTGTCGGTTCGGGCGTAGCGGTAGGCGGTTCAGGTGTAGCTGTCGGTTCAGGCGTGGCGGTGGGCGGTTCAGGTGTAGCTGTCGGTTCGGGCGTAGCAGTAGGCGGTTCGGGCGTAGCGCTTGGCGTTCCGGGGCCGGGCGTCGGCGTTGGCGTGGCTTTGAGCGGAGCCGGGCCGCCCCAGCGCGCCGTGACTGTGCCGACGCAAGGGTCGTAATTCCGGCCCAGGATCACGCGGAAATCCGCGATAGCCGTATCAACCGGATCAACGGAGGCGGTCACGCTCTTTTGGGTGAGCTTGTAGAGGCTCAAGAGCTTGGGCAGCGGCGAGCCTTTGCTGGTGGTAGTGAAGTCCACGATGCCGGTTGCATTGGTCAGCTCCGTGTCCTGAATGTTGACGACTTCAAACCCCTCCAGTCCCAGACGGTAGGCGGCGACTTCGCCCCATTCTTTGTTGCCGGTGCCGTTCCATACTTCCACCCGGTAAGCTCGCTGCGACGCACGACTGGCGACGGGCGGCTGTGCGGCCTCCTGAACAAAGCCGGCGAGCGCGTCGTATTTGGGAACCAACACCGCGCCGCCGTTGGGCGCCGTCATCGAATACAACAGCGTCTCGCCGCGGATGAAGCGACTCTTGACGTCGCGCATATCCAGGCGGGAAGCGATCGGGGCAAGATAGAGCATTTCCGGGAGGCCCATATCGGTTTCGATGGCATCTTTGTAGACGTCCCAAAGCTCATTGACGCGCAGGAGCATATTTTGATTGAGCCCCTGGACGAAAACTGCCCGGAGCACCTGTTGTTGGCGGCGGTGGCGGTCGAAATCGGAGGTATTCCAGCGTGACCGGACATACCACAGCGCGAATTTACCGTCCAGGTGATGCTTCCCCGGTTCCAGGTCAATGTCGGTCATGCCGGTTGCGGATTCCTCGTCGGGGTAGGTATCGTGGAAGGGGCATTCGATCACCAGATCAACGCCGCCCACGGCGTCCACGATCTGGCGGTAGCTGCTGAAGTCCACCAGCGCGTAGTAATGAATTGGAATGCCGAAGTTGTACTCGATGGTCGCCTTGACCAATGCCGGGCCGCCGCCGGGGTATTTGGTCGCGCCGGCGCGCAAGTACGCTGTGTTGATCTTGTCCAGGCCCCAGTTGGGAATCCAGGCGTAGTAGTCGCGCGGGACGGAGATCATACTGACTGCCGGCATGTCGGGGAAGATAGAGGCGATCATGATCACGTCGGTGCGGGCGATCTTCTCGCCGGGGCGGCGGTCGCTGCCCAGCAGCAGAATGTTGATGGCGCCCTTGGGCTGCGATACCATCGGCATAGGGGTGGGCTGCGGCAGCGTCGAGGTCACGACGTGGGTGGTCGAGAAAGGTACGGCCGGCGCGATCAGCGAGATCGGCGCCGGGGTGGGCGTCACCGTTAGCGTGGGCGTTGCCGTGGGTGTTCGGGTGGGGGTGCGGGATGGTTTGGCCGTTGGCGTCAGGGTCCACGTGGGTGGGCGCGTGGATGTGACGGCTAATGTTGGCGATGCCGTCGCCGTTGCCGTTGCCGAGGGCGTTGCCGAAGTCGGCGTGACGACCACGACGACCGTTGCGGGTATCGGGTTTTGCCAGGCGTAGACTCCTGCGCCCGCCATGATCAATACGCCGATAATGAACAGCCATTTAAAGAGTTGTACCCAGAATTTCATCGTGTCACTTCGCTTGTTCTTAGGAATTACCAAGGGCCAATCATATCACTCCCATCAGGAAAAGCAATGGAGGGAAACTGCGTAGTTCACCCCGTGTGAGAAAATTGCTTGACAAATGGATCACTCGCTCAAGGGTTCGTGAAACGTGAAACGTGATGGAAAAATCACGCATCACGTTTCACGACGTAACCGGTGCGCTGGCTGGATCTTATTGCCGGGTCTCCAGCGGCCTCTGATGGGCAGGCGCGGTCATCATGATTTGTTGGCTGACTCCCTGATAAGTGATAAGCAGCTTGGGATTACGATTCGGTTCGACATTGAAATCCTTGGTGGTGAAGGTGCGGCAGGATTCGACGGTGTTCTCCGGGCCGCGCAGCAGAATTCCATGGTTGGGTATGGTCCCGTTGATCCATCCTTGCACAAGATTGGTTATGTCAATGGTGTAATACCCATAGGGATTTAAAGAAGGCTTGAGCGAAATGGTTCCGTAGGCATCTCCGACGACGACGCTATCCCAACTGATGGCGTCGGTATCCGACCAATCCTGAGGGGAAACGATATGGTGGGCCGTGACAGTTTGTGCGTAAGCGGGCGTTCCCTGATACTTGATGTAGTACATTTGAATTGTTGCGTTGACAATTGGCGTATTGGTTGGAATCGTCGAGAGATCAAATTTGACCAACCCACGTAAGTTCCCGACGGCGGGTTCATAGCCGATGCGCATGATGGAATCGCTGCCATGAAAGGCATCTGCGGGGTCTCCCTGAGCGATATAAGTGTCGGCGATGGCGTCCAGCACGGGGGGTGGCGTAACCTGTGCCGCCTGCGTCGAACTCCACGGTCCCGCACCGTAGGTATTGCGTCCTCTGACGCGATAGTAGTAAGCGCCGGTGGTTTTTCCCGAGGCGTTCCAGGCGGTCGCCGTGCCACTGTAGACCTGAGTTGCGCCGGAGAATGCGGCATTATTGGCCTCTTGAAGCTCGTAGGAAGCGGCGCGATCGGCTGCCGCCCATTGCACCGTGTAGGCGCCGTCGGCGTCGTCGTTGACGATGGCTTGCAAGATCGGCGCGGCGGGGAGCGGCGGCCAGTTGCGCAGGACTAGCGGTAGATAGAGGAAGTTCATGACGCCCACATTGACGTTGAATGTGTCGCTGGCCGACAGCGCGCCGGAGTCTTTCACGCTTACGGCCACGGTTGCTGCGCCCGACCAATCGGTGGCCGGCGTGAGGTTGAGGATATGGCCCCCGCTGAGGGTTACGGTGAGGCTGACCGTAGAGACGCTTTCGACGGTAAAGACCAGAGTGGCGTCGGCGTCTTCGGCGTCGCTGGCGTAGTCCCACAAGTTCAGCGTTCCGACTTCGTTGATGTCCAGCGGGACGGTGGGGATTGAGAGGGTGGGCGGGGTGTTGCCGCCGCCACCGGTTACAATGACCACGAACGAGTCGTTAGCGGTGAGACCGCCGGAGTCGGTCACGCGCACCGTCACCGTCGCCGATCCCGTCCATGCCGTCTCCGGCTCAAGGTTGAGGGTGTGCCCATCCCCGGCGAGCGTGGCAACGAGATGGCCGTCGGAAACACTGACAACGCTGAAGGTTAGATTTGCGTCGAGGTCTTGGGCGTCGTTGGCGTAATCTCGTAGCTCCAATGCGCGGGTGGTGTCGAAGGGCATTGAGATGTCGGGGATGTTCAGCGTAGGTGCGGTGTTGGCGTTGCCGCTTACGGTCACCACGAACGAGTCGTTGGCGGCGAGGCCGCGGGAGTCGGTCACGCTGATGTTCACCGTCGCCGAGCCGGTCCATGCCGTTTCCGGTTCGAGGTTGAGGGTGTGGCCGTCCCCGGCGAGCGTGGCAACGAGATGGCCGTCGGAAACACTGACAACGAGGAAAGTTAGATTGGCGTCAGTGTCTTCAATGTCGGCGGCATAATTCCACAACTCCAGTGCGCGGGTGGTGTCGAAGGACATCGCGACGTCGGGGATGGCGAGGGTGGGGGCCGTGTTATTGTGCGCTTCGTAGGCGCCCATATCCACGATGGGCGCTACGCCGTTGCCGGTGTCGGCTGTGATCATGTCTACTTTGCGCGGCGCCCCATCCAGATCCGTGGCGACGCTGACGCTGTAATTGTTGCCGGCGTCAATGGCCGGGGAAAAGCCTGTCAGGCGATAGTTGCCGGTGGTGGTGGGGGCAGCAGTTGCGCTGATGGGGGCGACGAATTGCGGGTCTGCATTGATGTTGCCGGTTCCGGTGTACACGCCGCTGAGCCATTGTATGTTGCTGTATGTGATGTTGGGTGAGGCGTTACTATAATTGTAGATTTGCGGGCCGTTTGTTGCGGTGTTTCCCCACAGAATGCAGTTGACCAGAATCGGACTGCATTCGACGCTGGCTGGGGCTGCGTTGTGCATCCCGCCGCCATCGCCGGCAGTTGAGTTGCCTCCGATCGTCACATTGATCAGAATGGGATTGCTTGCGCCGTTTTGTGCGAGGTTATGTATCCCGCCGCCGCCATAGCCGGCCCAGTTGCCGCTAAAGACGGCATTGTTTATGATGGGGCTGCTGACGCCGTAGGATCCGTCATTGGTCATACCCCCGCCATAATTGAGGGCTGAATTTCCCTTGAAGCTGACGTCGTTCAGGATAGGGTTACTTACGCCGGCTATGCCCATATTGTACATCCCGCCGCCATCGCCGCCATAGTTATCATTGAAGGTGACATCAGTCAGCACCGGGCTGCTTACGCCACTGTCGTGGCCTCTGTTGAGCATTCCGCCGCCTTGTGTGGATCCTCGATTGCCGCTGAAAACAACATGGGTCAGGGTGGGGCTACTTTCACCGCTATATGCGCCATCGTTACACATTCCGCCGCCATAGTATGTCCAATTGCCGCTGAAGGTAATATTGACCAATGTCGGGTTGCATAAATGTCCATTTCTTCCACCACAGTATAACCCGCCTCCATCGGCGTTCCGATTTGCTCCTTGTTCAATTCTTCCCGCAGTGATGGTGAACCCATCCAATACGGTTGCGCCGGTAATAGATTCGTTGGTTACGCCATCCAGATACAGAACCTGGGCGTTTTTGCCTTGTGTGTCGCGCCATGTCTCGTTGATGTGGTTGGTGTCGGTATTCCAGTCATTGCCGTCAATGTCGCCGCTGAGGATGGTGGTGCGCAACACCCAGTCGCGTTGGCTACGCGCCGTCTCGTTTCCGGCGAAGCCGCCGTAGAGCTGGACGTTGTTCCGGGCGATGAGAAAGGTTTCGGTGATCGCGTTGTTGATATGGCCGGGGCCTTCGTCCGGGTAGTACACACCCTCCGCCACCCAGATTTCGTAGGCGGCGCCACCGTCTGCGTTGGTTTGATCCAGCGCAGCTTGCAGGGTGGTGTAGGCGTTGGCCCACGATGTGCCGTTATTGGCGCCGGTCGCATCTTTGTCCACGCAGATCACGCCGCCGCCGCAGGCCCATGCCGGGGTCATGGTCAATGCCAGAGCCGCCAGCGCTATCAGCAACGCGATTGGCCAGTGAGAATGTTTCTGTCGGTTCATCCGTTTTCTCTCCTCTGAAAATAGTCGAAAGTCAAAAGTTAAAAAGTCGAAAGTCCGGAGTTGCCTTCGACGGTCAGGGTAAAGGGGGTGTTTTTCGCACACGGTACCCCGTGTGCGAAAA
>DAOUFX010000380.1:0-11912 GCA_034429675.1 Anaerolineae bacterium | reverse complement strand
CTCGAAAAAACACCCCCTTATATCCGGCTAACGGCTAAAAACTAAAGGCTAAATGCTATTTTTGGAGGAGACACCCATGTCTAAAGAACTACTGGCTCTTGGATTTTTGCTCACGGGTTTGGCGCTGGCGTTTGGGCTTTTCGCGACGACGCCGGGTCTGGCCCAGGATGCTATCACGCCGACGCCGCCTGCGCCGACGTGGACGCCCGGGCCTGCGCCTGTCAAGACGCCCGTGCCCACCGCGACCGCGCCGTCTCCGGCTTTCACTCCTCAACCGGAGCCGTCGGTTCCGTCTCCGGTTGAGGGCGCTCAAATCACACTGCATCTCAAATTCGCGGCGGACTGGCCCTGGGATCAGATCGGCTGGCCGGATTTGCAGACGGTGGTGCAGTGGCAGGACGAGCAGGGAAAGTGGCGCGTCGTCGCGGGGTGGCGCGGTGCACTGGACCGGATCGAGAGTGTGGACGGTCAATGGACGGGACAGAAGTCGTGGTGGGTGGCTGCCGCCGGTTTGGGGACGGGGCCGTTTCGCTGGCTTGTCTACCGGGCTGACACCGGAGCGCTGTTGACGATCAGCGAACCGTTCCGGTTACCAACGATGGCTTTGCAGACTGCTGTGGTCGAAGTCAATCTTGAGTGACGATTGTGTTGCTCGACAAGAAGGAAACCGGCTTGGGGGATTGGCGCGCTTGTTGCCAATCCCCCATTTTTTAGTCCGCTGGTGGGAGGGCGGAACCGGTTTCCTGCACGATTACCGGTCGGGGAGACACTGCGCCGTGTCTGCTTCGCCATCCTTCGTAAAGCCTCAGAAAGGCCACGCTGCCCATAATCATCAGCCCGCCGCCGATTTGTATCGCGCTAATCTGTTCGTGCAACAAGACGTAGGCCATCACGGCGGTGAACGCCGGTTCCAGCGTGACGATGAGGTTGGCGACGCTGGAGGGCAGGTAGCTCAGGCTGACGTTGTACAGCCCAAATCCGATCACGGTCGGGCCGGCGGCCAGCAGTAACAGAATTCCCCATCCCGGCAGGCTTGTCCCCAGCCAACCCAACTGCGTCACTTTTGTCGTCAGCGTCCCCGGTCCTAGCAGATTGAAGCACAGCAGGAACCCGGCGGCGAACCCGAAGGTGTACAGCAGGCTTGTCCACGGATTCAGACCACGTTGCGCTGCGGCGCGCCCCATCAGGCTATAAAGTGCGTAGAACAACCCGGAAGACATCCCGGTGAGAATCCCGACCAGGTTGACGCGCCACGCCGCCGGGTCGAAGGCGTTCGCGACCATGGCGCAGCCGCTCAAGCTCGCGACGATCACCAGAATCTTGACCCAATCCAGCCGTTCCTTGAGCAGCCACCATCCCAGCAGGGCCGTGAATGCGGCGGAGGTGTAGGCCAGCACGGTGGAACTGGCGGCTCCGTTCAGCGCCACCGAGAACGTCCACAATGTGTTGAACCCGGCCAGCACCAGCCCGTAGCCGGCAAAGTAGACCAGATGTTGGCGCTTTAGCCGCAGCCATTCCGGACACAGCCGACCCAGAACCAGCAGCAGGGTGAGCACCACAAAAGTGTCGCGCCAGAACGCCAGCGCCAACGGCGGCATCTGGTACGTCTGCGTGAGATGGCGGATGAAAATGGCCGTCGTTGAAAGAACGGCCGCGCTGGCCAACGCTACTGCGTAGCCGCGCGTGAGTTGCGCCTTGTCGTGTGTCGTTGTAAGCATGTTTACCTTCTTCCTTATTTAAAGTGAAAAACAAAGTGTTTGCGTGGGCGGGTACCTCCGCTCACGCAAACACGCTTTCTATCCGGCGCCAG
The DNA here is from genome assembly GCA_034429675.1 of Anaerolineae bacterium. GTDB lineage: Bacteria > Chloroflexota > Anaerolineae > B4-G1 > SLSP01 > JAKQHY01. The sequence goes on along the minus strand of DAOUFX010000380.1, from coordinate 10,102 downwards.
CGGTGACGCTTGTCCTCAGGTCTGGTTTCCTGAATGGTGATTATAAGGTAGAATTGGTCTGGTGAATAGAGCCAATTCTGATCAGTTTCTACCAGGCCATTGAGAGTGGTAGACAGTAGACAAGTGGGGGCGTGAAACGTAATTCGTTTATTCGTGTCCTATTCGAGGATGGCAGGAGGTGTCCATGCGCATTCCGCTTGATCGGCAGAGTTCGGAACCGCTTTACCGGCAGATTGAGGAATTTTTACGGCAGGGGATCGTGTCGGGACGGCTGGCGTCCGAGACGCGGCTGCCGGCCACCCGGCAGTTGGCCCGCGATTTGGGCGTCAACCGCATCACGGTGGAGAACGCCTACGGCGAGTTGGCGGCCGGTGGGCTGATTGTATCTCGCACGGGCAGCGGGACCTACGTGCTGCCGCTTTATCCGCTCCGGCAGCCGTATTCTGATTTGGACGCATCCTGGCCGCTCTGGCAACGGGACGCGGCGAGCGCGTTCACGTCTCCGGCGTCGCCTGCGCCGGACGAACTGCTCAAAGCCGTTCACCATCCTGATCCCATTGATTTCTCCGGCGGAGTGGCCGACGCGCGGATGTTTCCAACCGTAGAGTTCCGCCGCACGTTGCAGAGCATTTTGCGCCGCGATGGCGCTGCTGCTTTGGAATACGGCGATCCGCGCGGCTACGCGCCGCTGCGCGCCACGATTGCGCGCGTGCTGGCCAGCCAGGGTTTGCAGACCGACCCCGACGCCGTTCTGATCACCGCCGGTTCGCAACAGGCCTTGTCGTTGGTGACGCAGCTTCTCCTCCGCCCCGGCGATACCGTTTTGGTCGAGGAGCCCACCTACGGCAAGGCGTTGGAACTGTTCCACGCTCACGGCCTCAAAGTCGTGGGCATCCCGACCGACGCGCACGGAATGCGGGTCGAGGTTCTGGAGTCGTTGCTCCAACAAGTCCCGGCCCGCTTGATCTACACCATGCCCAACTTCCAGAATCCCACCGGCGCGTGCCTGAGCAGCCAGCGGCGCCGGCGTCTGCTGGCGTTGGTGGACGAGTACAACGTGCCGGTGCTCGAAGACGACTTCGTGGGGGATTTGCGCTACGAGGGGCACGCCCAGCCGGCTCTGAAGGCGCTGGATCCCGGCGGCAGGGTTATCTACACCGGCACTTTTTCCAAAATGTTGATGCCCGGCCTGCGCGCGGGATTTCTGGTGGCTGACGGCCCGGTCTACGCAGCGTTGGCCGCTTGCAAGCGCACCAACGACCTGGCGACCTCCAACCTGATGCAGCGAGCGCTGGACGCTTATCTCACCGTGGGGCGCTACCAGGCGCATCTGCGCCGCTCCTGCCGCATTTACGGCCGGCGCCGTGACGCGATGCTGGCGGCGATCCGGCGCTATCTGCCGGGGTGGGTGAGCGTTGACCCGCCGCAGGGTGGTTTGTTCGTCTGGGCTCGCCTGCCCGCTACCCTGCCGGCCACCGACTTGCTGACCAAAGCTTGTGCGCAGGGCATCGCCTTCGCCCCCGGCGCCCTCTTCTCGCCCGCCGGCAACGACGCTGCCATGCGCCTCAGCTTCGCCGCTCACCCGCCGGAAGTTATCGCGGACGGTATTCGCCGGTTAGGACAGGCGATGGCGGGATTTTAGCTGATTGATATAAGGCGGGATAGCTTTACAACTGTCTAAAGCAAGGTATACTTCCTTGCGTTTTTCACATCGTGACACCATAAGCTAAGGTAAAATCCATGAGCAAAGACAAAATCAAGCTGGCAAAACCACGCAAAAAAGTGCAAATCTCGCTGCCTGACCGCCGGGTCTATGAAGGCCCTGTCGGCAGCCGACTGAGTGAATTCCTGGATGTTGCTTTCCCCGACCCCGAAGTGCCCTACATCACCGCGTTGGTGGATGGCGAGCTGCGGGAGTTGACGTACGACATCGCGCGAGACTGCGTGGTCGAGCCGATTGACCTCTCGGAATCCGACGGGGTCCGCATCTACCGGCGCTCGCTCACGTTTTTGATGGTCGCCGCCGCGCAACGGGTTTTCCCCGGTGTGGAGATTTTCATAGACCATTCCCTGCCTTTTGGCGGATATTTCTGCGAGGTGCGCAACCGCGCGCCGCTGGACGACGATGAACTCCAGAAGCTATCCGACGAGATGCAGCGGATGGTCGCCGCGAACTATCCGATTATGCGCGAGAGCGAAAGCCTGGAAGATGCGCTGGTGCTCTTTGCCAGACGCAACGAGATGGACAAGGTGGCGATTTTCCAGGGGCGCGACCGCAAGCGCAAAGCCTACCTGCGGCTGTATAGCCTCGATGGGTATCGCGACTATCTTCACGGATACATGGTCCCCTCGACCGGATATTTGAAATTTTTCCAGCTTTTGCGCTGGGAAGACGGCTTTATTCTGCAGTTCCCGCGCCGCCACCAGCCCACGCAATTTCAGGACCCCCACCAGAACCCGCAACTGTTGACCGTCTTCCGCGAGTACGGGCGCTGGTTGCGGCTATTGGGCGTGGAGTGCGTGGGCGATCTCAACTGGTTGGTCGAGCGCGACAAGCTGCGCCGCGTCGTCCTGGTTTCGGAAGCTCTGCACGAGCACCGCATCGCCCAGATTGCCCGCCAGATCGGCGAGCGCCGCGATCGAGTGCGGGTGGTGCTGATCGCCGGGCCGTCGTCGTCGGGAAAAACCACCTTCTCCAAACGCCTGGGTGTGCAATTGCTGGCGCAGGGACTGCGACCGTACGCGCTGGAGCTGGACCACTACTTCGTCAACCGTGACGACACCCCCCGCGATGAAAACGGCGAATTCGATTTTGAAGCATTGGAAGCGGTGGATGTCGAGCTTTTCAATCAGAACCTCGAAGCGTTGCTGCGGGGCGACGAGGTGGCGCTGCCCCAATACAATTTCTACACCGGCAAACGTGAGCCTGGCGAAGTCGTGAAGCTGGATCAGGATCAGATTTTGATTATTGAGGGCATTCACGGATTGAATCCCAAACTGGTTTACCGCATTCCTCCCGCATCGGTCTTCCGCATTTACGTCTCGGCGCTCACCCAACTGAACCTGGATCGCCATAACCGCGTGCCCACGACCGACACGCGCCTGATTCGACGGATCGCACGGGATGCGCGGACGCGCGGGTACACGGCGCAAGACACCATCGGGCGCTGGGAAAGCGTGCGGCGCGGCGAAAAACGGCACATTTTCCCCTATCAGGAAAATGCGGACGTGATGTTCAACTCGGCGCTGGTTTATGAACTATCCGTGCTTAAGCCGGTCGTCGAACCGCTGTTGCTGCAAATTGATTCCGACTCGCGCCAATGGGTCGAGGCAAAACGCCTGTTGACATTCTTGCAGTGGTTCCGCGTCGCCGACGCCGAGATGGTGCCGGATAACTCCATCTTGCGCGAGTTCGTCGGCGGTTCGTCGCTGGAAGACTTCAGTTGGGATCAAGTATGACCCCGTGCCCACAGTGCGGTCACGAGTCAGAGAAGCCGGGGATGCTGTGCGCCAACTGCGGATCTTTGCTTAGCCCCGGCGCAGATGCAACCCCGCCCGCCGCGGTGAAGCGGCCTCTGTTCAAATCGTCTTTGTGGCGAATCCTGTTGGTGATCCTGGTCGCCGTGATCGTTTTTGTTGCGATTCAGATGGCTTCGGCTTACGCCGGCCTGCATTATGGCGAACTTGACCGTGAGGCGCGCCGGCAGGAGGTGATCCAGGAGCACTACGACGCCGGGCTGAAAGACCTCAACGATGGGCGGTACGAACGCGCCGCCGCCGAATTTGCCTACATTTTGCAGTTGGACCCCGAAAATGCTCTGGCCGAGCAAGGCGCCGCCGAAGCGCGCGCACGTCTGGTCGTCAAGCCGACTCCGACGATGGAAGTCGTCAGTTCGATGACGGAGCAATTGCTGGGAGATGCAAAGAACTCTTACACGGCCAAAGACTGGGTCGCCACGGCCCGCACGCTGACGCAGCTGCGCGCTTTGGATTTGAATTACGAGCAGGCTGCTGTTGAGGAGATGTTGTTCACCAGCCTGTACAATGCCGGTACCGCTTTTTTGGGGGAGGATCGCCTGGAGGAGGGAATTTCGTATCTGGATCAGGCCATCGCCTTGCGCCCTCTGAATGCCGACGTTGTGGATCAGCGCAACCTTGCCGCGCGCTATCTTGACGCCTTAAACTACTGGGGCGTGGATTGGCCCCTGTGCATTGAGGGCTTCGAGGCGTTGTACGCCACCCATCCCGCTTACAAGGATGTGGCGCAGCGGTTGTACCAGGCATATTTGACCTACGCGGAGTACTACGCAACTCAGGGTGAGATGTGCCCTGCCGAAATCCAGTACACCCAGGCGCTGCGGCTGTTCTCGGACGCGCAGGTGGATCAAAAACGCGCGACGGCGGCCCAGACCTGCTTGTCGGCTACACCGGCGCCGCTGAACGGCACGGGCATACAGTTGACCCCGCAGGCGGTCGCCGGCTTCACTATGGGCCGTTTGGCCTATCCGATCTTCAACGCCGAAACCGAAATGTACGACGTGTATGCGCTCTATGCAGACGGGCGCATTTTGAAGGTGGCCTCCGGCGCCGACCAGCCCTGGTGGGAGCGCGGCACGGGCCGGGCGATCTACCGTGACCGGAATTCGGGCGGCGTGGGGATGGTTCTGCCGGAAGAAGGCGTTCCGATGCAACTGCTGACGCCGGGCTGGCAGGCGTGGCCCACCTTCTCGCCGGACAGTTTGCGCATTGCTTATGCCACAGCCGACGCTGCCGGCGTGTGGTCCATCTACATTGCGAATTCCAACAACAGCGGAGAACCGGCGCTGCTGGCGTCCGGGTGGGCGCCGGCCTGGGGCGCGTCGGGGGCGCTGGCCTACACCGGCTGCGACGCTACCGCATGTGGCATCATCGTGGACACTCCCGACGATGGGCTACCGGGGACGCGCCTCACCTCCAGCGAGGGCGACAGCGCGGCCAGTTGGGCGCCGGGCGGGAATATGCTGGCGTATATGAGCAACGTCGCCGGCAACTGGGACATCTTCTTGCTCAATCCGAGCGGCGGGGTGCAGCAAATCACCGCGGATGCTTCCAACGAAGGAATGCCGGCGTGGTCGCCGGACGGCAGCCGCATCGCCTTCGTCAGCGACCGTGGCGGCAGTTGGGCCATCTACGTGATGCAGACGGACGGGCAAAACGTCCAGCGCATTCTGGACCTGGGCATCTCGCTGCCCGGTTGGGACAACCAGCGCCTCTCGTGGGCGCCCTGATGGAAAGCAAAACCGCGCCCCTTGGGGCGCGGTTTTACAATCTTCGACTATTATAGGCTTCCTGACTAACGATTCTCGTCGCGCGGGTAGAGTCGCGGGACGGTATCCTGGACGATGCGCAGAAAGTCGTCCGCTTCCAGAACCACAAAATGTAGCGCCTCAGGAGATTCGGCGGGCTGGCCGACGGCGGAGAGGATGGATTGCATGATGACGTTGCGGATTGACTCATCCGCTTCGGGGGCGAACTGGACTCCCACCACCAGCCGCGGCGATTCGGTTCCATAATGCAATTGGAAAAGATAAGCCGCGACAATTTGCGGATGATGGCGCATCGCCGAAGTAACCTCATCGCGCCAGGCCTGGGGTGGGGGCGTGGCGGGGCGCCCGACGAGCAGACGCGCGCCGGGCGGCGGAGGCGGCGCCTGGGGAAGGTCGTCAAAAGGGAGCTGCCGGCGGGCGAGCGCCTCAAATTCGTGGTTGCGGATGCGCCCACTCACCGGGCCGGCCGGGTTGAGGTAGACCTCCGCAGCTTCATTGCGCGCCGCCAGATCGAAGAGATCCGGCGCCCGGAGAGCCACGTAGGGAACGCCTTCCGGCATCCAGGCGCGCACCGCTTCCTCGTCGCTGAAGGCCAGCAGGATGGTTCCGCCGGCGTCATTTTCTGCGGCCAGGAGCTTGAACGATGCCTCCCGATCCACCGTGCGACGTTCCGGCGTGTCGCTTTGGCTCAAGCTCTCGGCGACAGGCAAAATTAGCGTGCTTTCGATGAGCGCGCGGTACATGGCCTGGCGTGTTTCCGGCGCGTCGCGGGTCACCACGGCGACCATCGCGGCGACGAGATTGGGATTGGTTATGGATGACACTGTGTTCATAGCAGACCACCTCACCGGGAATGCAATGTGGGCCAGTATAAACGAAAAATGGAGTTTGAGAAATGGATACACCTTCATTAAAAGCCAGACCTTATCCGCTTATCAATCAAGTGCAGCCCTATGAATGGGGTACCCGCGACGCGGCGGCGTTTATCCCGCAATTTTTGGGGCAAACGGCGCAACCGGGATTGCCCTACGCGGAGCTGTGGATGGGCATGCACCCCAAAGCGCCGTCAGCGTTGCTGGTCGAAGGGACGCCGGTGCCGCTCCCGCAGCTGGCGGCGCGCTACCCCGAAGCGCTGCTGGGTCGGCATGTGATTTCGCGCTTTGGACCGACGCTCCCTTTCTTGTTCAAAGTGCTTTCCATCGGCGCCGCCCTCTCGATCCAGGCGCATCCCGACAAAGCCCAGGCGCAAGTACTGCACGCCAGAAACCCGGAACAGTATCCCGACGACAACCACAAGCCGGAGATTGCCAGCGCGTTGGACACGGCGACAGCGCTGGTGGGGTTCAAGTCCTACGAGGAGATCCGGTTGACGCTGGCGCAATATCCGGAGATCACCCGCTTCATCGAAGCCGGAGGCGGCGTGGAACTGCGGGCGGTCCCGGCGGCGCAACAGCGCGAAAGCGTGCGGCAGATGTTCACGGCGCTGATGCAACGCGAGCGCGACGAGCAAGCCCTGTCGGACACGCTGGCGCAATTGGAGCGTCGCCTGCAACGGCTGCCGGCGCCCAACGACCACGACCGGCTGTTCCTGGAATCCCGCCCGATCTACACCGGCGCCGATATTGGATTGCTGGCGCTGTTCTTTTTGAACTTCGTGCGGCTGGAGCGCGGCCAGGGGGTTTTCCTCAAGCCCGGAGTCCCGCACGCTTACCTGAACGGCAACCTGGTGGAGTGCATGGCGAATTCGGACAACGTCGTGCGCGCCGGGCTGACCCCTAAATTCAAGGACGTGCAAACCCTGCTGGACATTCTGACCTACGAACTGGGGCCGGCGCCGTTGCTGGGCGGAGACGCCGGGGCGCAAGAGATCGTCTTCACGGCCCCCGTCGCCGAATTCCAGGTGCGCCGTTGGCAATTGGCAGCGGACCAGGTCAGGCGAGAGAAGGGGGAAGATTGCCCTGCTATTTTGTTGATCACGGCGGGCGAAGTCCTCCTACGTTGGCAGGAAGCGGGCATCGCCCAACAACAACCCCTCCGGCGCGGACAGAGCATCTTCATTCCAGCCTGTCTACCGGGCTTTGAACTGGTTGCAGAATGTGCGGCAGAGGTCTTCAAGGCCGAAGCGCCGTGATCTTGGGTTTTCGATTTTAGATTTTGGAAACAGAATCCGCGAAACCCGCAATCCGGTATTCGGTATCCGTAATTCGCTATTCGCCGCCCCGCTCCCTGACCTTCGACTTCAGACTTTCGGCTCTTCCTCTTCCAAAGCGTACACGGCGCGGCGTTTCCAGCCGGAGATGGCGGCAATTTCGCGGGCGGCCTGCGAACGTGCAACGCCCTGCGCCAGTCTCTCGGCGAGGGCGGCGCGCACCTGCGCTGCATTCCAGACTTCTATGTCGGAAGCGCCGCCGATCACCAGCGTGTATTCGCCGCGCGGCGGGACGGCGGATGTGTGCGCCAGGGCGCCGTCGAGGTCGCCGCGCCAGACCTCCTCGTAGTGTTTGGTCATCTCACGACAGAGCGCGACCGGGCGGTTGCCCAGGCGTTCGCGCAGCGTGGAGAGGGTTTCTTGCAGACGGTGCGGCGCCTCGTAGGCGATCAACGTCGCTTTGAGAAACGCCACGTCCTCCAGCGCGGCAAGGCGCTCGCGTTGGCCGCGCGGGAGAAAACCCAGGAAAAGGAATTGATCGGAGGGCAGGCCGGAGGCGACCAGCGCCGCTGTGTGCGCCGAGGGGCCGGGGACCGGAACCACCGTCACCCCCTGCTCAAGCGCGGCGCAGATGAGGGGGTATCCCGGATCGGAAATGCCGGGCATCCCGGCCTCCGAAATCAGAGCCACGTCCCCTTCTTGCAGGGCGGCGAGAATGGCGTCGGCCTTCTTGCGCTCATTTCCCTCGAAATAGGACGTGACCGGCGTCGTAATTTCATACCTGTCAAAAAGCACACGCGCCTTGCGTGTATCCTCGGCCGCCACCAGGCGGACTTCCCGTAGGATGCGCAGGGCGCGTAGCGTGATGTCTTCGAGATTGCCGATCGGAGTGCCGACGATATAGAGCGTGCTCATTTAATCGCGCCGGGAGATTCCGCTGAGGATGGCGCCGCGATGCTGGAAAACCTCGCCCACCACCACGCCGCCGTTGCGGATCTCGTAGTAGCGAATCTCGCGCGCGTGGTTGCTGCCGCGCAACTTGAGCACCACAATTGCGCGTTGCATCGCGCTCTCGACCTCAACGTAACGCAGCAGGATCACCCCATCGCTGAGATACGAAAGGCCGCCGGGATCGGTGCTGCGATGGCGAGAGCGGCTTTCCTCACTGAGCATCAGGGTGGTCAATTGCTCGCGATGCAAGCCGTTGACGACGGTCGCGCAAGTCTGGCGCAGCGTTTCGGGGTTGTCCGTCAGCCGGCCAAAATGGGACATACTATCCACGACCATCCGGTGAATATTGTTGTCCACGATGGACTGATAGATGGGGCTTTCCGTATCTTTGAGGCTACGCAGCAGCACGGCGGGCGAGGTGAAAATGATGTGCAACTTGCCGGCGACCTCCATGCCGCGCAGATCGAGCCCCAACGATTCGGCGTCGCGGTACAGCGAATGCGGGAATTCCTCGAACGTCACGAACAGTCCCGGCTCCCCACTTTGCGCCCCTTCAAGGAGGAACTGGAGCGCAATGGAAGTTTTGCCGGTCCCCGGCGCGCCGCGCAACAAAATCACCGAACCGGGAATGAATCCCCCCTGCAACATCTGATCCAAACCGGAAATGCCTGTTTTAATGCGTGTTTCAGCCATAGTCGTTAATGGTTCTTGGTAAAGATAACGCGGGCCAGCGATGCGGAGCAGAAGCCCTCGTAGTTCAAAACGATGTCCGCCGAGACCGGCGGGTGGTCGCCATAAGGCGAATGCAACTGCACGTGGAAAACGCCCTTCATTTCCGTCGGTTGAGAGAGGAAGAACTGCTCCCACCCGGAGTCGCCGTACATCTGCTTGGTGCCGGAATTGATCACCACATCAATCCCGCCGCCCCACACGTGGACCGGGTAATCCTTGAGCGCATTGCCGTCCAGGTCTTGAATCATCCCGGCGACGCCCAACCAGTTACAGCCGTAATACGGCGGCTCATAGGTCAGCTCGTATGTGAACGGGTAAGGTGAACGGGTGACGCGCGGCGTGACGCTGGGAGTCAGCGTCGGTGGGATGGGTGTGCGCGTCGGCGGACGGGGTGTCGGCGTTGGTGTGACGGTGGGGGTGAACGACGGCGGCGGAGTCGGGGTGATGGTGGGGGTTGCCGTAGGCGTCCAGGTGGGCGGAAGAACGTCACGCCGGATTACCGGGCCTGTCGGCGTAGCCACCAATTCGATCTCTTTGGGGCGGGGAGGGAAAGGATTCAAAAAGATGTAAGGATTCACTGCAATGAGTGCATAACATAGTATCAGAACGACGGTCATTAGCAACATAACCAAGCTGAGAGAGTTGAACAGTTGATCCCGTTGGTCCATAACGTGCACCTCCTGTGGTGGCTGGCACAATCAACAAGCGCAAGGCGCCGACAATGATGTTCAGGTAATCTGCCCGGTTATGATCGCCTCAGGCTGCCTTTCATTTTACCATGTTTCTATGGTAGGTTGAAACGCGCCCCGAAATGCGCTAACATTGACTGTGTTAGTCCACATTGTACAATGAAGCTGCGCCTATGACAAAAATATCCCTTCGCACTCCGTGCCGGCACGAAACTCACGGTTTACATGGCAGAGAGACATAAAGGGGGTTTTTCGCGGGCGGGTACCCCCGCCCG
>DAOUFX010000379.1:0-2914 GCA_034429675.1 Anaerolineae bacterium | reverse complement strand
CCCCCGCCCGCGAAAAACCTTCCTTTAATTCCCCCGCTTTAGCGGGCTATTTTCAAGGGAGCTAATTATGAAACGTTGGTTAGAGTATAGATGGATGAGGCTATTGTGGGTATTTGCGTTTGTGTTTCTGTTAAGCACAGCCGGCGCTGTGATTGGGGCGCCGGACGGGATACAGGACAGGGAAACCGTTAAACCGCCTTTCCGCGCCGGTCTGCGGTACGACCCCAATGCCACAAAACTACAAATCCCACAGCAACACCGCCAGTCGCGGCAAAGTATCCAAATGGCCACCATTCACGTCAATTATCTGCCGGCCGGGTCAACCGATACATTCAACAACCCCTGCAACGACTGGACCACCGAGGCGATCAGCGCTTTTGAACATGCCGTTGATATATGGGCAGGAATCATCAACTCGTCAGTGCCCATCGAAATCAATGCCTGCCATGCCACCCTTGACCCCAACATCTTGAGCATGTCTGCGCCTGACTACTTCTACCGCAACTTCCCCAACGCCCCGCAAACGGCGACCTGGTATCCTACCGCTCTGGCGAATGCGTTGCACGGCGCCCGGATGAATGGAAGCGTCGTGGATATGCACATCACTTACAACGGCGCGCTCTCCTGGTATTATGGCGCCGACGGCAATACGCCGGCCATGCAGCTGGATTTCGTCAGTTTAGCGCTCCATGAAATCTGCCATGGCCTGGGATTTTTCGGTTCAATGACGGTGGAGAATGAGGGGAACGGCAACATCGGGTACTGGGGGTGGGGAATATCCGAGCCCGGCTATCAGGACCCCCTCATCTACGATCGTTTTGCCAAAACCGGCGCCGGTGTGCCGCTGCTCAGTCTGGGAAACGGCACAACGATCCTCGGCAGCGCGCTGACCAGTGATGATGTTTATTTCACCGGCGCGTATGCCATCGCCGCCAACGGCAACGTCGCGCCTGAGTTGTACGCGCCATCCGTGTGGCGGCCCGATCTCAGTTATCTGCACCTGGCCGAGAGTTACAATACGGCCAACGGCGGGCAGGATGCCTTGATGACCTACGCGCTCGGGCCTGGCGAATCCTTCCATTCCCCCGGCCCGGTGACGCTGGGAATCCTCAAGGACATCGGGTGGACGTTGACCGGCGATAACACGCCCCCAACGCTTGCCGGCATCCCCGACATTGCGGTGCCGATGAATCAAAGCAGTGACAACGTGGTTGACCTGTGGGAATATGCTCATGACGCAGAGGATGAGGACTCAGAACTCACGTTCTCCTTTCTGACGCCTCCGACCAACACACTGGGTCTCCAGATTGATTCCAATCGCTACATTGACGTCAATCCGGCGACGAACCTCGCCGGCGATTTCCTGATAGAAGTGTTGGTGCAGGATTCCAATGCGCTCACCGACACCGACATCTTTGTGCTGACGATCACCGAGGAAAATATCGCGCCCACCCTGTCCGTCCCCGATATCGCCCTGGGCGTCAACACAAACACGACCCTGGATCTGTGGACGTATGCCGAGGACGGCAACGACGCAGACGCCACCCTGGTCTTCACCATCGAGGAAGTCTCCACAACGGACCTCGCCGTAAGCCTCACCGGCGGGCATCTCCTTAACATCGCCCCGGCGCTGGATTGGGTAGGCGCAGCAACGGTGACGGTCAATGTGCGCGACCCTGAGGGACTGACAGCCTCCGATGCATTCGCGGTTTATGTCACCGCGGAAAATATCACACCCACCCTGGCCATCCCCGACATCAGAATCTCATTCAACGGGCACACTTCACTGAATTTGTGGGACTACGCCAACGACGACGACGACGTTCTCACCTTTACCCTTGAATCCGTCTCGACCCCCAATCTCACGGTAACCCTCGACAGCGGGCATCTTCTCAGCATTACCCCGGCGATAAGCTGGACAGGCGCGGGGATGATCACGGTAAAAGTGAGCGACCCCGAAAGCCTCAGCGCCCTCGACAGCTTCACCGTGACCGTCGAAGCCATGAAATTCCTCTATCTACCGCTGGTTCTGCGCATCTGGCCGCCGTTGCCCGGCATACCGACCTTGCTGCCTATCGCCAACGCGGATTACGACGGCGCCTATACGGTCGAATGGACAACGGCAGATCGCGCCGACGCCTATGAGTTGCAAGAAGATGACAATGCCGCCTTCTCCAACCCCACACAGGTTTATAGCGGTACGGCAACATCTTGGGCTACCTCTGGGAAATCCAACAAGCTTTACTACCGGGTTCGCGGGCACAATGCGTTGGGGGAAGGATTCTGGAGCAATACACAGTCTGTTCAGGTGATTCCCACACTCTTTAAAGCTACAGCGGATACTTACATTGCCCAGGGAAAACCCAATATCAACTATGGCGAAGAATACATGATGCGGGCCGGCTACGATAGCGTCCTCATGCCGCAGGAACACATCGTGCGCAGCCTGGTCAGGTTCGACCTTTCGGAAGTCCCCCCCGATGCAACAATCGCCTCGGCAGCTCTTCGACTGTATTATATGCAGTCTTCGGGTGAAAAAAATGAGATTCACAACATCGCAGTCTACCGCGTCACCTCGCCCTGGTCGGAATACGAGACCATCTGGAACTCGGCGCCGAATATAGGCGAAACCCATGGGTCCATTGCCCTGAGAACGGCCGAGTCCTGGTATTACAAATACTATTCCATAGATGTGACCAATCTTGTGCGCGGTTGGACCAACGGAACGCTGCCCAACTACGGGATTCAGTTGCGTGGCTCAGAAAACGCCTCCTGGCAATCATTTGCGACCAGAGAAAACGCAACGCGCGAGCCTCTGTTGCAAATCACTTATGGAGAAGCAGTCCGCTAAAGAGGGAACAAAGAGAGTTTTCGCGGGCGGGAGTGCCCGCCCGCGCAACCCCAACTGGATAAC
>DAOUFX010000378.1:0-6493 GCA_034429675.1 Anaerolineae bacterium | reverse complement strand
CTCCTTGATACGACTCTGGCTATTTGTGCGTCAGTTTACTCGATTTTGCCCCCTTATGCTGATCTACGCTATTCAGAATATCTTACTTATCGGCGTATCCTATGCGGAATTTGTTTTATCAACAGTATCGTCAACGCCCGTGCTACGGAATCACGCCCGCTGAAGCGGGCTTCCGGAAGCCCCGTTTACGGGGCGTAATCCCGTAGTCCGGCGATTTATCGCCGGGCGCACGGCGGACAACCATTGCCGATCTCGCTGATCCGCCGATCTGCAAACGGAGGTTAATTATGAGTACTGACGCCGCTCATCTCGAAATCGCAGAGCTCGTCCGGGGCCTCGGCCCGGTGGATTGGGAGCAACTCAAACTGACCGCCAGACTTTCGCCGGGACAGCGCATCCTGACGGGAATGCAAGCGCAAGCGTTTGCGATGGCCAGCCTGCGCGGCGCCTTCCGGCGCAAGTTCCCGGAACTCTCCCAGGCGGAGCTGAACATGAAGACACTGGCCTACCTCACTCCGGTCAGAATGACGCCTTCGCGGGAGACGCCATGAACGCTATGTCATTCTATTTCAAAGTCATCCAGGCTTTGGAAGAAATCGAAGCGCCCTATATGATTGTGGGAGCCTTTGCCGGATTGGCTTTCGGCGTCACCCGCGCCACGTTTGACGTAGACATCCTGGTAGATTTGCGCGAGCGCGACTTTGACGCCCTGGCAACGCGCTTCCCGCCGCCGCGCTACTACGCCGACCCCGAAATGATGCGCAATTCCACCCGGATGGGCATCATGTTTAACTTGATTGATACCGAACTAGGCGTCAAAGCTGATTTGGTTCCCCTCACACGCGAGCCGGACTATCGCATGGCCTTTGCGCGGCGGATACGGCAAAGCTTCCAGGACGAAACCGGGCAGACCTTCACCGCCTGGTATGCGCAGCCCACCGACATCATCATCGGAAAACTCAAAGCCTGGGAAGAAGGCCGTTCCGCCAAACATCCCGCCGATATCTACGCCATGCTGGTTTTCGCGTTCAGCGGCTTGAGCGATGCGGAAGCGGATTTACCAGCCATCGCCGCCGCCGCCGCGCGGCTGGGAGCGGACGTCGCAACTTTGTGGCGCGAGTTGCGCGCGCGCGCCGAAGACGAAGCGCATAAGAGGCGCTTGCCCTAAAGCGACAAGCGCGCCTGGCCCTCACATCCGGCTAACAACTAAAAGCTAAAGGCTAAAAGCTATTTTCGAAGGAGTCTTACCATGAAACTCATGCGTGTGGAGATAGAAAACTTCCGCCATATTCAGCAACTAACGTTGGACTTCACCGACGCCTTGCAGCGGGTGCGCGACGTTTCGCTGGTGGTCGGGCCCAATACCAGCGGCAAAACGACCGTATTGGATGCCATCGGCATCGGATTGGGCATTGCGACACAATTCTATTACGACCGTCCGGGCTTACAGATCACGCCGCCGGCCATCGTGCGTCGCGGAGCGGTGCAGGCGCGGGTGACGTACCGGATTAAGTTCACACCCGACGAGATTGTCGCCCTACGCAATCTTTATCGCCTGGCCGGCGAGAAGCAGGACATCCCCGATAAAGAAGAAGTAACCTTTACCTGGGAATACCCCGATCGTAGAGGAGAATATACCAATGGCTTCCTCCGGTACGATTCTCAGGATTGGGCGTTGCTCAAGGGGCGCGCGCTGGCGGCGCGGTTGCTCTCCACCGGCGTGGTAGATGCGCACATCTTCGAGCGCGTTGGGGCTATGATCGCGTTCGATCAGCAGCGTACCATGTGGGGCAAGACCATTCCTGCCGACATTTGGAATATCATCAACTACGGCAAAACCGATGCAGCGCCGAACGACCGCCGCACCAACGACCCCAAAACCATCTTGCTGGCGCTCGCAGTGCGCGACAGCGTGCCCTCGACCGGCCAATATCCCTCGGATCAATTCAAGCGCATCCAACAGCGCTACGCCGAAGTCTGCGCGCCCCACACGCTGAGGGGGTTGGTTCAGGATGACCTGGGGCAATTGGACCTCCTTTTTACCGATGGCAAGTACGAATATCGTTATGACGCCATGAGCAGCGGCGAGCAAATGTCGCTATTATTTCTCATCCGCCTCGTCGGCGATCACATTCACCAATCCATCGTCCTGGTTGACGAAGTGGAGCTTCACCAACACCCGCTTTGGCAGCGCCGTTTACTGCACCTTTTGCCCAATATCGGTATCAATAACCAGATCATCGCCACAACGCACTCGGACTATCTGCAAGAAGTGACGCCGCGAGACGCCGTCGTCGTCTTGGGCGATCTGGGCCGGCAGGAGGCGCAGGAATGATGCTCTATCTCGTCTGCGAAGGCCCCGGCGACGGCCTTGACGTGCGTGTTTTGGACCTGATCCTGGCGCAAAAATCGCAACTGCTGGTGCGCATAGAACCCGCCGGCGGCGACAGCAGCCTGCGCAGCGTGGCGCGTTATTTGGAAGAACGGCATCGTGACGTGCGCGCCTACAGCATCGCCGACCGCAACTACACGCCCCTGGCGCAAGTCGAAGCGCTCTGGAATGACCCGCAGTCCCGCCACTGGATGTGGCGACGGCACGAGATCGAAAACTACGAAACCTTGTTTGACCCCAACGATTTCCAAAACCTGGCCGAGCGTCTGCGCCAGGCGCAGCCATAACCGGAGCCTCACGTGACGCTCAAACTTCCCTACGTCATAGACAACGGCGAGCACACGCTCGCCGGCGTGCTCAACGACTTGCTGGCCGGCGACCCGGTGCGCGCATTGGACATCGCCACGGCCTACTTCAACGTGGGCGCGTTCGAGCTGCTGGCGGACGGGCTGGCGCGGCTGGACTCGTTCCGCATGCTGCTGGGCGCCGAGCCGGAAAGCGCCGCCGAGGTGGGGCTGCGCCCGCTGCGGCAACGGCTGCGCGGCGACATCGACGCCGCGCCCTACACCGAAGCCACGCTGCGCCTGATCGAGAGCTTCATCCGCTTCCTGCGCCGCGAGACCGTCGCCGTGCGCCTCTACCAGGAAGGTTTTCTCCACGCCAAGTGCTACCTCTGCTTCGCCGATGCGTCCCCGGCGGATCGCTTCACGCCGGTGGCCGGCGTCGTCGGCTCCAGCAACTTCACCCGCGCCGGGCTCAGCCGCAACCGCGAGCTAAACCTGACGCACAAGGCCATCGTGGACGCGGGCGAAGCCGACGACGCGGAAGCGCGGGCGGCCAGCGCGCCGCTGCTGCCCCTGCCGGACTCGCCGGAAGCGCGGGCGGCGCTGCCGCTCTTTGCCGCGAGCAGCGGCGCGCTGCCGGGCCAAGACGCCCGGCGCGCCGTCAAAAGCGAGGTCGGCGCGCGCGCCATCCTCGACCTGGCGGCCTGGTACGACGCGCGCTGGAACGAAGCGCGCGACTTCAAGCCCGACCTGCTGGAG
This sequence comes from Anaerolineae bacterium, assembly GCA_034429675.1. Taxonomy (GTDB): domain Bacteria; phylum Chloroflexota; class Anaerolineae; order B4-G1; family SLSP01; genus JAKQHY01. The sequence continues at coordinate 3,058 of DAOUFX010000378.1, read as the reverse complement.
CTGCTCAACGCCTCCAAGTTCGGCGAACACGAGTACACGCCGTACCAGGTCTACCTGAAAACCCTCTACGAATACTTCAAGGACGAGCTGAGCGACGCAACCGGGCTGCCCGGCGTCCGCTCCGCCGTGGAACTGACCGAATTCCAGGAAGACGCCGTCAAAAAAGCGCGGCGCATCCTGGCGCGCTACGACGGCGTGATGATCGCCGACTCGGTGGGGCTGGGCAAGACGTGGATCGGCAAGAAGCTGCTGGAGGACAGCGCCTATCACCGGCGGCAAAAGGCGCTCGTCGTCTGCCCGGCGGCGCTGCGCGCGATGTGGCGCGACGAACTGCGCGAGGCCGCCATCCCCGCCGAAATCCTCTCCCAGGAAATGCTGGGGCGCGCAGCCTGCGACATTGACCGCCATCGCGACGTGGACATCCTGCTCATTGACGAAGCGCACAACTTCCGCAGCGCGCTCACGCAGCGCTACCAGGCCCTGGAACGCCTCATCGCCGGGAACGGCGGGCGCGGGCGCGACGGCGCGCGCAAAAAACTCATCCTGCTCACCGCCACCCCCATCAACAACAGCATCTTCGATCTCTACCACCAGATCCAACTCTTCACCCAGGGCGACCGGAACTACTTCGCCGCAGCGGGCATCGGCGACCTGCGCCGGTTTTTCCAGGAAGCGCGGCGCGCGATCGCCGATCCCGCCGGCGGCGACAAAGCGCCCAACGCCACCGCCGCCCTGTTCAATTTGCTGGAAGAAGTCGTCGTGCGGCGCACGCGGACCTTCATTCGCCAGGCCTATCCCCAGGCCACCCTCTACGGCAAGCCCATCCACTGGCCGGAGCGCAGCCTGCGCACCGTGCGCTACAACCTCGAGGCGACCTACGCCGGCATCTACGCGGACGTCGTCGCCGGCATCGAGAGTCTGACCCTGGCGCACTACAACCTGGAAGCCTACAAACGCAGCGGCCTGGAACGGGACGAGTGGGAACTGGGGCGCGAGCAGGCATTGGTGGGCATCTTCAAAAGCCGCTACCTCAAGCGCTTCGAGTCCAGCGTCGCCGCGTTTCGCATCAGCATACGGCGCGCGCTGGAATTTCTGGAGACGTTCGACGCGCTGCTGGGGACGGGCCGGTTGCTCAACAGCGCCGACTTCAGGAAAGCGCTGCAATACCTGGAGCGCGAAGGCGAAGAGGACGATGCGGCGCCCGGCTCCCAGGCAGAAGCGCTCGCCGCCAACGACGAAGCGCGCAGCATCCTGGAGAACCTGGAAACCCTCCCCCTGGACGCTTACGACCTGGCGCGGCTCCGCGACGACCTGCGCCACGACGCCGCTGTGCTGGGCCATCTGTGGCAGCGGCTCAACGCCATCACGCCGGACGCAGACGCCAAACTCGCCGCCCTCAAAGCGTTGCTGTCCGGCAACCTGCGCGGCAAGAAAGTCCTGCTCTTCACCTACTACAAAGACACCGCGCGCTATCTCTACGACCAACTGGGCGCAGACATGGTCTTCCTGGCGCAAGCCGGCTGCCCGCGCATGGCCCGGCTGGACGGCGACGTGGCGCCGCAAGATCGCGCCGGGCGCGTCGCCCGCTTCGCGCCCATCGCCAACAACCGCGCGGACCTGCCGGACGCCGACGAAATTGACCTGCTGGTCGCCACCGACGTGCTGAGCGAGGGGCAAAACCTGCAAGACTGCGGGGTGGTGGTCAACTACGACCTGCACTGGAACCCCACCCGCATGGTGCAGCGGGCCGGGCGCATTGACCGCATCGGCGCCCTGCACGACGTATTGTGGATCTACAACGTGTTCCCGGAAGCCGGGCTGGAGCGCCTGCTGGGATTGGTCGCCAGCCTGAACCGCAAGATTGCGGCCATTGACCAGGCGGGGATGCTGGACGCCAGCATCCTGGGCGAGGTGGTGCACCCGCAGAACTTCAACACCCTGCAGCGCATCGCCGACGAGGACAACGCCGTGCTGGCGGAACAAGAAGCGCTGGCCGACCTGGTCAGCAACGAATTTCTGCTGGCGACGCTGCGGGACGTGCTGGCCAACAATCCGGAGTTGGTGGACCTGCCGGACGGCATCCATTCCGGCCTGGAGAAGCGCGACTGCCGGGGACTCTTCTTCTACTTCACCGCGCCGGATGGCGCGCCGGGGGGCGGACGGCGGCACTACTGGCGCTACTACGACGCCGTCACGGACGCCATCCACGGCAACCGTTACGACATCGCCGCCGCGATCCGCTGCGGCCCGGAAGAGCCGCGCGTCCTGGGGCAGGCCGACGTCTTCGCCATCCAAGAGCGCGTCATTGCCGACATCCTGCGCAGCGTGCAACACCAACAAGCGCTCGAAGCCGCGCCCAAGACGGTGGACCCGCTGCAACAACAAGTCATCGTCGCCCTGCAACAACACCTGCGCAACCCGGCATTGGCGGCGCAAGAGATCAAGGCCGCGCTCACGGCGTTGCGCCAGTCCCTCTCACGCGCCCGCCTCAAGGATTTGCGCGCCGCCTACAGCGCCTACCAACAGACGCAAGATATCGCCGCGCTGCTGGAAACCATCCGGGAGTTTGGCGCGCCGCCCGCCCCGTCCGCAGAACCCGGCGCGGCCGCGCCGCTGGCAAGGGAAGACCTGCGCCTGGTTTGTTGGGAATACATCTGGTCGTGAATCCGGGGAATACGCATCTCCGTATGTGACAGTTTTGTCCGGCCGTTGCCGGTCCCCCCCCGCTTTTGCAGCAAGTCTTCGTCTTTCACAATCACCGCCCATCCCCCGAATGTGTTATCGAATTGTCAAGCAATTTTCCTCTCGTGACGTGAACCGCGTCAGACATCCAAAACAGTAATAAATAAGTTAGATTTTGTGGCAATTTTCCCAATACCGATGCGTCAGTTGTTATAAAACAGTGATAAAACAGTTAGAATTCCTGGAGAATTTTCTGATAGAATTAAAGAATGCATCATTGACCGGCGGTTCACCAGCGGTTGAATGAAAATCGCAATGCGACGGCAGAGATTAATAAGGAAGGTATTTTTCGCACACGGGGTACCGTGTGCGAAAA
>DAOUFX010000377.1:0-7908 GCA_034429675.1 Anaerolineae bacterium | reverse complement strand
CCCGCGCAAACACCCCCCCTTTAACCCATCATGTTCAGCGGTAATTCCTGGCTAACGGCTAAAAGCTATTTTTGAAGGAGTCCCATCATGAGCGCGAAACGGCAAAGTCGGATACGTTTACTGATTTTTATAGGAACCGTCGTGTTATTGCTTGCCTGTCAGGCCATGCAACCGACTTCAGTCCCCGACCCGCCTCCCGCCGATACGGCGCACCCTACGCAAATTCAAGCTCAAACGTCTGAGCCGCCTGCGACCGATAGCGGGACGCAACCTGAAGTCCCCACGATATTCCGATCGCCGTCAACAAAGTCGAGCGCGCCAGGCATTGCCTGTTTGGGGACTTCTGAGAGCGGCGTGCAGTGCACAGAGAAAAACGAATGGATCGAATATTCCAAGGACAGAGGGAACCTGGCAAGCGACGCCATTGTAGACAGCGCCGTCTGCCCCGATGGGCGGTTGATGGTTCTCTACACGGAAGGCATCAGCATCTACGCCGATGGCGTTTGGGAAGAGATTGCCAGCGATTGGGAGACCTCCATCCCTTATGCCATCGCCTGCGGACCCGACGGGGCGGCATGGGTGACCTATTTTCGCGGGGCCGCACGGTTCGACAAGGGGCGCTGGACGACGTACTCGGCGGATCATGATTTTGGCGGAAAAGTTTCCGATCTGGTCTACGATGTCGCCGTCGCGCCCTCCGGCGATGTGTGGATCGTTGCATCGGATAGCGTCGCGCGGCTCCGTGATGGCAAATGGATCGTGTACCAGGAGGGTCGGGGATTTGACGACTATTGCTCGTTTGCAAGAATCACCATTGCCCCGGATGGTCGCCCGTGGGTGGCGGGAAGCTGGAAGGCGCACGTGTTTGACGGCGAGAAATGGCATACCTACGACAATGACGACATTTACTCGGCGCAAGCCCTGGCCGTTGATGACCGGGGCCGCACGTGGGTGGGAACGGTTAACAATGGTATTTTTGTGCTCGAGGGCGAGACGTGGCGCACTTATACGACCGCCAACAGCGCTCTCAGCAGTAACAAAATCCGGGCGATTGAAGTGGATGGGCAGGGCCGGGTTTGGGTTGCGACCGAGTGGGGGTTGAATATATTTGACGACAACGAGTGGTTCGTGTACCGCGTTGATAATAGCGGCATGGTAGACCATGATCTTCTCTCGCTGGCGGTTGTGGATGGCGGTCCCTCTTTATCAAGAGTGGACAAAAAAAACGCCGGCACGCTTTTTGGCCGCGTCGTGGACACTGTCGGAACTCCGTTATCCGGTATTACGGTTGAACTTTGCGTGGAGAAATTGTCTAGTTCCGCGACTTCCGATCCTGACGTTACCCCTTGTTCCGGGCAACCTTTTAGCCGCACGGTCAAGACAACCGATGACGGTCAGTTTACTTTTGAGTTGCCGCCGGGATATTACCACGTTGCTGTCCAATATGGACCAGGCTGGGTTTTGCTCGCCAACCGCTATGGATTCGTCTCCAGGCGCCACTTCGTCCAAGAGAACCAAACTACTTACACCGGCGAAGTAATATTAGGCGCCCAAGAGTAAACAAAAAAAGGGGAGAAGTGGGGGGTTTGGGAGGCGGCGCAGCCCCCAAGAGACCCCACCCCAAGATTTTGAAGAGATACCAAAAATGCCCCAGTGCGGGGCATTTTTATTCAAAGAAATCGTTCCGGGCTAGATCACAGTATTGTCAGGAATGACGGCGCCTTTGGGCACGACCACGATTCCATCGCGCACCACATACGTGTCGGTTTCCTCATCCACTGCGCCGGCATGGTTGCGAATGACCACGTTACGCCCGATGCGCACGCTCTTGTCCAGGATAGCGTTCTCAATCACGCTGCCCGATCCCACCCCGATATCCGGCAGCCCCAGGCGGCGATTCTCCTCTTTCTGAGCGACGGACTCAAACTCGTCGGCGCCCATCATGACCACACGATGCAGGTGCGAGCCCTGGCTGACGATGCTGCGCAACCCGACCACGCTCGCGGCGATCGTCGCACGGTTGACGATGCAGCCGGGCGCCAACAACACCCGCATCAAGTTGGAGTCAATCACCTGGCTGCCCGGCAGGTAGCGGGCGCGGGTATAGATGGGCCACTCGGCCGAGAAAAAATCGAACGGTGGATCGGGCTGGGTCAGAGCCAGATTAACGTCGTAGAAAGCCTTGATGGTGCCAATATCCTCCCAGTATCCCTCGAAGCGATAGGCAAAGACGCGCCGCCCTTTGGCGATGGCCGCCGGGATGATGTGTTTGCCAAAGTCCGACCCCGTCTCGGTGCGCAACAAATCCACCAGGGTTTTGGCGCGGAAAACATAGATTCCCATCGAGGCCATGTAGGGATTGGGCCCATCCAGACTTTCCAGACCGTTCACTGCCTCGCCCTGCGGTTTTTCCACAAAATCTACAATGCGGCCTTCTTTGTCCGCTTTGAGAATGCCCAACTGCGGAGCTTCTTCGGCGCTGACCGGTTTGACGGCGATGGTCAGATCGGCCTCACATGCCCCGTGAAACCGCACAAATTCTGAGTAGTTCATGCGGTAGAGATGGTCGCCTGAAAGGATCAAAATATCGCGAGGGTCGGGAACCTGGATTTGGTAGAGTTGTTTGCGCAAAGCGTCGGCTGTGCCCTGATACCACGATTTGCTCACTGGCGTCTGTTCGGCGGCGAGAATACGCACCCACCCACCAGAGAAATTGTCGAACTGGTAGGTGCGGGTAACATGGCGGTTCAGCGACACGGAATTGAACTGCGTCAGGACATACATACGATTGATGCCGGAGTGAATACAGTTACTAATTGGGATATCAATCAAACGATAATGACCGGCGAGGGGAACGGCGGGCTTCGCGCGATACTTGGTCAGCGGATATAAACGCGCGCCAACCCCTCCTCCCAAAATAACAGCCAGCACATCTTTCATAAAGCTTAACATCGGCGGCCTCCTCTTTTATTGTGCGCGCTGAGATTCGCTTCTGGCTTGAGACGGCAAGAAGTACAGTCTTATTATAGTCACGGGTGCAAAAGAAAGCAAAGAGGGAATTTCTGTTTTTCTATGAACAAAATGTGGCTTCGCTCCCTTTGACGGAATACCGGATTTCTGTACACTTGAAGCGATATGGACGCCCAACAAACCACGAAACCCGATGTGATCATTGTCGGCGGCGGATTGGCCGGATTGACGGCGGCGCTGCATCTGGCCGAACGCGGGTTACACCCCCTGGTGTTAGAAGCCGACCCGGAGTATGCCGGGGGGCGGCTCAAGGCCGGCGCGGACGTAAGTTTTGTGCATCAAGAGCGAATGTGGCATTTCGCCACCGAGCATGGCATGCACGGCATCTGGTCCTCTTACCGCAACCTCCAGGCGATGTGGGTGCGCCATGCCATCCGTCCGGTTCTGGTCCCGGCGCAGGAGGAGACGTGGGTATTTAGCACGGGCCGTCGCACCCATGCAGCGCCCATCGGCAGCGCGATCCGTGGCAGTTGGATCCCGGCGCCTTTCCATTACCTGGGATTGCTGGCGCGGCTACGTTTCTGGGCCATGCTCACTCCCGTGGACGTGCTCTCGATGTTGCCGGTGCTGGCGACGTTGCTGGCGGCGCTCTCGATTGACCCGCTGGTCGAAGATCAGCCGCTCCACGGGCTGACCCTGCACGAAGTCTGCAGAGGCTGGTCGCACCGGATGAAGGCGCTGTTTACCGGCCTCTCGCGCAACGGTCTGCCGGCCAACCCTGATCAGATTCCGGCCTCCGGTTTTTTCGCATTTCTGCGCTTCTACACCTTGCGCCGGCGCGATGCCTGGGCCTTCTCGTACTTGCCCACCGAAAGTCCGACCAGCATTGTGGCGCCCATGTTACAGGTGATAGGCAACCTCGGCGGTGAAGTCCGTCTGGGCGTTAAGGCGACACAGTTGACGCGCACGCCGGATGGCTGGCAGGTCGCCGTTGAGGAAAACGAGCATTCCCCGGCAACAATCGTTGCCGCGCCTCACGTGATCATCGCTGCCGACGCCCCTGCAACAACGGCCCTGTTGCTCGCCGGCCAGGACACACAAGGGCTCGCCGGCCAGCTGCGGTTGCCCAGCGCCTGGGCCTCGGCGATTGTGCGCGTGTGGTTTAATCGCCAGCCGCGACGCGGCGCAGAAGCGGGGATGTTCTCCGGCGCTTTTGCGCTCGACAATTTCTTCTGGCTCGACCGGATTTACACGGACTACATCCGTTTCCGGCGCGAGACCGGCGGCAGCGCGATTGAGGCGCACATCTACGGGCCGCCGGACTTACTGGCACAGCCGGATGCGGCGTTGCTGGCGCGCGCTTTGAATGAAATCACGCGCACCTGGCCTGAAATGCGCGGGCACATCATCCACTCCGTTCTACGCCGCAATCCCGCGACTCACACGCTGCTCTACGCAGGTCGCCCCGAAGAACATTTGGGCGTGGCGACGCCGTGGCCCGGCGTCTTCTGCTGCGGAGACTGGGTGCGGGACCCGCATCCGGCGATGTTTATGGAACGCGCCTGCATCACCGGCATCAAGGCGGCCAACGCCATACTCGAAGCAAAAGAGCTGGCGCAATGGCCGCTGCTGGGTCTGCCGCGCCCCGAGCCGTTGGCCTGGGCCGTAGAACTGGCGATGTACCAGATACGCAAGGCCATGCGCGCCAGGAGATAATGAGAGCGTTTTTGCGGGCGGGGTACCCGCCCGCAAAAACACCCCCCTTACCTCCGGCTGAAAGCTAACCACTAAAGACTAAACGCTATTTTCCGAGGAGCAACTATGACACAAATACCTGACTTTGAGCAGTTGTTAAACGCGATCCGCGAAATTGTGGCGCGAGACGCCGACCGGAATGACAAACTCTACGCCGTTTGTGAGACATTGTCCCAGACCGTTCCCCACTACAACTGGGTCGGCTTCTATCTGGTGGACTCGACCCAGGCTCAGTCGTTGGCGCTCGGCCCTTTTGTCGGAGCGCCGACCGAGCACACGCACATTGCGTTTGGGCAGGGCATCTGCGGGCAGGCGGCCGCTACCGAGATGACCTTCGTCATTCAGGACGTCAGCCGGGAGACGAACTACCTGTCGTGCAGCCCGTCCGTCAAATCCGAAATTGTCGTTCCAATCTTCAAGCATGGCGTCGTAGTTGGCGAGCTGGACATTGACTCGCACCACCTTGCGCCGTTCGGCGCAGAGGATCGCGCCTTGCTCGAAGCCGTCTGCGCCGAGTTGGCGCAACTTTTCTGATCAGTGTACAATCGGAGTAGGTTGTTTCTGCGGGCAAGTAGTGGCTGACAGAGTCATGCGGCTGTCTGCCCGCAGGTTCCCAACTTTCAACATTCAACCTGAAACTTGAAACTATTTTTAGGAGGCTTTGCAATGAAATTCGGTGATGCGGTTCAGTCTGCAGATTGGAAAAAAGAAAAACACGCCCCGGTGATTGAAGCGCCGGAGACGGTCAAGGCGGGCGAGTCCTTTGTGGTGATGTTGAGCGTGGGCAAAGAAATTCCACACCCCAACACCACCGCCCACCACATCGTCTGGATTGATCTATATTTCAAGCCCGATGGCGACAAGTTCCTGTACCAGGTGGGCCATTGCGAGTTCACGGCGCACGGAGCGTCGGCGCAGGGCGCCGACAGTGGGCCAGTGTGGGCCGACCCGGTCGGCACGGTCTCGCTCAAGGTCAACGGCCCCGGCACGTTGGTGGCGACTTCTCTGTGCAACATCCACGGCGTCTGGGAAAGCAGCCAGGAATTGAAGGTCGCGTAACAAGAACACAAGGCGTGTTTTGCGGAGCCTATGCCCACAAAACACGCCTTTAATCTGGTATTTTCAGTGGGGGCGGTTTGACGCACCTGGATTTTTACATATAATAAAGAAAATAATATTATAAATCGGCAGTACAGGAGGATGTACGATGGATCTAATGACTGTTTTGTCGCAGGCGCTGAAATTAGAAAGCGATGGTCGTGAGTTTTATCTCAAAATGGCGGACTTGATCGCGGATGAAGCCGGCAAAGAGATGTTCCGCCAGCTTGCCGACGACGAAGCGCACCACTACAAATACATTGAACGCCAATACGAGGCGCTGCGTGAAGGTCGTGGGTGGGCCGCTATCTCGGAAATGGGCGCGCCCGAAGCGCTGGATGCGGTATCGTTGATTTTTCCACCGGATAAGTCGGCGTATCAGGTGTTGCCGCACAACCCGACGGAAGAAGATATCTTGCTCTTTGCCTTAGGGGTGGAAGACAAGTCCTTCCAGTTGTATTACAACAGCTCCCAGGTTGCCAAAGACCTGGAAGCGCAGAAGTTATTCGCGCAGTTGGCGACCGCAGAGCACACGCACTTCAATATTCTGATGCAGCGTTACGAAGCGCAGTTCCCGTATCCGCGCTGATCGAAAGCATAGATAATGCCTGAATTGCCGGAAGTTGAAACCGTTGCACGTGGATTACGGCCCGTTCTTACGGGCCGTACTTTTGCCGAAGTAGAAGTACTGTGGGCCAACACCGTCGCCCGGCCGGACGCCAAACGTTTTGGCGAGATACTGACCGGCGCGACGGTTCGGGCGGTGGGCCGCCGTGGCAAGTACATTGTCATCACGTTGGCGGGTGGCTGGACCTTGCTGGTCCACCTGCGAATGAGCGGCAAATTTATGGTCAACGCGCCTGAGGTAGGATCTATGGAGGCCGGGCACATTCGCGTGCGGCTAAAGTTGGACGATGGTTCGGCCCTGTTTTACATAGACCCGCGCAAGTTCGGGCGCTTTTTCCTGGTGACAGATCCCATCGAAGTGGTGGGCGACCTGGGGCCGGAGCCGTTGTCGCCGGAGTTTACCGCAACCTGGCTGGTCGAAAATCTGGCCGGGCGACAGGGCGAAATCAAGCGATTGCTCCTCGACCAGCATTTCCTCGCCGGGCTGGGCAACATCTACGTGAGCGAAGTGTTGTGGCGGGCGCAAATTCATCCCCTACGCATCCCCGGAACTCTGAGCAAAGATGAGATCGAGCGCCTGCATGCCGCCATCGTGGATGTGTTATCGAACGCCGTCGCTCAGGGGGGCTCCAGCCTCGACGATCGGCAGTACGTCGCGCCGGACGGACAACTGGGGCGCTATCAGAACGTCCTCTGTGTGTACGACCGGGCCGGGGAGCAATGCCCGCGCTGCAAGTACACCCTGGAGCGGATGGTGCAGGGGCAGCGCAGCACGTACTTTTGCCCGGTGTGCCAGTCGCTGACGGTCACTCCGTAGTGCTCTTATCCAACTTTTTTAAGCCACGCCACCACTCGTAAGCCGGCAGGGTTAGCAAAGTAGCCAACAGCGATTTTGCCGATTCGGTGCGCAGCGCTTGCGCCACGTTGTCAATCCAGTTCTGGGTTGCGCTAAATCCGCGTTCGGCGTATTCTTTGGCCGTCACGGCCTGCTCCAGCAGGTCGGCGTCTTTGGCGATGACGCCGGCCGTTGTATTTTTCAGCTCCACCTGCTGCCACAGCGCAAAAATGTCCGCGCCGATCCGATCGAGAGGCGCCGTCTGCTCGCGCGCGGCGCCGGCCTCGTCGGCGGTGATGTAGCGATTGGCGACCTTGTGGATGTCGCCCACCCGCGTTTCGGCCATGTCGTGAAACACCAGCATCGCGCAGACCGCGTTGGGATCGGCGTAGCCTTCCATCTCCGCCAGCATAAAGCCGATCTGCGCCGCCCTCAGCGCGTGTTCGGCGACCGTGTCGGGAATTTCAATGCCGGCCAGCTTCCAGCCCTCGTGGTGAAGGCGCTTGAGATGTCCAAGTTCATAAATAAAGTTGGCAATTGATTTCAGATTCATGGTTCTCCCTTAAAAATGGTCCGCTAAAGCGGGGTAAAAAGGGGGTTTTTCGCGGGCGGGGTACCCCGCC
>DAOUFX010000376.1:0-7037 GCA_034429675.1 Anaerolineae bacterium | reverse complement strand
CACCCCCCAGATTGAGTCGTCAGGGACAGCTGCCGACTTTCGGCTTTTTGACTATTTCCGAAGGAGTTTCCCATTCATGAGTGAACAACGAGCGATAGCGCCGCAGGCGGAACCGGAAGAGATCGCGCTGGACCGCGCGCTGCGCCCGCAGCGATTGGACGATCTCATCGGCCAGGAGCGTGTGCGCGAGAATCTGCGCATTCTGATCGAAGCGGCCAAGGGGCGGCATGAGTCTCTGGAACATACGATCTTTTACGGGCCGCCCGGATTGGGCAAAACGACGCTGGCGCACATCATCGCCAACGAGATGAACGCGACGATTCGCATCACCGCCGGGCCTTCCATCGAGCGGGCCGGCGACCTGGCCGCCATCCTCAGCAACCTCCACGAGGGCGAAGTTCTCTTCATTGACGAAATCCACCGCCTGGGCAAAGTCGTCGAGGAAATCCTCTATCCGGCGATGGAAGATTTCGCGCTCGATCTGGTCATCGGACAGGGGCCGGGGGCGCGTACGGTGCGCCTGAGCCTGCCGCATTTCACCGTCGTCGGGGCGACCACGCGGCTGGCGCTGCTTTCGGCGCCGTTGCGCACGCGCTTTGGCGCCATCTACCGGCTGGACTTTTACGATCAGCCGGCCCTGGAGCTGATCGTGGAACGCGCCGCCGCTGCCCTCAATGTGCCGCTGGAGCCGGAAGGCCGCGCCGAGATCGCGCGGCGGGGCCGGGGGACGCCGCGTGTGGCGCTGCGGATGTTGCGCCGCGTGCGCGACTACGCTCAGGTGCGCGGCGACGGCGTCATCAACGCGCAGACCGCCGACGCGGCGCTGGCGCTGTTGGACGTGGACAAACGCGGCCTGGACGACCTGGATCGCCGGGTTCTGCGCGCCATCATCGAGAAGTTTGGCGGCGGGCCGGTGGGGCTGGAAACTATCGCGGCGGCCATCGGCGAGGCCGCCGACACGATTATGGATGTGGTCGAACCGTACCTGCTGCAACTCGGTTTCATTGATCGCACCCCGCGCGGGCGCACCGCCACCAAACTGGCCTACGAGCACCTCGGCATTCCCTACGATAAGTTGGAACAAGGGGCGCTGTTTTCATGCTGACCAACGGGACGCTCCTGCAAAACCGCTACCGTATCGAGGTGCTGCTCGATATGGGCGGCACCGGGGCGAGCTACCGCGCCTGGGACCTCCACCACGAATTGATTGTCAAGATCAAGGAGCTAACCCCGCAACCGGACATTGACGGAGCGTTGCTGGCGAAACAGCGCGCGCGTTTTGTCGAAGAGGCCAAAATCCTCACCCGGCTGCACCACCGGCACATGGTGCGCGTGATGGATTTCTTTGAAGAGAACGGCAACGCCTATCTGGTGATAGACTTCGTCGAAGGCGAAAGCCTGGCCGACCGCATTGCCCGGCAGCAAGCTTTGCCCGAACACGACGTGCTGATCTGGGCCGAGCAGATTCTCAACGCGCTGGACTATTTCCATCACCTGGGCGGCGTCCACCGCGACATCAAACCGCAAAACATCATCATCGGCTCCGACGGCAAGGCGACCCTGGTGGATTTTGGGACGGTCGAGTTGTGGGATCCCCGCGACCGGCGCACCTGGGCCGCCATCGAAGTGATGGGGACGACGGCGTACGCCTCCCCGGAGCAGTGGGGGCTACAACCCGGCGGACTCGACGCCCGCAGCGACCTCTACAGCCTGGGCGCGACGCTGTACCACGCTCTCACCGGCGAAGTCCCGCCCACCGCCGCCGTGCGGATGCAGGACCCCTTCAAATTCTCGCCGGTGCAGGCGTTGAAAGGGCACGTGCGCCCGCAGACGCAGGAAGCCATTCTCCAGGCGATGTCGCTGCGGCGCGAACGCCGCCTGCGCAGCGCGACGGATATGCTGGAGGCGCTGAAATACGGCGCGTCCCTCGTTTCGGGCGAAGCGCCGCCCGCTCGCTTGATGTTGAACGGGCGGATGCCGACATGGCTCAAGCGCGTTCTGATTGCGCTGAGCGTCATGCTTTGGACTTACCTTCATTTCTTTTGGCGCAGAAACGGCGAAATCGAAGCGCCCCTGACCTACCTGTGGGACGATTTCGCCGGTTTTGCCGCGCGCGTGCCGCTGTGGGGCTGGATTCTGGCAGGGGCGGTGACGGCGGCGGGCCTGGTCGCCGTGAACTGGGTTCCGGCGTGGAAGCGGCGGGCCAGCAGCGACCTCTACGCGCCGCCGCTCTTGCCGCGGCGTTCTCGCTTCGATCTGCGGCTGAATCCGCAGACGGTGGTGCGCGCCGCGCAGATCGGGGGCGTCGCCCTCGCCGTCACGCTCGTCGTCCTGGGGGCGCGCCGGCTGGCCGGTTCCGGCTTTTCCGTGAATATCAACCTGGGCCAGGCGCCCGCCTCGGCCACGGCGACCCAGACACCGGCCACGGCGCGGGCCACGGCGACACCCGCGCCGACGGCGACGGCCACGCCCGCGCCGACGGCCACGCGCACGCCCAGGCCGCGCCCGACGCTCGCCGGGCTGCCTGCGCCCGTTGAATGGCCGGTCGCTTTGAATGACGATTTCAACGACAACGCCCGCAACTGGATCACCAACGTCATCACCGACGACTGGGGGACCTTCACCCGCGCCATCACCGACAACGTCTATCTCTGGGACGTGCGGGCCGATGTGCCCACCAGCCGCTGGAGCATGCCGGACATGGATTCTTTCGACGACGCTTACGTGGCCGTGGATGCCCGCCGGGTTTCCGGGCCGGAGAAAAGCGACTACGGCATCGTCCTGCGGCACAACAACGGGAACTACTACCTGTTCAGCGTCCGCGACGACGGCTACTTCCGCTTTGTGCTGTGGTATGGCTTCGAGTGGGTTCCCAAAATTGACTGGACCGAGACCCTGGTCATCCGCCCCGGCGAGGTCAATCGCCTGGGTGTGGTGATGGAAGACAAGCGCTTCACTTTCTACATCAACGACGTTCAGGTCGCCGACATCGAGGACGAACAGTTGGCGCAGGGGGAAGCCGGACTGTCGGCGGGGACGCTGACGGCAGGCGACGTCGTGTTTGAATTCGACAATTTCGAGCTGCGCGCGCCGTAACCGGGAGGCGAGATGGACAGCGAGGCATGGCAAAAAGAGATTGTGCGCCGCAAACGGGTTATGCGTCGCATCAGTTGGGCGGCGTTGTCATCGAATGCTTGTGGCATCATTTTGACCTTGCTGTATTTTGTCCTGACCGCGAATAGCGAGGCTGAACCTACACGGAGCGCCACGATAGCGGATCAGGTGGCCTTTGTCGTTTCTATCCTGTGCGCCGTTCTTTTGCTCATCGTCGGTTTCGTCTGGGGGGACCGGCGGAGCAAAATCGTCTCAAACTGGTACCTGGGGGTTGGCCACGACGGCCCGCCGCCGCCGGCTTCGGAGCGCATCCGCAAACTGGCGCTCAACCAGCCCGCCGAAAGCGCTCTGATTTCCATCGTGATGTGGTGGGTGGCCGGATTGCTCAGCGGCGTGGCCGTGGCCGTGCAAACTCAACGGTGGGACATCATTGTGATTTATGTCCTGAGCATCGGCGCCTTTTCGGGTTCCATCGTCGGCATTTTAGATTATTTCCTCTACGAACACCTCTGGCAGTCGGAGATTCCCATCTTTTTCCCGGAAGGTCAGGTATCGAACACACCCGGTGTGCGTCTTACTGTGCGGCGTCGCGTCCTGATCTTGTTCGTGATGGGCGCGGTGCCGCTGCCGTTGCTGGCGGTCAGCACGTATGCCCAGGCCGTGCTTATCTCCCAGGCGGCGCAGCCGGTGTTGCTGCTGCCGCGCCTCCTGAACCTGGAGCTATTCCTGGTGGGGTTTGGCCTTCTCACTGCGGTCGTTCTGGGGTTGACTCTGGGCGCGTCGCTGGTGGATCCGATCGAGGCGTTGCGGCAACAGATGCGCCGGGTGCAGCAAGGCGACCTCGACGCGCTGGCGCCGGTGGTCTCGAAAGACGAATTCGGCGAGATGGCCGAGGGCTTCAATGCCATGATCCGCGGCCTGCGGCAAGAAGAAGTGATCCGTGATCTATTTCGCCTCTACGTGACGCCGGAAGTGGCCGACCACGCCATCGCTTACGGCGCGGAGTTGGGCGGGCAACTGGCCGAGACCAGCGTGCTCTTCTCCGACATCCGGGGATTCACGGCCATGACTGAGCGTATGGCGCCCGACGCCCTGATCGCGCTGCTCAACCGCTACTTCAACGCCATGTCCGCCGCCGTCATTGCCGAGGGCGGGTTGATCAACAAATTCGGCGGCGACAGCCTGCTGGCCGTTTTCGGCACGCCGCTCAACCCGGCGCCGGGGCACGCAGCGCAGGCGGTGCGCGCCGCGCAGGGCATGCTGGCGGCCCTCGACGCTTTCAACGCCGACCAGGAGACGCGCAACGAACCGACCCTGCGCATCGGCGTCGGCGTGGCTACCGGCGCCGTCGTCGCCGGCAACGTCGGCAGCGAGGAGCGCCTGGAGTACACCGTCATCGGCGACACCGTCAACCTCGCCAGCCGCCTGCAATCGTTGACCAAAGAGCTGAACGTCGCCGTGCTGCTTGCCGAGATGACCGTCAAGAACGCCGGCGATGTGGCGGCTTTTAAAGCTATCGGCGCCGTCGAAGTGCGCGGAAAGCAGGCGCCGGTAAAAGTGTATACGCTGTAAGGGAGAGAGGACCCATGTTTCTTCGCGATCATTTTTGGGATTATGATAAGGGATTGGCGGTTCTCGGCGCCGTCCTGACCGCCCCACAAGATCAGGCTGCCCTGGGATCGCTCTCAACCGCGTTTCGGGATAACTTTGACGAAGAGCATAAATTTAGCAGCACCCCGGCTCTGCGCATGGCCCGTGTTGCGCTCATCCGTCGTCTGAATCAGTTGGCTCTCGATCATCTGCAACGCTCATTCCTTGAAATATGCTTCGACATAACCACACCCGGACCCTGGCAAGCTTCCCTTAATGCGACCTTCGTCCGGTTGCGTTCTCTTCTGCCGGCAGATGAGCCGCAGGTATTGCTCGATGTTCTTGACCTGGAATATCGCCTGTGGTCGGTAATCGGCCTGGAGGTTCATTATGGCGTCAACGATCGGACACGGCGTGAAAAGGCGGAGGTGTTGGTCGCTCTTGATGCCATCTCACAAGCTTATGGCCGGCAGCGATTTACCGACTGGTTGCTTGCATTGGGGACGGGGAGTTTCGCCATGCTTTCCTCCGATAAACCGCTTGAGGAGATCGCCAAAAACGATGTGATGGAGCCTTTGCCATCGCGGCTGCTCTACGATTATAAAACATGGACCGAAGCGTTGAAGGCACAAACGATGGATGATATGCACCGGGGGCGATTGGACCAACTGGCGACCGCCCTTCTGCGCAATGTGCAAGAGGCCACCACTCATGGGGACAGCGAAGAAAGCCAGAATGAACGCTGGCATTTGTTGCTTGATCTGGATATGCTGTCCAAAGAACTGGGCGGGCCATCCTATGCCAAATGGTGTGGGGATGCAAACATATTCCGGCCAACAGCTAAAAGCTAACGGCCAACAGCTATTTTATGGGAGACTAATCATGGACAAACATTTTCCTCAGATGGTGATTCTGGCCGGCGGCGAAAGTTCCCGGCTGTGGCCGCTGCCCGACAAGTCGCTGGTCAGATTTCTGGATAGGAGCCTGTTCGAAAATCAGCTGGCCACTTACATCAAACTGGGTTTCAGGCGCGTCGCCGTGGTATGTAACTCCGAAAATGAGCCGAGAATCAAAGAGATTCTGGCGAAGTTTGAGGGGGTTGAATTTCAGGTGTTCATCCAGAAGCAGCCGAGAGGGATGGGAGACGCTCTGTTGACCCTGATGCCGTTATTGGAGCGGCGGGACGAGGCCCTGCCGGTCTACATCTGCCAGGTTCACGATATTTTCGAGGACTCATTTCACGCGAAGATGTTGGAAGCCTATTTCTCAGATCCTTCCACCACCTGGATTGCCGCCTACAAGGTCGAAAAGTATTTCCCCGGCGGTTATCTGAAAGTGACCGGGGATAACGTGATCACCGGCATCGTGGAGAAACCGCCGGTCGGGCAGGAACCCAGCGATCTGGTCAACATCGTCGCCCACATCCACCCCGACTTGGCGCTGCTGCTGGAGCGCATCAAGGCCGAATACGAAAGCGCCAAACCCGGCGACGATCACTACGAACGGGCCATGGACACGCTGATGAAGGAGCATACGTACAAAGCCGTCCCCTATTCGGGCATCTGGCGTCCCATCAAATTCCCCTGGGACGTTCTGCCGGCCATGCGCTACTTCCTGGATACCGGCTTGTTCCCGCAGGAAACGCCTGAAGCCCCCATGATCGGCGTGGGCGTCACTCTGGATGCCAGCAAGGGCCCGATCCACATCGGCGAGAACTGCCGCATCGAAGAGGGCGTGCACATCAGCGGCCCGGTCTTCATCGGCGACAACGTGCGGATCTTTCACGGCGCCGACATTCGCGGGCCGGTCTACATCGGTGACAATGTCCTTATCGGACAGTATTCCTGTGTGAGAGAGTCTATGGTGTCGCGGGATTGCGTCGTCGGCGCCGGCTCGGAAGTGAATCGCAGCTATCTGGGGACGAACGCCTGGCTGCACGCCGCGATGGTGCTGGATTCCGTCCTGGCCGACAGCGTGAAGGGAAAAGAGACGAATATTTCGGCGCGGGTGGTGACGGCGAACCTGCGCACCGACCGGGGCAACGTGAAATCCACCATCAAGGGGCAGCGGCTCGACTCTGGCCGCGACAAGCTCGGCGCTATCGTCGGCTCCGGCGCGTTCGTCGCCGTCAACGTTATGACCATGCCGGGCGTGAAACTCGGCGCGGGCTGTTCCATCGGCCCTTCCACCGTCGTTATCGAGGACGTTCCCGACCACAGCCGCTACTTCGTCGTGCAGGAATACGCCAAAAAAGTCGAAAACGGCGGATAGATGAAAGGAAGGTATTTTTTGCACACGGTACCCCGCGTGCAAAAAATACCCCCCCTTACCCT
>DAOUFX010000375.1:0-17607 GCA_034429675.1 Anaerolineae bacterium | reverse complement strand
CCCCCAAACCCCCACCCCGAGATGGGATGATGACCACAGAAGAACGCCAAAATCTTGAACAAACTATGTCCGCCCTGGAAGCGCAGCGCGCCGTCCTGGGCGATCTGGTGGTGGATACCGCGCTGCAACCTCTGCGCGAGAAGCTGGCCGCGTTGCTGTCCGAACCGCTCGCCGACGAACGCAAGCCGGTCACGATTCTCCTGGCCGACGTCAAGGGCTCCACCGACCTCGCCGAACGTCTCAGCATGGAAACCTGGGTGGACGTAATGAACCGCCTTCTCCAGATTATGCAAGCCGAGGTTTACCGTTTCGGCGGGACGGTGAACCAGTTCCGTGGCGACGGGCTGCTGGCGTTTTTCGGCGCGTCGGTGCTGCGTGAGGACGATCCCGAACGGGCGGTGCTGGCGGCGCTGGCGATGCAGGAAGCGTCACGGCCTTACGCTGCGGAACTGGCGCTGCGCGAGGGAATTGAGGTGCTGTTGCGGGTGGGGATCAATACCGGCGAAGTGATTGTGACCCACGTGGGCGACCGGCGCTTTCACAGCGAGGACACGGCCATGGGCCGCGCCGTGGCGCTGGCCGCTCGCATGGAGACGTCGGCAGAGCCCGGCTCGGTGCTGGTGAGCGAGAATACCTATCGCCTGGTGCACCATCTGTTTGAGTGGGATTCCCTGGGCGAGATTCAGGTGAAGGGCATCCATCAGCCGGTGGGCGTCTATCGCCCGCGTATGCATCGCCCGGCGCCGGGCAAGGGGCGCGGCGTCGCCGGGCTGGCCTCGCCGTTGGTCGGGCGGAACACGGAATTCCGCTCGTTGCAGACGGCGATCGTGCGCTTGCAGGCGGGCGCCGGCGGCGTGGTGACGCTGGTGGGCGACGCCGGGTTGGGGAAATCGCGGCTGGTGGCGGAGTTGCGCCAGTGGGCCACCGCGCAGTCGCCCGACCCCGATTCCGGCCCGCAGTTCTTGCAGTGGGTCGAGGGGCGTTGCGTTTCCTACGATACCTCCAGCGCGTATCTGCTCTGGATAGACGTGTTGCGGGCCATGCTCGGGATGGAGCCCGACGATTCTCTGGATGCGGTCCGCGCCGCGCTCCACGATCGGGTTGCTGTCCTGTGCGGTGACGCCTTCGACGAGGTTTACCCCTACCTTTACCGGTTGCTCTCGCTGGACCCGGCCGTGGATTCCGACGACAAGCCGGTGACGCCGCGCACCGGCCCGGAGGGCGAACGTTTGCGACAGGGCACGTTCGGCGCCATCGCCCGTCTTTTATCGCAGGCGGCGCGTTCCTATCCGCTGGTGATCGTGTGCGAGGATTTGCACTGGGCCGATCCGACCTCGCTGGATTTGTTGGAGTATTTGCTGCCGTTGATGGAACAGGTCCCGTTGCTTTTCGTCTGCGTCTCGCGCCCCGGAAAGGCCGAGTCTGAAGAGGGCGGCGAAAATGGCGGACGTTTGCAGGGGGCGGCGGCGCAGTATCCTCAACGCCGCTTGAATTTGAACCTTGTCCCGTTGGACGCGCTGGAAAGTGAGACGCTGGTGCGCAATTTGTTGCGCGTCGAGAATCTCCCGCCGGCGCTCAAGGCGCGCATTCTGGGATACGCCGACGGCAATCCGTTCTATCTCGAAGAAATCCTGCGCTCTCTGATGGCCGACGGCGCGATCGCTTACCGCCCGGTGGTGGGGTGCTGGGAAGTGACCCGCGCGGTGTCCGACATCGCCATCCCCGAAACGTTGTACGGTGTTTTGATCGCCCGTATTGACCGGTTGCCGCCCGACACCAAGCGTCTTTTGCAGTTGGCGGCCATCATCGGGCGGATCTTTGCCGGCGCCGAATTGGCGGTGGTGGCTACCCGTTGCGGGGTGTTGTCGGCGGGGGATGAAGCGACGTTGGAGCGGCACCTGGCGATTCTGCAACAGGCCGAGCTGATTCGCGAGCGTTCGCGCAAGGCCGAGCATCGTATGTACATCTTCAAGCATCACTTGACGCAGCAGGCGGTCTACAACAGCGTGTTGCAAAAGGAGCGGCGCCTTCTCCACGCTCACGTTGCCGAGGCCCTGAAGCAAGTTCACGCCAATCAGCTTTGGGAGCAGTCGGCGTTGTTGGCGCATCATTGGGAACAGACCGATGAGCCGCAGCACGCCATCCCGCATTTAATCCGCGCGGCGGCCCACTCCGAGCTGCGCTTTGCCAACGAGGAAGCCCTGGCCTACCTGCGCCGCGCGTTACATCTGGCGCGCGAGGCCAATCTGGCGCTGGCCGAGGCCGATGCGCTTTTCCGCGTCAGCCACGTCCTGGGGCGCCAGGGTGATTACGCCGGGTCCCGGTCGCACCTCGAAAAGGCCCTCATCATCTACCAGGGTTTCGGCAACCAGCGCCGGGTCGGGCTGTTGCTCACCGAGTTGGGCGCGCTCTCGCTGCGGCAGGGCGACTATTCTGCCGCAGCGGCTTACTTTGAGCAAACTCTGACCATCAGCCGCCTGGTGGGAAATCGCCACGGTGAGATCGGCGCTCTCAACAATTTGGGGACGCTGTGTTTGGGACGCGGCGCGTACACGGATGCGCGCGCGCACTTCGAGCAGGCGCGCCGCCTGAATCTTCACGTGCACAATGATTGGGAAGAAGCCGCCGCGTTGGCCGGTTTGGGGGCGCTGGCGCGAATTTTGGGAGACTATGGTTCTGCCGCTGCCCTGACGGCGGGAGCGCTGGCGTTCTATCGCCGGTTCAGAAACCGCTCCGGGATTGCCCACGCTTTGAACGCTACGGCGCTGTTGGCGCGAGCTCAGGGGCGTTTGGCGGAGGCGCAGGAGTCTTGCGCTCAAGCGCTGGGTCTCTTCGACGAGATTGACGAGCGTTCCGGTTCGGGCGACAGCCTGACGATCCTGGGTTGCATTCTGTCTGACCTGGGGGTGTGGGAGGAGGCTGAATCGGCCTACACCCGCGCCCTCAATTTGCGGCGCGATCTTGGCGAGCGGCTGTTGGCGGCGGAACCGCTGGCCGGTCTGGCGCGGGCGGCGCTGAGTCAGGGGGATTTGCGGCAGGCGTTGGCGTATGTGGAAGACATTTTGAGCCTTGCCGCAGTTTGTCCCGCGTTGGACGGCGTTGACGATGGCTTCGCCGTGTACCGCACGTGCCACGCCGTGCTGTCGGCGTCCGGCGAAGTGGCCCGCGCCGGTTCGGCGTTACAGACGGCGCAAACGCTCCTTCAGGAACGCGCCGCCGGCATCGAACCGGAGCCTCTGCGCCGCTCCTTCTTAGAAACACACCGTTTGCCCTAGATTTGTCACCGGTTTGTCATCCGGCGGCGGTTTAATGGCAGCGGGTGAACGAATCAGCGAATCAGCGAATCAGCGGGTGAGCGAATGCCGTCCACGAATCAGGCACGAATATACGAATGAGCGGATCAGCGAATTACGAATCGCGAATTGTGAATTACGGATTACTAATTTCCGATTTCACGTTTCACGCTTCACGTTTCACGTTCGGAGCATAGCCAATGTCCACAAAAATTTTAGTCGTTGACGATGAAGCGCCCATCATCGAGGTGTTGCGTTACAACTTGCGACGGGCGCAGTATGAGGTGTTGGTGGCCTGGGATGGGCAGCAGGCCCTCGACGTGGCGCGGCGAGAGCGGCCTGACCTGATCATCCTCGATCTGATGCTGCCGCAGCTGGACGGCATCGAGGTCTGCAAGATTCTGCGCCGCGAATGCGACGTGCCGATCATTATGCTCACGGCCCGCGACGAGGAAGTGGATCGGGTGGTGGGGCTGGAACTGGGCGCCGATGACTACGTGGTCAAGCCCTTCAGCGTGCGCGAACTGCTGGCGCGCGTGAAAAACGTGCTGCGCCGCGTGTCGCAGTCCGCCGGCGGCCCGGCCAGGGTGATCCGCGTGGGCAATCTGGAAGTTGACGAGAGCCGGCACGAAGCCCGCCTGGGCGCGGTGGCGCTCGATCTGACCGCGCTGGAGTTTTCGGTGTTGTTGGCGCTGGCGCGCTCCGCCGGACGGGTTTTCACCCGCGAGCAACTCCTGGAAAGCGTGTGGGGCTACGATTACATGGGCGATCTGCGCGTCGTGGACGCCGTCGTCAAACGTCTCCGCGCTAAACTGCGCGAAGCTGCCCCGGAAGAGGACGTGATCGAGACCGTGCGCGGGGTGGGGTATAAGTTGGATTTTTGATTTTGGATTTTGGATGGGGACGTGAAACGTGAAATTGGTAATCGGTTATTTTAAGGCAAGTTGCTGTTTGTTGTTGTAGCGTTTTTGGGCGCGGATGAATACAGGAAACGCGGATTCTTTCCCTTTTTTTGTCCGTGTTGTCCGCGCCCCAAAAATGGTCCCCGTGTTAGGGTAGCGCTTGGGTTATTTTAGAAAAATGGAAAGGAGTATTTGCTTATGTCCAGGTTTGTTGATACCGTTATCATCCGTAAGTCGCCGGAAGTTGTATATGATTTTGTGACCAGGGCTGGCGATTGGCCGAAGTGGCATGAGAACAGTGAAGGGGTCGAGGGTGCAATCGGGGCGCCGATGCAGTTGAACGATGTGGTCAGGGAAAAAGGTCGTATTCCATTCAAGTCGGGGTGGTTGGAGTGGGTGTGCACTCAAAGAGATTGTCCGACAGAGTTCAAATTAGATGGTCATGGCATGGGTGGAAAAGGGTTCGTGCATTATAAGTGTGAGGTATGTGTGGAGGGTACACGGTTTACGCGGACGCTTGATTTTGGTTTTCATGAAGGGTTCATGAAATATATTGAGAAATTGATCACGCCAATGGTTAAAAAAG
Organism: Anaerolineae bacterium; assembly: GCA_034429675.1. Classification (GTDB taxonomy): domain Bacteria; phylum Chloroflexota; class Anaerolineae; order B4-G1; family SLSP01; genus JAKQHY01. The sequence goes on along the minus strand of DAOUFX010000375.1, from coordinate 12,826 downwards.
CTCAGACTAAGTCGGTGTTGAATCTGAAGAATACCATCGAGAGACTTTAGAATGTGTTGACGAATCCTTTGAAGGAATCAGGACTCTTGCAGTGTGCCGGTGTTGCTTGCCGGTTTGCCGGTTGGCTGACCCGCTGATTGGGATAATAATGAACAGTCTGAGGCTCAAATTGCTCTTTTCGCATCTTGCGCTGACCGTCCTGGCGATCGGGGTGGCCGGCGGGGTGCTGTTGCTTTCGCTCGAGCGCTATTTTTTGGATGCGACCGAGCAGAGTTTGCTGGCTCAGGCGCGGATCACGGCACAGACGTTGATCCCCGGTGCGATGACGGCGGGGCCGCAGGTGGCGCAGCAGGCGGCGTTCTCCAATGTCACTCAGCAGCGCCTTGAGAGCAATATCGCCGTGCAGACGCAAAACCTGGCGGCGCCGGAGGCCGTGGTTCCCCAAAGCGACATGGATTTGAGTTACCTCGCCGCAACCACCCTGCAACTCAACACCCAACTTGAGACGCGCGTCCGGGTTTTGGATGTGCGGGGTGTAGTCTTGTTGGATTCTACCGGCGTCATCTCTGGGGAAGCCTTGTCCGGCGACGAACTGGTGCAAGAGGCGCTTACCGGGCAGTACGCCAGCCGCGCGTCCGCGGTCGGCTCCGGCGCGACGATGTCCCTGGCGTTGCCGGTGATGGTGTCGGATAAGCTGGTGGGCGTGGTCTATCTGAGCCAACCGTTGCGCGACGTTTACATCGTTCTGCGCGACTTGCGCTTGCGTTGGATCGGCTCCACGGTCTTGGCGTTGATTCTCTCCTGTGTCGTCGGGCTCTTGTTCTCGCGAGCCATCACCCAGCCGGTGCGGCGCCTGACGGAGGCTGCCGGCGACGTGGCGCAGGGGCGCTTCGATACTGCGGTGCCCATCGGCTCGCGCGACGAGTTGGGGCGGTTGAGCCGGGCCTTCAACGACATGACCGCGCGGTTGCGCGCCGCCCGGCAGATGCAGACCGACTTTGTCGCCAACGTCTCGCACGAACTGCGCACGCCGCTGACCTCGGTCAAAGGCACGATCGAGACGTTGCGCGCCGGCGCGATAGATGACGTGGACGTGCGCGACCGCTTCCTGGAGACGATCGAGGGCGAGACCGACCGCCTCATCCGCCTGGTTAACGATTTGCTGCTGCTCACCCGCGCCGACTCCGAGGCGTTGAACCTGCGGCGGGAGCCGCTGGACATGGCCGAACTGGCGCGGGTCACGGCGGAGCGGCTGCGCCCGCAGGCCGGAGCCGGCGCCTTGACCGTCAACATCGAAGCCGATCCCGACGCCCCGTTGGCCTGGGCCGATCAGGATCGCGTGGCGCAAGTTTTGTTGAACGTGCTGGACAATGCCTTGAAGTATTCGCGTCCGGGCGGCGCCGTGACGATCCGGGTCGGTGCGCAGGACGAGCTGGTGCTGGTCCAGGTGCGCGACACCGGGGTGGGGATTCCCGCCGAGCACCTCCCGCGTATCGGCGAGCGCTTCTACCGCGCTGACAAAGCGCGCGCCCGCAGCCGGGGCGTCGCCGCCGGCGGCAGCGGCCTGGGACTGGCGATCGCGCAGGCGTTCGTCCAGGCGCACGGCGGCAAGTTGTGGATCGAAAGCGCCGAGGGCGTGGGCACGACCGTGTCGTTTACGTTGCCGGCGGCGTGAGGCGCGGGCGTCAACGCGCCGCGCTACGGAATCCCGCCCGCTGAAGCGGGCTTCCGGAAGCCCCGTTTACGGGGCGTGGGCCGGTAGAACGGCGATTTATCGCCGTGGCGGGCGGCGGGGTTAACCGTTGCCGAACGTATCCCATAGACCGGCGGTTGGCCGCCGGGAGATTCCACACGATTGAAATTATGCGCCGTATAAATCAAATCATACGGCGTATAATTTATTTTATACGCCGTATGATTTGATTCCTGCGCCGCGTATTCTGAATCGGAGCCCCGCGCCGCGAAATCGCCCGGAGCCGACCGGGCTTTTGCCGTCACACTTTCCCCTCCAAGATCGCGATCCCCGCCGCCGTCACTCCGTACAGCGCGTAGACCGGCCCGTCCATTGGTACGCGCCCAACAAAAACGACCCGGAACCGCACGCCGGGCCCAATATCCGCAGTTCCCGTAGAGACGCAAGATATTGCGTCTCTCTTCGTGCGTGGGGGAAGAAGACGCAAGGTGTTGCGTCTCTACGGGCGTGGGGGAAGAAGACGCAAGGTGTTGCGTCTCTACAGTGCTGCCGGAAAAACGGACTTTTTGCGGACTTTTCCGCAGCATTCCTGCGCTACAATCTCTTGTAGACTTCAGGTATTGAAAGGAAGGGAACAAATGTCACTGAATCTATCCAAACTCCGCACGCTGATCGTCAACGCGCCTGTGCGCAGCTTTTACCTGCTCGCATTCCTGTTTTCGTGGCTGATATGGACGCCGGCGGTGTGGGCGTGTCTCTCGCAGGGGGCTCCGCTCTGGAGCTGGGGTACGATCCCCTTTATTATTGCGGGGACTTACGCCCCATCTCTGGCGGCCATCCTGGTGACGGGGCTTACAAGCGGCCGGGCCGAGGTGGGGCGGTTGTCCGGTAAGCTCACTCGGGGGCGGGTGCCCTTCGTCTGGTATCTTGTCGCCATTTTCTATTGTGTGACGATCAATTTTGTTTTGGCATTGATCGTCTGGCCTTTCTTGAAGGACGTGTCGCTCGAGGTTTTCATCGGCTTCGTGCTTTCGGCGCTCATCGCGGCCGTGATCAACGTGCTCATCAAGCTCCCCACCGGGCCGCTGGGCGAGGAGTTGGGGTGGCGCGGATTTGCGATTCCGCGGCTGCAACTGCAATTCCAAAACGCCACGCTGGCCAGTCTCTTCCACGGCGTCCTTTGGACTTTGTGGCACCTGCCCATTATGGTTTTCCCGGAGTGGCGCGCACAGCTTCCGTTTGTGACGTATTTGGGGTTGTATGCGCTCATTTTGCTCCCGCTGTGCATCATTCTCACCTGGATCTTGAACCATACCCGTGGCAGTGTCCTGCTGGCGATCATCGCGCACGCAGCGTTCAACGGCAGCATGATGGTCTTGCTGGTGATGTTGGGGGTGGACAAGCAGTTGGGATTGATCCCGCTGCTCCTGATGTTGGCGGCGGGATTGTGGGCCTTTGCTATCGTTCTGATCGCCGTTTGCGGCCCGAAGCATCTGTCGCGGAAGGCGGATTTCAGGTTCGAGGACGTTCTTTGAGGGCTGTTGTTGCGCCTCCCGGCGTATGCCGGGAGGCGCATTTTGTTTATTCGGTTTCAATCGTCAAAACCGCCCCCGCCAGCCCCTCGGCGCTCGCCGTAAGCACGATTTCTCCCGCCTCCTGCGTGGCCTGCACGATCACTTGCGCCAGCCCGTTGAAGGCGCGCCGCCGCCACGGCTCTGCCGGAACGACGATCTGGACCAGGCCCGGATCGCGGTTGAGGAGCTCCCACGGGTTGCTGCGCTTCAGCCGCCGCCCGGTGATGGCGTAGACGTTGCGCCCCGGCTTGAGGCTGCCGGGATCCAGCCGGTAGCCAGCGAGCCGCTCGCTGCGCCGCAGGGCCGCGCCCAGCAGTTGCCCGTTGACGTAGAGGCTCTGGTCGTCCACGATGCTCTTGGGGAAAAGTGTCACTTCAGTTCCGGCGCCGATCTCCGGGAGCTCGAACGCGCCCCGTACGACGATCAGCGGGTCGCGGTAGACTTGCCAGTCCGGGTCTTCGCCCTGAAACGCCGGCGGCCACGCCGCGTCGTCCCAGCCGGCGGCGACTTCCGGGCGGGCGTCGAGGCTGTCCACGACCCGCTCCTTGAGCCCGGTGATGGCGGCGGTGGCGATGGTCTCGACGAACCGGTCGGCTTCGTGGCCGGCCGGGTCGCCGTTGCCCACACCGATGATCCTGCCCGGCCCCTGTAGCGCGAAGTGAATCTCGTCCCCGGCGGTGGGGACGGGGATTCCTTGAGCGTCGTTCACCTGGACGGCGACCACGGCCACGTCGGCGCCGTCGGCGCGGAGGCGTTGGCGGTCGGCGGTGAGTCGCAGCGCGGCGGGCGCGCCGGCGGTGACGACAGCGGCTTCGCCGACGGGCTGCCCCGCCCGGTAGCCCTGCGCCCGCAGCGTTCCCGGCGCGTAGTTCACCGTCCATTCAAGGTGCCCGTTGCGCGGCATCGTCTGCCGGCCCAGGCTTTGCTCGTTGAGCCACAGCGCGACTTCCTCGCTATTGCCGTAGACCGTCACCCGGATGTCCTGCCCCACGCGCTCCGGCCAGTTCCAGTGCGTCGCGATGTGCACCACTGGCTCCCGGCCCCACCACGCTTTTAGATAGTAGAAGCCGTCCTTGGGGAACCCGCACATGTCCAGCAAGCCGAACTGCCCGCAGACCACCGGCCAGCCGGTCGGGATGGGTTCGCCGCGATAGTCGAATCCCGTCCAGTAGAACAGCCCGGACAGGAACGGGCGCGCCGCGTAGAACTGCCAGCCGGACTCGGTGCCTACGTTTTCGGGCATGCGGTTCTCGGGCGCCATGTAGCCGTGCTCCGGCTCGCTCACGTAGACGCCGCGCGTCTGGTGGGTGGTGGTCTCTTCGGTGCCGATGCCTCCCTGCCAGGGGAATTTAGCGTGGTGGACGTCAATGTCGCCCTGGACGATGTAGTTGTAGCCCATCACCTGCGCTGCCATCCCGCTGCCGGTGTCCCACCCGCCGCTGCACGCCACCGTGAACGCGCGCGACGGGTCGAGCTGCTGTGCGAACCGCTGCATCGTCGCGGTGATGCGCGCGCCCTTGATGGCGCCCTCGATGGCCCATTCCTCGTTGCCCAGCGACCAGATCACGACCGAGGGGTGGTTGCGGTCGCGTTTGATCAGACGTTCGAGGCAACTGAAGTGCTCGGCGTTGCAGCCCATCAGCCGGTTTTCGTCGAGCGCCAGCATGCCCAGCCGGTCGCAGGCGTCCAGGAATTCGGGGGTGGGCGGGTTGTGTGCGGTGCGGATGCCGTTGCAGCCCATGGCTTGCAGCCGGCGGACGCGATACTCCTGCAGGGCGTCGGGGATGGCCGTGCCGACGCCGGCGTGATCCTGGTGCTGGTTGACGCCCACAATTTTCAGGGGGTGCCCGTTGAGGAAGAAGCCCGCGTCAGGATCGAAGCGCACCGTGCGGATGCCGAATGGCGTCGTGACCGTGTCCACCGCCTTTCCGCCCACGCGCAGCGCGGCGACGTGCCGGTGCAGCGTGGGGTCTTCCGGCGACCACAGGCGCGGCGACGCCACGCGATAGTCGCTGCGGAATTCCTTCCGCTCCCCCGGCGCCAGGGAGCACGGTTGTGCGCCGGACGCCACCGTTTGCCCGGCTGCATCCGCGATAGTTTCGGCGAGGTCGAAGGCGACCGGCTCCTGTGACTCGTTGATCACGGTGGTGCGCGCTGTGATGATGGCGCCGTCGCCTTCGATCTCGCAGGTGACGAACACGCCGTAGCGCTCCACGTGCAGCGGCGCCGTCTTGGTCAGCCAGACGTGGCGGTAGATGCCCGCGCCTTCGTAGAACCAGCCTTCTTCCAGGGTGGCGTCGGCGCGCACGGCGACCACGTTCTCGCCGCCGTAATCCAGATAGTCGCTGACATCGTAGTGGAAGCCGGTGTAGCCGCTGTGCTCGGTTCCCAGGTAGAAGCCGTTCACCCAGACGATGGAATCGCGGTGCACGCCATCGAATTCCAGCGAGATGCGCCGGCCCAGGTCGGATTCGGGGATGAAGAAGGACTTGCGGTACCAGCCCACGCTGTTTTCGGGGAAATTGCGCCCGATGGCCTTGTAGCCGTGGCTGTGCCCGCCGCGCGCGTCGAAGGGCAGCTCGACGCACCAGTCGTGCGGCAGGTCGAGGAGACGCCAGCCGCGATCGTCGAAGTTCTTCGCGGCGGCCCCGTCGCCGTACCCGGTTTTGGTCAGGTACGAGAAATAGCCGTTGCCGTGGTCGAAGTCCTTGCGGGTGTCCCAGGCGTGGCCCAGCGCAAAGCGCCATCCTTGATCCAGTGAAAGTCGTTCGCGATTTTGATTGTTTGACACGATGGGGTCTCCTCAAAAATAGCGTTTGGCTTTTAGTTTTTAGCCGTTAGCCGGATAGAATGGGGTGTTTTTTCGAGCCGGTATCCCGACTCGAAAAAAACACTTACTTTTTATCTCTTCTAAAGGTTTTTACGCCGCAGCCGCGTCTTGAAGGAATTCGATTAGCACGCGGTTGAACTCTTCGGGGCGGTCGCGCATCGGCCAGTGTTTGCAGCCCAGCATCACGTGGAGTTGCGAATTCTTGACGCGCTTGTGCGCTTCCTGAGCGTATTGCAACGGGACGCCTGCGTCTTTCTCGCCCTGGATGAAGAGGGTGGGGGCGGCGATCTCGTGCAGGCGGTCGAGGTAGTTGGTGCGCACGCCGTTCCAGGTCAGGTCGTGGCGCTGGAACGAGGCGAAGGCCTTGCCCGCGTCGGGAGTCTGCGCCGCCAGGCAGAGCTCGTCCATCAATTCATCGGTGAGCCGCGCCGGGTCGGAGATGAGACTGGCCAGGGCGCTCCAGCGCACCATACTCTTGCTGCGCATGAAAAGCCAGTAGGACAGCTCGTTGAACGGCGATATCACGTACAGATACGACAACTTGTGCCAGGCGATCTTGGGCATGATGCCGTAGGGATCAACCGGAACCAGCCTGTCCACGCGATCTGGATGCTTCAGCGTGAACCCCAGCGCAACCCCGCCGCCCATCGAAATCCCCACCAGAGAGGCTTGCGGCAACTGTAGCGTATCCATCAGCTGCGCCAGAAAATCAATGTAGAATTCGATGGTGTACTGGACCTTGGGCCTGGCGCTTTGCCCGTACCCCGGCCAGTCGGGCGCAAAGACGCGGTGATGCTGCGCCAGCGGCTCGATGGCTTCCTTCCACGACAGCGACGCGGAATCTACCCCTGCGCCGTGAAGCAGTACCACCGGCGAACCGCTCTCGCCGGCGACCAGGCAATGGGTTGGTAATCCCTGCACTTCCAACTGTTGACTTGTGACGGTCATTGTTTGCTCTCCTCAAATCGCATTTAGCCGTTGGCTGTTAGTTCCGCCCATCATAAATCACAACGCTTTTGTGGTCAACTCGTGATGAAAGATTTTTCCGACTATTTCAATTTTTGGACAAACGTGCGATAATTGTCGGTAACGATACCGGTATCCACCGGTGTTTTTCTTGACCATTTCCGGTAACGTTACCGGCGAGGAAATAAAGATAGGTGTCTTTCGCGCAAGTACTCTTGCTCGAAAGACACCCCCCTTTAACCCTTACCACACCGGCGGCGATTCCGGCTAAGGCTGAAAGCCAATGGCTAAATGCTATTTTTGAAGGAGGTGTATAAAAAATAAATCAGGAATTTTCATATAAATGACGATCGTAGTAGAAAATTTCAACCGATTAAGGAGAAAAGATGTCACGCAGAACTTTGTCTAACAGAAATTGGTACAAGTCGCTTTCTTTGCTTGTCGTGTTCTCGTTCCTGACGGGCTTTGTCTTCCCGGCCATGACCGCGCCGGCGCCTGTGGTGGCCAAACCGCTTGCGCCGCAGGCGGAAGTGGTCGAGGTCTACGACTTCGAAGACAACACGGCGCAAGGCTGGGCCGGGCGCGGTAGTGCCGTGTTGGCCGTGACCACTGATATGGCGCACACGGGAACTCACGCGCTTCAGGTGACCGGGCGCACTGCTGGTTGGAACGGGCCGGGTGTGAATGTTCTGAATGTGCTGGAAGTCGGCGCCACTTATGAAATCAGCGGGTGCATCCGGTTGACGGATGGAATGACGACGACCCGCACGAATTTCGGCATGGTTCGCACCGTTGATGGCAATACCACCTATCCCTGGTTGGGCGTTGACAATGCGACCACCGATGCGGCATGGTCGTGCATGTCGGCGACGTTTGCGTATACCGACCAGGCCACCGAGTTGATGCTGTACGCCGAGGCCGCTGACGCCAATGTCTCGTTCTACATTGATGATGTGTCCATCGTGATGTTAACGCCTCCACCGGTAGTCATCTATGACTTCGAGGACAACACTACGCAAGGTTGGTACGCGCGTAGTACGGGCGGCGCGGCTGTGACTGTAGTGAGCGACACTGTTCACACAGGAGATTATGCGCTTCAGGTGACCAACCGCAGCGACGGTTGGCATGGCCCGGCTGTGAACGTGGGCAGTCTGTTGGAAGTCGGCAACACCTACGAGATTACCGGCTGCATCCGGCTGGCGGAAGGCATGACGACGACCCGGGCGAACTTCGCCCTGACCTACGCCATTGATGGCAGCGCATCGTATCCCTGGTTGGGAAGCGACAGCACTACGACCGACGCCGAGTGGTCGTGTATGTCCGGGCAGTTCGAGTACACCACCGCCGTTGACGACGGCGCAGTCACGTTGTATGCGGAAGCCGCCATTACCAACGTTTCGTTCTACATTGACGATGTGATCATCTACCGGCTCTCCCAACAGCCCATCCAGACCGATATCCCTTCGGTGTACGAAACCTATGCTAATGATTTCATCGTCGGAGCGGCGCTTGAAACGGATGGCGTTCAGAGCACTCGTCACGAACAACTGTTACAGCGCCATTTCAACAGCATCACCGCCGGCAACGCGATGAAGGCCGGGCCGATTCATCCCATTTCGGATACCTACAACTTTGGCCCCGCCGACACGATCGCCAATTATGCGCGCGACAATGACATGTATCTCCACGGCCACACGCTGGTCTGGCACAGCCAGGCCGCTGAGTGGATGTTCGAGACCGACGCCGGCGAACCGCTGACTCCAACCCTGGAGAACAAAGAGCTGGTGTTGGATCGCATGGAGGATCACATCCGCACGGTCGTCGGCCGCTATGGCGATGTGGTCAATGTTTGGGACGTGGTCAACGAAGTGGTTGACCCGGCGCAGCCCGACTGTTATCGCCGCAGCCGCTGGTATGAGTTGACCGGCTCTGAATACATCACGCGGGCTTTCCAGATTGCGCGCGAAGAGGCCCCGACCGCTACATTGATCCTCAATGATTATGGTGAGACGGGCGTCACCAAGCGCGAATGTATGTACAACATCGTGAAAAACCTGCAAGATCAGGGCGTGTCGGTTGATGGTATTGGTATGCAGATGCATATTGATATCCAGAGCCCGTCGGTGCCTGAGATTGAGGCCGCCATTCAGCGCTTCGCCGAACTGGGCGAGGTTCACATCACTGAGCTCGACATGAGCATCTACCCCAACGACATTGATTCGTACACGAGCGTCCCGGAATCGGTCCTGATCCGGCAGGGGCATCGCTATAAGGACATCTTCACGATGCTGCGCAAATACGGCGCCGCCGGAACCGGCGATCTCAAGTCGGTGACTTTCTGGGGTATGGCCGACGACGCTACCTGGCTTTCCACCTTCCCCATCCCGCGCCTCGAAATGCCGTTGCTCTTCGATACGAACTTGCAGGCCAAGCACGCTTACTGGGGCATCATTGATCCCAGCCGCTTGCCGGTGAACATCCAGGAACAGATTTCCTTCAATGGCTCGCCGGTTTTGGATGGGATAGTTGATCCGCTCTGGACCTATGTATCTTGGGTTGAAATTCCTTCCAACGGCACGATCTCGGCGACTTTCCAGACCCGCTGGGATGAGGATTACCTCTACGTGATTGCAGATGTCGTGGACGCCACCGCCGATGCCGGCGACAAGGTCGAGGTCTTTGTGGATCAGAATGACGACAACGCCACGAGTTATCGGGGCGACGACCGTCACTACGTCTACCCCAGCCAGACCGCTTTGGCGGACTACGTGATCATCACCAACACGCACGGTTACCTGCTGGAAGCGCGTCTCCCGCTGACCGTAGCGCTGGACGTTGACGTCAACCTCGGTTTCGACATTCGCGTCACCGATGGCAGCAACCCGAGCCAGCCGATCTCGTGGAACGATCCCACACACAGCCAGGATACCAATCCTTCTCAGTTTGGCACGCTGATTCTGGGTGAGATGCGTGTGACCACTGCAATTGAGGGCACGCCGGTCATTGACGCCGTTGCGGACGAGTCGTGGGCCGATGCGTCTACCATCAGCACCGATCTGTGGGCGCTTGGCAACAACGGCGCCACGGCTACGGTCAAGACGATGTGGGACAGCAATCACCTGTACGTCTTCGCCGTGGTCTCCGACAGCCTGCTGAGCAAGGCCAGCGCCAACGCTTATGAGCAGGACTCGATCGAGGTCTTCCTGGATCAGAACAACGGCAAGACCTCCTCGTATGAGAGCGACGATGGGCAGTACCGCGTCAACTTCGTCAACGAGCAGAGCTTTGGCGGCAGTACCGTCACGACCACGCTCACCAGCGCCGCGATAACCTCAACCTGGGGGTATACCGTCGAGTTGGCGATCACCCTGACCGCCGTGACGCCGCAGGATGGCGTCGTCGTCGGCTTCGATTTCCAGGTCAATGACGATGGACTGGGCGACGGTGTGCGTTCTAGCATCGCGAAGTGGAACGACCCCACCGACGGTTCCTGGCAGAACCTGTCGCGGCTCGGCGTGTTGGCGTTCGTCGAAGAACCAGCCCCGACCCGCTTTATGGTGTACCTGCCGGTGGTCATGCGCGGAGTAGGCGCGACCCACTAATCATCAATCGCGCCAGCGATGGTTCGCTTTTGATTTTTTCTTCCCCTCCGGGCAGTTTCGGAGGGGAAGAATTTTTTACTTATTACAGAAGAAGACGCAAAATTTTGACAGAAGAAGACGCAAAATTTTGCGTCTCTACTGAAACCTACTCCAGAATTCTTCCTCGTGGCTATTTACGACATTTTATGGCATAATTCCGTGTATACTGGCATCAGGTGAGATACTATGGGAAATGTTGCGACGCGGCTGTTGTCATTGATTTTGTTGCTTCAGGCCCGTTCGACCTGGAAAGCCGGGGAGCTGGCCGAGGAACTGGATGTTTCGGAGCGCACCGTCCACCGCTATATGGAGATGCTGGAGGAGATGGGCATTCCCATCTACACCGAGCGTGGCCCCTATGGCGGGTTCGGGCTGTTGCGCGGTTACAAGCTCCCGCCGCTGATTTTCTCGGCCGAAGAGGCAACGGTGCTTTACATGGGCGCCCATCTCGTCGAAGAGATGTGGGGGCAGGTATATAAGGAAGCCGTTACGTCGGTTACGGCGAAACTGGACAACGTCTTGCCCGACGATTTGCGACAGGAAGTTTCGCTGGCGCAACAGAGCCTTGTGGTGAGCGGCCTGCTGGCCAAGGATTATCGCCCCTGGGCGCCGGTGATGCAGGTATTGCGCACCGAAGTGACCGCCCGGCGCAGCGTGTGTCTGACCTACCGCAGCTTTAGCCTTGAAGAAACTCATCGCGACGTAGACCCCTACGCCTTAACCTTTCGCGGCGGGTTGTGGTATCTGGTGGCTTTCTGCCATCTGCGCCAGGAATTGCGCACATTTCGCGTGGATCGCATTCTGGACGTACGCCCGCTCAATACGCGCTTTGCGTTGCCGCGCGATTTCTCCGCGCGCGATTACGTCGAGCGGACGATGAAGTTCGAGAACCGCTACACCATTGTGGTTCACATGGATTCCAGCGTCGCCTCCGGGGTGCGCGAATACAGCGGCCATTGGGCCGACATTGTGGATCACGAGGACGGCTCGCTTACCATCAGCTTCGGGGTTTCCGGGTTGGACTGGGCTACCGGCTGGGTTCTGGGATACGGCCGGGCTGCGCAGGCCTTGGCGCCGCCCGAACTGGTGGCGCGGGTGCGCGATGCCGCAGAGGGAATTTTGCAACGGTACGTTCGTTCCGATGCGGCGTGCGACGCGTAGAAATGTGACATACAAGAGAGAGGGTCGAAGTAATTCGGCCCTCTCTGTTTCATGCAGATTAACTCAAGTTGCCACCTTACGCCTCGAATGGGCTTGTAGTAACGGTTTCAGCCGTCTCCTAAGGCGCAGGACGACTGAAGTGTTACTACGAACATCAGGCAGCAGATTGCGTTAAACTAGCCGCGTCACAGCCGGCGGCGAATTCTTTTTCTGAGAATGAGCACGACTGCCAGGCCGGCGGCGATCCCCATCACTGCGGCGGGGACCCAGGAGGGAGCTTCCGGCAGCGTTTCGGGCAATTCGACGGGCGGCACTTTTGCCGCAGCCCAGTTGACGTCGCGGGTGGCCATAGCGCCGGTGGTATTGGCGTTGCTGAAATCTGCGCCGGTCACGTCCACGTGCGACAGCCGGCTGCCGGTTAGTTGCGCGTCGGTCAGATTGGCATTCTTGATGTTCGTGCCGAAGAATTTGGCCGCCGTGAGATTGGCCGCTTGCAGGTTCCCATTTTCCAGATTGGCGCCGACGAAGGTGCTGTCGCTGAGATCGGCCTCGGAAAGGTTGACGCTTTGCATATTGGCGCCCACAAAATTGGCCGCCATCATTTTGGCTTTGCTGAGAATTGCTTTGGCGAGATTGACCCCCAGGAATCTTGCCCCGGGTATCTGCGCTTCGCTCAGATTTGCCTCGGCCATTTCTGCTCCGGCGAAGATCCCACCGGACAGATCCGCGCCCGACAGATTGACCTGAGTCATTTTCATCCCGGTGAATTTCGCGCCTGCCAGGTTCATTCCGCTGAGATCCGCGCCGGTCATATCGCGGTGTTGCTTGAGCGATTCGAGTAACTCCTCCTTTGTCTGGATGGTTTCTTCTATTTCTTCGTTCATTTTGTTACCTCCCTTGAAAATAGCCCGCTAAAGCGGGGGAATTAAAGGAAGGTTTTTCGCGGGCGGGGGTACCCGCC
>DAOUFX010000374.1:0-8537 GCA_034429675.1 Anaerolineae bacterium | reverse complement strand
TCTCCTAAAAAATCGTCTACCACTCCTCGGTGTCGTCCCCTTCTTCATCGTCTTCCCAGTCGGTATCCTCATCGTCATCTTCCAACTCATCCAACATGTCGTCGTCTTCGCCGGCAAGGTTGTACACGGGTTCCAATTCCAATGGGACGAGATGCACCACTTCCAATTCGGTTCCACATCCCTCACAAAAAATTCGTTCCCATAACTCGACATCCGAATTGATCGTCAATCGCGAATGACACTCTGGACACTTAGCCATTTGCAACTCCTGTCTAAAAAATTTGTGGCAAGGAGCAAAAATCCGCATCTAGTGACATAAAAATTATGGAGGATATAAGCCCTCTCAATGATTAAAAATCGTTTGCCCCTGGCCGATTTTAATTTGTTACCACTATATCCAAAAACTCCAATAAAGTCAACCGGATCGAATGGTTCCATTCCCCCCTCAGATAATGACTATTTATCTGACTATGCTAAGATGGGAAAGTGCAGGTGGGAGATTTTATTCTTTTTATTCTTTTCCCAACCGCAATCTTTTTGAGGGCGACCTGTATCGGTCGCCCACTTACTTTTATTTAGGAGAAATCATTATGCAGATGACGTTCATCATTCGCCTCATCGGTCTGCTGGTCTTGGGTTCAATCGGGGTCGCTATCGGAACGCAACTTGCAGAAATCCCCGCTATCCCTGAAATTTTCCGCTCTTACACCTCAATTTTAGGGGGCGCTTTAGGCGCAATTCTGGGGTTTCTGGCCACTCCGGCAATGATCATTAACCCCATCCAAACCTTACGCCGCAACATCCAACAACTCCCGGCCCATACCATCTTCACGGCCACCCTCGGCCTGTTCCTGGGCCTGGCGCTTTCGGCGATTTCGGCGTACCCGTTGTCGTTGTTGCCCTCACCCCTCGGACAATTCTTGCCTTTCATCGCCACCGCCGTGTTTGGCTACGTGGGCGTGACCGTGGCGGTGATGCGACAAGACCTCTTCCAGGGATTGCGCGAGCGCATTTTCCCCAAAGACGCAGATTCCGAGCCTGTAGCCGTTGAACCCGCGCCGGTCGAGGCAAAAAAACCGGGAGTTTTGCTGGATACCAGTGTCATCATTGATGGTCGCATTGCCGACATCTGCCGCACGGGTTTCATTCAGGGCGAACTGATCGTACCGCTGTTCATTCTTAACGAGCTGCAGCACGTCGCCGACTCTGCCGATACCTTGCGCCGCAATCGGGGCCGGCGGGGCCTGGAGATTCTGCGGCAATTACAGGAAGAATCGCCCATGCCCGTGCGCCTGATTGAGGCCGACGTTGCAAATGTCCGCGAAGTAGACGACAAGCTGATTTCCCTGGCCAAAGAATTGGGCGCAGCCATTCTTACCAATGACTATAACTTGAATCGGGTAGCCGAATTACAGGCAGTCACGGTACTCAATGTCAACGAACTGGCTAATGCTGTCAAAACCGTTCTCTTGCCCGGAGAAACCTTCACCATCCACGTGCTTCAGGCCGGGAAAGAACAAAATCAAGGGGTTGGCTACCTGGATGATGGAACGATGGTGGTGGTTGAAGATGGCGCAGCGTACATTGGCGACACCATCGAAGTCACGGTTAGTAAAGTGTTGCAAACAGCCGCCGGACGGATGATCTTTGCGCGCTTCAATAGCGAAAACGAGTAGACTTCTCAACCTTGCCTCTTTCTCACGAAAAATGGAGAACAGCGATGACACTGAGAGTTTATAATTACCTGACTCGTGAAATGGAAGTGTTCAAGCCTCTGCACGACGACAGCGTCGGCATGTATGCGTGTGGGCCAACGGTGTACGATCATTCGCATCTGGGCCACGCCAAGACTTACATTGCCATAGACGTTGTCCTGCGCTACCTGCAATTTCGAGGATACAAGGTCCGCTACGTCCGCAATCTCACCGATGTCGGCCACCTCATGGATTCCGGCGAGGATCGCATCAGCAAAGGCGCCGCCCGCGAGCAGCTCCAGCCGATGGAAGTTGTGGAGACGTACATCAACAGTTTTAACGACGATATGGATACGCTCCACGTTCTCCGTCCCAATATCTCGCCCCGCCCCACGGGTCACATCCCGGAGATTATTTCCGGCATCCAGAATCTACTCGATATGGGATATGCCTACGAAGTTGACGGCAACGTCTACTTTTCGGTCGCGAAATTCCCGGATTACGGCAAACTCGCCAGACGCAATCTCGATGAATTGCTCGCGGGCGCGCGCGTCGAAGTGCGTGAGGACAAACAAAATCCCGCCGATTTCGCGCTGTGGAAGAGCGCCACGCCGGAACATTTGATGAGCTGGCCCAGCCCGTGGGGCAACGGCTATCCGGGATGGCACATTGAATGCTCGGTGATGTCCACCAAATACCTGGGACAACCGTTTGATATTCACGGCGGCGGTATGGAGAACGTCTTCCCCCACAACGAGTGTGAGGTAGCGCAAGCCGAATCGCTGCGCGGAACAACTTTTGCCAACTATTGGATGCTCGTCGGTTCGCTGACCGTCAACGGCGTAAAAATGAGCAAGAGCCTGGGTAATTTCTTGACAATCAAGGATGCGCTGAAATTATACACGCCCGAAGCCATCCGCTATTTCATTCTAAGCAGCCACTATCGCGGCGCCATTGATTACAGCCGGGAAGCCATGGAAGCGGCGCAACAGGGAATCAAGGGATTGCATAATACGGTCACCAAACTGCGACGGCGCAAACACAGCGTGGCCCCGGCCGGGACGGCGCTGCTCTCGCAGGTCGTGACGCTGGACGATTATCGCCAGGATTTTCTGACGGCGATGGACGACGACTTCAATACGCCACAGGCGTTGGCCACACTCTTTGAATTCGTCAAAGAGGTCAACAAGTACCTGGATGAGAACGAAAATGTCAGCATGGGCACGTTTGCCGCGATGGATCGCATCTTCACCGATCTGGCTGGCCAGGTTTTGCGCATCCTCCCCGACAGTTTCCTGGGACAGGTGACAGAGCCGATGGTGGAAGGGTTATTGGATTTGCTGATTGAGCTGCGGCAGGAATACCGCGCCGCCAGGGATTGGGCCAAGGCTGATATGATTCGCAGCCATTTAAGCGAAATCGGCATCATCCTCGAAGACTACGCCGGCGGCAGCACCTGGTATTTGAAATAGCTCCGGGCCGATGCTGACCTATGAAAAAGGAATTTCTTTACGGGCGACAAGCTGTTCGTGAGGCTTTACGAGCCGGACGGCGTCGCCCGTTTCGTTTGTTGGTGGCCGAGACGCCGCAAACAGCCCCTATTCTCGACGAAATCCTGACCGCTGCCAAACAGCGCAACATCTCCATCCACACTGCCGCCCGCCTCGAACTGGATCGCGCGGCGTCAACGCCCGAACACCAGGGAGTGGCTCTGGAAGTTTCCGAATACCCTTACACCGAGACCGGCGCCATGCTCGATCTGGCCAGGGCGCGCGCAGAAAAACCGCTGCTCTTGTTGCTGGACTTGATCCAGGATGTGCACAATCTGGGCAGCCTCATCCGCACCGCCGAGGCTGCCGGAGTGCACGGGGTCATCCTCCAGGAACGGCGCGCGGCGGGGATCACCCCGGCGACGGTCAACACGGCCTCCGGCGCGACCGAACATCTGAACATAGCCTGTGTGACCAATATGGCGCGCGAAATGGAAATCCTGAAAGAACAGGGAGTTTGGATGGTGGGACTGGAAGGGGTTCCCGAAGCGCAGCTCTATACGACCATAGATATGACCGCGTCGTTGGGCATCGTGACCGGCAGCGAGGGCAGCGGCTTGCGGCGATTGGTCCGCGAACGTTGCGATTGGCTGGTCGCCATCCCCATGCGCGGCGCAGTCAGCTCGTTGAACGCAGCCGTCGCCGGTTCGTTGGCGCTATACGAAGCGGTGAGACAACGCGCGGCCATCCCCGGCGCGCGCTAAAGATCCAACACCATCTGTATCTGAGTGCGACGGCATTGAAAGCCGATCGCATACAAGGCTTCCAGCAATCGCGGTTGATCGGCTATCAGCGCCACCACCGGCCACGTCGGGAAACGCCGCACGCTACGCACCGCTTTGTTGACGCTCGCCTGGACCTCCAGAGGATTTTCGTCGGGGTGCACCAACATATCCCACAGATGAAAATGATAGCGACGTTCGGTCAAAACACGCAAAGCCAGGCGTGGAGCAGATTTGCCGGACAACCAGGCGCCCTCAACCTGCCCGCCAAACCAACGCCTGAAATACTGCCCTATCCCACCAAAAACGTACAAGGCCGGACGAATTTCGAGGACCTGGGTCTGCCGGCGATTGTAGATCGTGCGCGCCAACTCAGCCCACTTGACGCTGTCAGACGGCGCGCAGGAAGCCCAGGAGATGTGAGACTCCACTTCAACATCCGGCCAGGGAAGGTCTTCGGGACGCAGCAGGTGTTGCACCTGGCCCACCGCAATAAATCCCAACTGCTCGTACAGTGCGCGCGCGCCTTCATTGTCGGAGCGCACCTCCAATCCAACCCATTGGGCGCCCTGTTCCCGTGCAGTAGCGATAGCCATCTCCATCATAGCCCGCGCCACGCCCTGACGACGATGCTCTGGATGGACTACCACGTTGCCGATCAGACGGCCCTGGCTCCCGCTCGGCCAGGTATAACGAAACGATAAATTCCCAATCACGCGGTTCCCCCTGGCGAATACAAAGCCGGAGGTGTCCAGAATCGGACCGGTCAACCACGACAGCCAATTGTCGGCCTGGGCCGCCTGTTTCATTTGCGCCAGCATCTTCTTCCCTTGAGGATCCAGTTCCGGCCCAAACCCGGTTTCGATCAACGCCAAAACGTCGTCGGTATCACAGGCCGGATCAACCCGGCGTACCCCACTCCACCCAGTTGGCTCGTGCGCTTGTGCCGAGGGTGTTGTCATCACCTCGCTGGCATCCATTTCACAAAATTCTCACAAGACCTTTTACATCGCAAGAGTTCACCACGCATCTTCTCGTTCCTCACTCATCTTTGCGGCGCCGGATTCATCCCACCATCGCACTCAAATGAGGCGCACTTCGTTGATTTTACCACAAGTACCCGGCGTGTTCTTAAAAATAGTTCATTGCCAGAACGCCAGCTCAGTCTATAATGGATGGAGCATTTTGAGACATTGCATTTCAGGAGGAGAACTCATGAAACGAGCACGGATATGGACCGGGATCATGGTGATTTCAATACTGTCGGCCTGCACCATCCCCGGCGTTGACGCGACGCCGCCCCCGACTGCCAATACGACGAACGCGGCGCCGACCATGCTGACCAATCCAACCGCTACGCCGGAACCGGTGGCAGCATTGATCAATGATGTTCCCATTCCACTGGCGGCTTATGAGCGCCAGGTGGCCCGCTACGAGGCCGACATGGCAGCGTCAGGACAGGACCCCAGCCTCATTGAAGGACGGGAAGCCCAGGATCGTGAGTGGGTGTTGGAAATCATGATTGACCAGGTCCTGATCGAACAAGCAGCGCTTCAGGCAGGGATCACGGTCAGCGACGCCGATGTGGACGCAGCCATCGAATCCCTCAAAACAGACATCGGTCAGGATGCCTTCGACACGTGGTTAGCCAATGAAGGATTTACCCTGGAGGAGATGCGCGAAAAGCTGCGCAGCGAGATGATGACCACCCAGATGGTCAACCGCATCGCTGAAACGGTTCCGTTGCGAGCCGAACACATCTCGGCGCGACATATTCTCGTGAACACCGATGTAGAGGCGCAGCAACTCCTCGGACGGCTGCAAGCCGGCGAGGATTTTGCCGAACTGGCGCGCACATATTCGCAGGATCTCAGCACGCGCGACACCGGTGGAGAGCTGGGCTACTTCCCGCAAGGGGTGTTGATCTCGCCTGAGGTTGAGGCGGCAGCGTTTGCGCTCCAGCCGGGACAAATCAGCCCGGTGATTCAAAGTTCGCTGGGTTACCACATCGTCCAGGTCGTAGAGCGCGTACCCGATATGGAAATCACCTCGGACAATGTTTACCTGCTTCGCGACAAAGCCGTCCGCGAATGGGTCGCCGGTCTGCGGGTTTCGTCCAACATTCAACGGTTCGTCACACCGTAGAACAACGCTCCACCACAGTCTAATTTTGCCTGCATACAAAGACTGCCGGGATCTGGCTTTGCCCGGCAGTCTTCAATATCCATAGTTTCCAGAATTCCGCACTTATTCCCCCGCCACCACACTAAGGTCGAGGATCCAAATCCCGTCATCATACGGGCTGACCGTCACAAACGTACTTGAACTC
Organism: Anaerolineae bacterium; assembly: GCA_034429675.1. GTDB lineage: Bacteria > Chloroflexota > Anaerolineae > B4-G1 > SLSP01 > JAKQHY01. The sequence continues at coordinate 2,242 of DAOUFX010000374.1, read as the reverse complement.
CAACGGAAAGCCATGTAATTCTGGCTTGGCGAGATTCTCATCCGTATGGCCTGAAAGAAAACCTCTTCCCGATCAACCACGATGATATTTTCACCGGTCGCGGTGTCATATCTGTGCAATGTGTCGCTTTCTTTCCCACAGGCCACATAAGCATAACGGCCATCGTCAGACCAGGTGTAACTGCGGGAATACTCGTCTTCGGTGCAAACTCGATCCTGCGTTTTGGCATCCAGGGAACTCACAATACCGGGAGGATAAATCACGTGTTGACCATCCGGTGAAAACTCAAGGTCAACTCCCCCCTCACACCTGCCGGTGTAGTCCGCATTGATGGTATGAACGGCCAGAGTTTGTACGGCAACGCTATGGATGCCGCCGCCAAGAACAACATCGGGAGGGGAGCCTCCATAACAGGCGCCGCCGACAACCGTCAGATAAGCGCCATCCGCCGACCACTCATAATCAAAAATCTCCGTGGTATAAAAAGCAGGGCGGGCCTTTCCTCCAACCAGATTCACCAACCAGCCCTGGCGAATAGGCGTCCCCGCTTCCGGCTCATACGTACCAATTTTAGGCAAAGGCGGCAACGTGGTGGTCATCGCCCTGGTCAGAACAAACGCCTGGGTGCCATCAGGAGACAATGCCTGATCCTCAATATCGGCAGCCGTGAACTCTGCATAATTCGCCAACTCGGAGATGGCGTCCGGCAATTCCGGGAAACACAGCGTCTCGCTAACCCACTCCGTAGTATCAAACATGGTGTAGACGCCCCAGGTCTCAGAGACACATTCCGTTTGGTGATAATTCCTGCTGCCCAGCCGATACCGCAAATGGTCATCGTCCTCCCATTGAAAATCACTGTTGAACCAACCGTACTCAACGGGAGGCGCTACCCGATGTAACGCAGCGTGGGGAATGTAACCCGGCGGCCAGGTATCCGCCAGATTCGGCGTGGCCGTGGCGGCCAACGGAATGCTTGTAGCCGGGGGGCGGGGTGTGGCCGATGCCGGCAGCGTCGCTACAATTTCAGCAGTCGCCGTGGCAATCACTTCAACGGTGGTTGCCACAGCCATTGGCGTCACAACTTCCGGCGTTGACGAAAACGTCGGTGGGCTTTGACGGCACGCAGCCAACAACACAGCCGCAAACGTAAGGACAACTCCGGCAATAAATCTGTCGCAGTGTCGAACAAAATCCATTCTCCTAATCGTCATCCTTATCGTAATCTTTACCATACACCAAGACCTCCCGAATCGTCTGAAAACCCACGGCTTCGTAAAGGCCCAGGACGGCGTTGCGGTATTTGTCGGTTTCGACGTAGACCTGATTGACGCCATAGCGATGCATCCGCCGCAGACATTCGGAGAGAATGGCCCGCCCCAGCCCCAAACCACGGAAATCCTCCAGAACCCCCAGCGGTTCAATGTGTCCGCTGAGAGGTTCGTTCCTGCCATCCCCTTTGCCAAGCCAGCCCACGCAAAATGCAGCGAGCCGACCGTCAGAGGTGACGACCACCAGATCCAGATCAGGCGCGTACTCCGGGCAACGCAAAATACGCGCGCGCCACTCACTCGTCATATTCTTGGTCAAGAAAACATCCCGGTGCAACTGAACATAGGCAGCGACCTCATCCTCCCCGGTCAACGAACGGATGCCAAACCCCGTAGGCAGGGCGCAACTCTCGACCGGCTGGGTAGCCTGGCGCCGCATAAGAACCTTGGACCAGGCATCCACCTCCAGGTCGGCCTGAGAGACAAACCCGGCAGACTCAAGGTCGCGAATACGAGACTCCTGATCGGCAAAAGCGCTCACAAACCAGGAGGGCAATCCACCCGGCGTCCCCACCACCTCGTGGGCGCGATTATCCGCCCAGGCGACAATCTCCTGGTGAAGCGTCGCCTCGAAATCAGGACGGCAAACATAGTCAATCGTCCAGAACGGCGTCTGCAAGACGGCCCAGGCCACCAACTCTCCCCCGGCGTTGAACCACAAATTCTTGTTGCCGGTATCGTCGAACGCCCACGAACTGAGCCGGTAGGGCAAATCCACAACATGCAACGTATCGGCTTTGCAGGCATAGGCGAGAGCGATCATCGCCTGTCTGTCGGCGCTGCCGGAAAACTGGCGTTGCCATAATCGTTCCACGGTAGTTTCTTCATACTTTTTCTGCATAGACTATCCACTCAATCTCCATCACCGGTAAGGTTTATTATCTCCAAAATTGGGGGTGGGGTTTTGGGAC
>DAOUFX010000373.1:0-18948 GCA_034429675.1 Anaerolineae bacterium | reverse complement strand
CCCCTGCCGCCCGACACCCCGAGTAACCGCTCCAAAAAAACGATATCAAAAAAAAGGGCAGAAGTGGGGGGGGCGGGCGCGGCCTGCCCCCAGCCCCTCACCCCCCAGATCTTGAGAAGATACGATCAGGAGCATGATGAATAATCCATTGTCCGAAGTTCTGGTGATTTTTCTGTTATTGATGACCAACGGCATCTTTGCTATGTCCGAAATGTCCATTGTTTCGGCGCGCAAAGCGCGCTTGCAACAACTGGCCGAGGAAGGGAGCCGCAATGCCCGGACGGCGCTGAAACTGGCCGACAACCCCAATAAGTTGTTGTCCACCATCCAGATTGGCATTACGTCCATCGGCGTCTTATCGGGCGCGTTCGGCGGCGCCACGCTGGCCGAAGAGATTGCCCTGCTGCTCAGGGGCGTTCCCTCTCTGGCGCCCTACAGCGAAGCCATCGGTGTGGTGGTGGTGGTCACGGTCATCACCTACCTGTCTTTGATCGTGGGCGAGCTGGTTCCCAAGCGTCTGGCTCTGAACAACGCCGAGCGCATCGCGGTGGCGTCGGCGCCGTTGATGACGTTTCTGGCGAAGCTGGCCGCGCCGCTGGTGAAGTTGCTCAGCCTTTCCACCGATTTTGTCCTGTGGCTGTTGCGGGTCAAGCCTTCGACGGAGCCGCTCATCACCCAGGAAGAGATCGAGATTCTGATCGAGCAGGGCGCTCAGAGCGGCGTCTTTGAAGAAACCGAGCAGGACATCCTCGAAAGCGTGTTGCGCCTGGACGAGCAATGGGTCGGCGCAATGATGACGGCGCGCCCGCAAATCATCTGGTTGGACCTGGCCGACGATCTGGAAACCATTCGCGAGAAGATCGCCCAGAGCCCGCACTCGCGATTCCCGGTGAGCAAGGACGAGCTGGACAACATCTTCGGGATCGTGTACGTGAAGGACATCCTGACGCAGTCGTTCGCTAACGCCCCGCTGGACTTGAAATCGTTGGTGCGCTTGCCGCTTTTCGTCCCGGAAAGCATGTCCACACTCAAGCTGCTGGAGCTTTTCAAGCGTACCGGCACGCACATCGCAATGGTCGTGGACGAATACGGCGTGATTCAGGGCATGACCACCGACACCGACATCCTCGAAAGCATCGTGGGCGATCTCCCGGCCGTGGATGAACCCGAAGAACCCGAAATCATCCAGCGTGAGGACGGTTCGTGGCTGGTGGATGGCATCCTGCCGATCGAGCGGATCAAGAAGCTTCTCGATCTCGAAGAACTGCCCAATGAGGAGTTGAACGCCTACCAGACGTTGGGCGGATTCATCGTCTACCACATCGGCAGCATCCCCGTCTCCGGGGAATCTTGCGAATGTGAGGGCTGGCGCTTCGAGGTCGTGGACATGGACGGACGGCGCGTTGACAAGGTGTTGGTTGCGCCGATCGTGAAGGCAGAGGGCGAGGACGTGAAACGTGAAGCGTGAAGCGTATCTCAACCTGCAACTTGAAACTTTCAACTTTTAACTTTCTGTGGAGGTCCTATGACGAAAATTACTTTTATCGGAGCCGGAAGTTTTGAATTTACGCGGGGATTGGTTCGCGACATCTTGACGTTCCCGTTGTTGAAAGATGCCACCCTGGCATTGATGGACATTGACCCAGAGCGGTTGGAGTTCATCAACCGGGCGGTCAGCCGGATCGTGAAGGAGGGGAAATACCCCGCCAGGGTTGAGGCGACGACGAACCGCGCTGAGGCGCTGAAGGGCGCGGACGTTGTCATTGTGACGATCCTGGCCGGGGGCTTGGACGTGTGGCAGCACGACATTCTCATCCCCAAGAAGTACGGCATAGACACCAATGTCGGTGATACGCGTGGGCCTTCGGGCATTTTCCGCGCGCTGCGCACCATCCCGGTGATGTTGGGGATCGTCAGGGATATGGAGAAATACTGCCCCGGCGCGACCATGCTCAACTACACCAATCCCATGGCGATGCTCTGCCGCGCGATGCAACGTGAGTCTGCCATCCCCATCACCGGATTGTGCCACAGCGTCCAGGGCACGGCGGGGATGCTCGCGCGCTGGATCGGCGCGTCGATGGACGAGATCACCTACACCTGCGCCGGCATCAACCATCTGGCGTGGTATCTCAAGTACGAGTGGAAAGGTGAGGACGCTTACCCGCTGATTCGCCAGGCCATCACCGGCAATCCCGATACTTATAATGAAGAACAGGTGCGCAACGAGATGTTCCTGCATCTCGACTACTACGTCACCGAGTCCAGCGGTCACAATTCCGAATACAACTGGTGGTTCCGCAAACGCCCTGATCTCATCGAGAAATATTGCACCCACGGCACCGGCTGGAATCCCGGCCACTACGCCTACATCCTCGACGAATACCGCAAACGCGAGGGTTATTGGAAGGATAGCATTCGCGAATGGCTGGCGCAGGAGACGATTGACCTCAACCGTGGCCACGAGTACGCTTCTTACATTATCAATGCCTTGCAGGGTGGCGAGATTTTTCAGTTTAACGGGAACGTGCCCAACACCGGCCTGATCACCAATTTGCCGGAGGGCGCGTGTGTGGAAGTGCCGGTCTACGTGGACAAAGGCGGGCTGCATCCGGTTCACGTCGGCGCGCTGCCGCGACAGGTTGCGCCCCTCAACCAGGTCGTCGTCGGCACCGAGGAGATGGCCGTCGAGGCGGCGCTCACCGGCGACCCGCGCCTGGTCTTCCACGCCATCGCCAGCGACCCGCTGACCGCCGCCGTGCTCTCGTTGGCCGAGATCAAGGCGATGGTCCAGGAGATGATGGTTCAGAATCGGGAGTATCTGCCGCAGTTTAAACATTTCTCGGTATAGGAGAGTAGGATTTACAGAATGATAGGATTTTTTCTCGTCATTCTGTAGATCCTGCCATTCCGTGTGTCTCTTGTTGATCCTATCATTTCGAAAATCCTGTCAATGAGGCCGCAAGTGAAATATGACGATCTAACCGGCAAGATCATCCGCGCTTATTACCAGGTCTACAACCACACGTCCCGCACCTACCCGGAATATATCTACGAACGCGCGATGATGCACGAGCTACAGACCCAGGGGCTTTCCTGTACGCAACAGGATGAGTACAAAATCTTCTACAAAGAACGTCACGTCGGAACCCAGCGCCTGGATTTGTTTGTCGTGCAGGAGGTCGTCGTCGAAAACAAGGTCGCCGAGAAACTCACCAAACGTCACAAGGCGCAGTGCATTTCTTACCTGAAAACGGTCAACAAGCCGGTGGGGCTTCTGGTGAACTTCGGCAGCGCCGAGCCGAATTTTCACCGCCTCTACTTTGACTTTGACAAACACCCCGAAAATGTCACCCACGCACAGCCTGACCCGCACGCTGATTGGCTCTATCCTGACCTTGCGTACAAAATCGTTGGGGCGCTGTACGAGGTCCATCACACGCTCGGCGCCGGCTTTATCCACCGCATCTATGCCAACGCCTGTTGCCACGAGTTGAAGTTGCGCGATTGTGTGGTTCAGCCGCTCAAGCGTGTGCAGGTCACTTACAAGGACGTTGTGATCGGCGATATCGCCTTGGGGCATCTTTTGGTTGACGGCAAAATCATGGTTTTTCCCGTCGCCATTCGTGACGTGAAAGACCTTCACCTGGATGACATCAAGACCTGGATGCGTTGTCAGGAAATCCAGTTGGGGATTCTGGCGAATTTTGACGACGTTAGCCTGTCCCCAGTCCTGGTGCGAGCGTAACGTGTCGCGTCATCGTCTATGGCGTGCCATCGTTCTGGGCCTAGCCGGCGGATTGTGCCTCTGGCCGTTCGTCCTGATGCTTCAGATCGCCGGCTATGCCTCTGTGCGGGACGACGGTCCGGCAGATGCGGCCATCGTGCTTGGAGCGGCGGTATGGGAAGGCGCGCCGTCGCCGGTTTTTGCGGCGCGCCTCGACCATGCCATTGCGCTTTACCATCAGGCGCGCGTGCGCGCCCTCATTTTCACCGGTGGGGTGGGTGAGGGCGACACGCTTGCCGAATCCGAGGCCGCTCGGGTTTATGCTCTGGCGCTGGGTGTGCCGGCAGTGGCCATCTTCACCGAAGATATTTCGCACATCACACTGACCAATCTCACCGAGGCCGGGCGCATTGTTAAGGAACAGCGGTTCGACCGCGTGTTGTTGGTGAGCGACCCTCTGCACATGAAACGCGCCGTCACCATTGCCCGCGACCTCGGCCTGAACGCTCATCCTTCGCCCACTCCCACCAGCCGGTACCGCACCTGGAAGACTCAGGCCGGTTTTTTGCTGCGCGAAACGTATTACTACACCGGCTACTTGTTGCGACGACTTTTCAACGATCAGGGCAGCTCGATCTCCACCAGCGCCGTCATTCCCCAGCGCAATTCGGGCGGGACTTCGTCCAGTGCGATGATGACCGGATACACGACGTCGCCCCGGTAATCCTCCGCTTGTAGCTCGATGCGCACGACTTTCCCCGGCAGTTTCGCGTCCGGCAATGCCTCCGGCATTACGATGACCGCCTGGCCCTCGCCGATCCGCACGATGTCCAGCTCCGTCAGGTCTTTGGTGCGTGCGCGGAGCTGCGCCAGCGTCGCCAGCGTGACCACGGACTGCCCCGGCGCGACGGTGTCGCCGGCTTTCACCGGTACGGCGCTCACGGTGCCGGCGAACGGCGCGTAGAGTGTGGCGTCGGCGATCTGCGCCTGAATGCGTGTCACTGCAACCTGCGCCTGCTCCAGCCGCGTCTGAGACTGTATTTGTTGTTGTTCCCAGCGGGCGAAGGCTTGCGTGTAGCTGAGACTGGCTTCCTGTTCCTGGCGCTGCACGTCGTAGCTGTGCGCCGATTGCGCCTGGTACGCCTTGTTGAGCTGCGCTTTGGCTGCCTGGTAGTCCAGATCGGCCCGTTTAAGGATTTCGGCGTATTGCGCCCGCACCTCTTCCTTTTCCCACGACCGGCCTACCGATTTGTTGTACTCGTTTTGCGCGTTGGCCAGGGTGATCTCGGCCTGCGAAACCTGGGCGCGCGCCGCAGCGATGTCCGGCGAGGCCGATTGTGCGCGCGCTTGCTCCAGCGCCAGCGATGCCGTCGCGGTGGTCGGCTGTGCTACGGCCAGCTCCGCCAGCACCGATTCCTGGTAGGCGACGTTGGCCTGCGCCTCGACGAGGGCCAGGTCCAGCAGCGTGGTGTCCAGGCGCGCCAACACATCCCCCTTGGCCACGACGTCCCCCGGCTCCACCTGTACCGCGACGACTTCCCCGCTGCCGGCGAAGCTCACGTCTTGCCACTGCGCCGGCTCGATCGCGGCCTCGACCACGATCTTGCCTGCGTTGGCGTCGGCCACTGCCGGTATCGTCTCGGCCGCAGCCGATTCGGCCACCACCGAACTCCCACAGCCGGTCAACGCCAGCCCAATCAGTCCAAGCCAAAAAATTGTCCACTTGTTCATCACGTTTCTCCTCCGAAGAATAGTTGCAAGTTCCTAGTTACAAGTCGCAAGGCGAGATGCTGAGTCGGCGAATCAGCGGGTGAGCGAATTACGGATTCCCGATTTCACGTTTCACGCTTCCCTCCGCCCCTGTCTCCCGTCTACCGTCTACTGTCTACCGTCTACTCGTATGACAACGCCTCACGGACGCTCATCTTTGCGGCGCGGCGCGCCGGCCAAAAGCTGGCAAAGGCCGAGATGGCGACGGCGATGATCAGCCAGAGCCAGACGCCGGATGTGGCAAAAACGTCTTTGGCGCCGACGCCGGTGAAGGCCACGCTTACACCGTAGGTGAGCAGCCTGCCGATGGGCACCGCAAGCAGCGTCCCCAATGCCCAGCTGAACAGGCCGATGAGCACGCCTTCGCCGACGATGATGCCGCGCAGCGCGCCGTTGGAGGCGCCGATCGCGCGCAGCACGCCGATTTCGCGGGTGCGTTCCAGCACATTGAGCCCCATCGTCGCGCCCAGCCCCAATCCGCCGACCACGGCCAGCAGGACGGCGATGATGAGCAGCAGGGCGGCGATCATGTTCATCTGGTTGGCATTCCCGGCGATTACTTCGGCGATGGTCAGCGAAGAGGCGACCGGCAACCCGGCGCGCTCGCAACGCTCTTCCAGATCGCGTGCGGCGGCTTGCTGCGCGAGGGGGTTGCCGGCGTCTTGAATTTTGACGACGGCGCGATTGGCCTGCCCTGCCATCCCTGCAGCACGTGCCAGAGCCGGGTAATTGGCGTAGCCGTTGCTGCCGTTGGATCCGTAGACGCCCACGATGCGCCACGGGGTGGTCTCGTCGCCGATCTCGATGTCCAGCGTGCTGCCGACGCCGAGATCGGGCTCGACGAGCAGCAGTCCCTGGCTCACGACGATGGCGTTTTCGTCCTCCGGCAGCAGCCAGCGCCCGGCTGTCATCGGCGCGACCACGGTCTGTTGATCCGCCGGCGGGCCGAGCAGGGCGATGTTTGTCCCTTTGGATTTGTCACTGCGAACCCGCGGCCCGTAAGCGCTGATCCAGCTTTCGACCCGCGTGACGCCCGGCGTCTGCCCGGCCATTGCTTCGAGGCGGCGCGTGTGCACCGGCTGCGCAAAGTCCACGTGGACTTCGTAGCTGTACAGGCCCAGGACTTCGTCCACCAATCCCATCATCGCCTGGTGCGTGCATAGGACGCCGATGAAGACCGCGCCGGCCAGCGACAGCGCCCCCAGCGTCAGCGCCAGTCGCGCTTTGCGGCGGAAGGTGTTGCGCAGCGAGAGCATCAGCGGGCGCGGCAGCCCGCGCACCCGTGCGATCATCCGATCCAGCAGGCTCTCGCGGACTTTGCCGATGCCGTAGTCGTTGATCGCTTCGCGTACCGATTTGCGCGTCCCGGCATAGATGGGGAATAGCGCGGCGGCAGCCGGAACGAGCAGCGCCAGCGCGGCTTGTATTGCCAGGGCTGAAGGCAGGATCTCGTACCGGACGGTGAAATTCATCACGGCGCTGCCGAAGTCGGCGAAGAACTTTCCGCCGACGACGCCCAGCGGCACGGCGATGGCCAGCGCCGACAGCCCGTACAGCGCGATCAGCGCCATGTAAAGGCTCACCACCTGGTTGCCCTGGGCGCCCACAGCCTTCATCATCCCGATCTGGCGCGTCTCCTGGGTCAGCAAAGCCATGACGGTGTTGACGATCAGCAGCCCGCTGAGAAAAAGCGCCAGGATACCCACGCCGCCCATCACCGCCATCAGCGCCGAGAAGAAGTCGTAGGCCCAGTGCTTGCCGGGGCGGGTGATGAAGCTGTCGAAGCCGGCGACCGGGTAGTCGCCCTTTTCCAATCGTTCGGTCACGGCGCTGCGGACGGAATCGCGGTACGCCTGATCTTCGGGATCGCCGCCGGTTTCCGGGTCGGGTTTGACGGTGATGTAGAGGGTGTTGTAAGCGGGCGTTATTCCCAGCCGCTCCAGCGTGCGCATCGCGATAAATCCGCGCGTCTGGCGGCTGATGTAGGTGGCGAACTCGTTGAACTCCTGGGCGAACCCGGCAACCGTCAGCTCTTTCTGCGCGCCATCCGGCATCTCGACGGTGACGGTGTCGCCGATGCCGACATCGAGCAGCACCAACGATGAACGTTCCAGCACGATTTCGTCGCGCGCCGGCGGCCACGCGCCGCTGTCCGGCCTGACCACGCTGATGCGCGAGTTGTCGTAGTCGTGAAGCACGCTCAGCTCAAGGCGTTGCCAGCCGTCGTCGTCCACCTGGCTGCGCGGGCCGGGATATATTCGCGCCGACGTGACGTAGCGCGGTTCCACGTCAGCCACGCCGCGCACGTCGCGCACGATGGGCAATAGCTCCTCAGCGAAAGGGTCCAGGAATAGCTTGACGTGCGGGGCGTGGTTGGCCGCGAATCCCGCCGCCATCTCGCGCATGGTCACCTCACGCGAGGTGAGAATCATGCCGACCAGGGCGACGCCGATGGCGATGGCCAACACGACCAGCGCGCTGCGCGTCTTATGTTGCCAGAAATCGCGGCGGATTTTGTTCCAGCGGACGGATGAGACCATGGGATAACTCCATTCTTCTAATAAAAATACGCACTAACTACAGTAGAAACGTGAAACGTGAAACGTGAAACGTGATGACTTGTTGAATAGGCTCATTTCCTGTTTCAGGTTTCTCGCTCTGCATTCGCATCCTTCACATACATTCGTCGTTCAACCCTTTCACGCCTCACGTTTCACGCTTCACGCCTCACGTTTCACGCCTCACGCTTCACGCTCGAATCGCTATCCACCCGCCCATCCCGAATATGGATGACGCGCCCGGTGCGTTCGCTCAACGCCGCGTCGTGCGTCACGATGACGACCGTTTTGCCTTCTTCCACCAGATCCAAAAACATGCCAAAGATGGCATTGGCCGTTTTGCTGTCCAGGTTTCCGGTGGGCTCGTCGCCCACGATGATGGGCGGATCGTTGGCCAGTGCGCGGGCGATCGCGGCGCGTTGCTGTTGTCCACCGCTGAGCGCGCCGGGCAACTTGTGCGCCTGATCGGCGATCTCCACCTGTTCCAGCAGTTTCAGCGCCCGGCGTTTGCGATCGCGCCATTTGTAGACGCCGCAGAAATCCATGGGCAGCATCACATTCTCCAGGATGGTCAGCGTGGGCAACAACTGGAAGAATTGGAAGATGACGCCGATGTTCTTTCCGCGCCAACGCGCCAGACGATTTTCGCTCAACTGGTGGACGGTCTGCCCGCCGATCACGACCTCGCCGCGCGTCGGGTGATCAATGCCTGTGATCATGTTCAGCATCGTGGATTTGCCGGAGCCCGAAGGTCCGATGATGCTGACGAAATCTCCCTGAAGCACCTGGAGCGACACATCTTTGAGCACCGTGACGTCCCCCGCGCCGGTCTTGTAGCTCTTGAAAACATCGCGCAACTCAATCTGTGGCTGGGCCGCTGATCTGATTTCCATTTTCTTTTCCTTGCCGATTTTGTTTTTGAAGTCGTTTTCTACCTTATCACAGCCGTCAGGGCCTTGCCTATCGGCTTGCTAACAACCGGCTAATAATCCAATAACCTTTTTCGGGGCATCGTCGCGGCTTTCTTGACAAGCACTTTGCTTGGGCTACCATCACCTGACACAACCTAACTTTTGACCTTAGCGCGGATCATGAACCGGCGGTTCACCAACAGTTGGATGAAAATCGCAATGCGATGGCGGAGGTTAAAAGGAAGGTATTTTTTGCACACGGTACCCCGTGTGCAAAAAATACACCCCATTACCCTGGCCGTCGAAGGCAACTCCGGACCTTCGACTTTTTAACTTTCAACTTTCAACTATTCTTGAAGGAGGTGTCTATGGGAAAAATCCTGGTGTTGTACGACAGCAAAACCGGCAACACGGCGCAGATGGCCGGCTACGTGGCCGAGGGGGCGCGGCGGGTGGCCGGCGCCGAAGTCCGGCTGTTGGCGGTGGACGACGCCACGGCCGAGGATGCGCTCTGGGCCGACGGCATCGCCTGCGGCACGCCGACCTACGTGGGCGTGGTCTCGTGGAAAATGAAAAAGTTCTGGGACGAGATCTCGCATCCGGTTTGGGGCAAGATGGACGGCAAATTCGGCTGCGCCTTCTCCACTTCCGGCGGATGGGGCGGCGGCGCCGAGTTGACCTGCCTTTCGCTGTTGGTGATCATGATGAACGTCGGCATGCTCACGTTCGGCCTGCCTGACTACACCGCCGCCGGCTTCACGCTGCACTACGGCGCGGTCACGGCCGGCAAACCGCGCGAGGACAAAGAAGTCGAAGCGGGGCGGCGCCTGGGCCAACGCCTGGCGCAGTGGGTGGCGCTTTACCGCGACGGCGACGCTTCCGCCCATCCCGGCCCGCTCAAAGACCGTTAAAAACGGATTCCTTCATTACCCAACCCGGCGAGAGGGCATCCATTCCAACGGATACACGATGACTTAGGGGCTGTAAAACTATAACTTTCCACGTACACCTTCCCGGAAGCTGACTATAGCCGGTCATGACGCCTTACGGAACCAGCTTCCGGGAAGGTCGCAATCGGGAGCTTATTCTCTTGCAGGCCCTTACATTCTATTGTCGTTTCGGATTGTCAATTCGTAGGGGGTTTGTATAATCAAAAAAGCGAAACGGTGTTGTAATAAATTTTGGTTTTGGGCTCAAAGGAAATGAAAGGGGGCTCTATGGCCTTATTGCCAAATTTGCAAATTGAGAATTACCGTTTGTTTCGATCATTTGGTTTCGAACATCTTGCTCCAATAACATTGATTGCCGGTCAAAATAATACCGGAAAAAGCACATTGCTTGAAGCGGCTTACTTGGCGGGAACTCAAGATCCACGCAATGCATTGGTCAATATCCTCAGTGAACGAGGGGAGATCACGCGACGGGAGATGCGAGGGTCTTTTGCCGCGCTTTTTTCCGATTATTTTTTAATTCCAGAAATCGCTATAGAAATTCGATCAGGACAAAATTGGTTCAAGGTTCGTCTTCCTGATGAACAGGAATGGGAACGCCTGGCTCGTCGTTTTTTGCGGATTGATGATGAAGCCGGTCATGACAAAGGTATGGATTCTAGTCGTGAGAGCTTATCTTTTCTGTTGGTCGAAACAGCATCTTCTGGCACACTCGAGCTGCTCTTGCGAGACAATCTTATGAACTTACGTCGCCCTTTGTTAAACTCAAACTCCATGCTAGACCGGGTATTTTTTATCCGTGGCACGGATTCTATTTACCGGCGTTATCGTGAGATCAGCACTTGGTGGGATGCAATTACGTTGACGCCACAGAAAGAGCTGGTGTTACAAGCTTTGAGAATTGTAGATGAGCAAGTGCTGGATATAGACTTTTTGAGCCTTCAGGAAAATGTCAAAGTAAGATTGCATGACGTGTCCGCGCCCGTTTATCTTGGTAGTCTTGGCGATGGAATGCGCCATTTGTTGGCTGTAGCGCTCGCTCTAACTCAAGCTAAAGATGGGTTGCTTTTGCTTGACGAAATCGAAACCGGATTGCATTTTCTGACCCAGGTTAAACTTTGGCAGATGTTGTTTAAGACAGCGCTTGACTTCAACGTTCAAATTATGGCAACCACGCATAGTAGTGATTGTATTGCTGCATTTAGCCGGGTTTGGGCGGAAAATGATGAGTCGCTTGGGCAATATATTCGCCTGGATGCGGTTGACAAGCGCATTTTGCCGGAGTTTTACACATCAGATGGACTTGCTCGTGCAGTAGCAGAGGGGATTGAGACTCGATGAGCAGCACTCACTTGTCGCGACTTTTACTGGTGGAAGGTAATGACGACCGCAATGTGATTCGCAATTTGTGGTTGGCGCGGTTATCACAGGTCCAGCAGCAGGATTGGCAGGACCAATACTACAATAAGCGTGGGTGGGTGGTTTTCTGTCCGGATACCATGGGTGAATTTGAAATTAAGATAGCCGGAGATCCTGGCGGCGTGAGCCAGCTCTTGGGATACTTGCCCGTTTATTTGCAGGAGCGACCTCCTGTTTTGGAGCGACTGGGGATTGTGGTGGATGCTGATGATTCTCCACAGAGTCGTTGGGATGAGATCGCCTCTCGTTTGCAGTTGGCCGGCTATCAACCTCCATCACATTTACCATTGGAGGGATTGGTGTTTGATCATCCTACACATGATCGTCCTAAGATTGGCATCTGGTTGATGCCTGATAACCAAGGGAATGGTAAATTGGAAGATTTTGTAAAACTTTTGATTCCGTCGTCGGATCGTTTGAGAGTCAAAGCTGAAAAAACCCTGGATGAAATTAAACAGGCCAAACTGCAACGTTATTCTGACCTGGATTACCCAAAAGCCTTAATTCACACTTGGTTAGCATGGCAGGAGGACCCTGGTCGTCCGATGGGACAAGCGATTACCCAGAAAGTTTTATCTGTCGACTCTCCCACCGCCGATGTTTTTGTTGCGTGGTTGCAGCGGCTGTTTTGCGGTTGAAATTTGGGCCTAGAAAAGCACTAAACCTTACCGATTGTGATGAAGTCGGAAAACTTGAGCGATTTTATGCGATTGGCAATCTTGTCCGATGTTCACGGGAACCTGCCGGCGCTGGAAGCGGTGCTGGCCGACGCGCGTTCCCACGGGGTGGACGGTTACGTGGTCGCCGGGGACCTGGTCCTCGGCGGCCCCTTCCCGGTGGAGACGCTGGCGTGTTTGCGTTCTCTGAACCCGTGGGTGGTTCGCGGCAACAACGAAGGGTATCTCGATGACTACCGTTCCGGCGTTAAAAAACCCTTGCGCTCGCGCGCGCAGTGGGCGATGTTGCAGTGGACTTACGCGCGGCTCGATCAGGACGCGCTGGACTTTCTGACGGCGCTGCCGGCGATTCTGGAGATTGCGCCATCCGGCGCGGATGCGCTCTGTGTGGTGCATGGTTCGTTGGCCTCCGCCTTTGAGGGTATCTGGCCCGCCGATCCCGACACTCAGCGCAAGTTCGTGCAGGCGCAGGTGGTCGCGCCGTTGAGCGTCGAGGCGGCCCTGGCGCAGACCGCCGCCCCGGTGTTGATCTGCGGCCATACGCACATCGCCTGGCAATATTGCGTCAACGGCCGGCTGGCGCTCAATCCCGGCGCGGTCGGCGGCCCGATTGACGGCGTGGTGGGGGCGGAATACGCGCTGCTCACCTGGGATGGCAGGCGTTGGACGGCGGAATTGCGCGCAGTGGACTACGACATCGAGCGGTTGCGCGACGCTTTTCACACCCGTGGTCTGGCCGATGCTGCCGGACCGATGGTGCGCGCTTTGTTGCGCAGCGTCGAAACCGGCCAGAACTATGCGTGGTTCCTGGTGTTGCACGCGCAACGTCTCGCGGCGGAGGCCGGGTTGGACGATATTTCCGACGAAATCTGGGAGCGCGCTGCCGCGACGTTCGATTGGGAGGTGGGGCAGATTTAAAGTCCCAATCGTGTGAATTGCTCCGGCGGGGCGGCGGCGGCTTCTATCAGTTGCGTCAGCAGCGCCGCCATCCGCGCTTCGATCTCCAGGTCGTGGAGCGGGTGCGCTTGCTGTGGGTCGTTTTCCAGGTCAAAGAGCAGATCGCCGGCGTAGTACATGCCGGTATTGACCGTGGATGGAATCTTCATGGTGCGGCAGCCTTTGGTGAACAAGAACGGTTCGGCCAGTTGGATGTCCTGCAGCTCTGCCATGTGGAAGGTGTGGGCCATGTGCGCTGGCATCAGGGTGTATTCGTAGAGCGGCGCGTTGGGAGCGACCGGCGCGCGCATGTAGACGTAGCGCCCATCGCAGACGTTGACGTGCCCACCGAACAGGCCGTAGAGCACTCCCCGGCGCAGCGATGACCCGGCGGCGACGGAGCGGGTCAGCGGGATGCCTTGCATATCCGGCGTTGCCGGCACGCCGAAGAATTCCAACAGCGTGGGCCCCCAATCTATGGTCTGAACCAGGGCCGCGCATTCGCCCCCGTGTTGGCCGGTGCGCGGATCCCACAGAAAGAGTGGGGTGTGCGCTATCTCGTTGTAGAAAGGCTGGACGCATTTCCCCCACCATTCGTGTTCGCCAAGCAGGAGGCCGTGATCGGTGCAGACCAGGAGCAGCGTGTCGTCCCATAGTTCCAGCTCGTCCATCAGATCCAGCACTTTGCCCAGTTGCGCGTCGCACATACTGACGAGCGCCGCGTATGCGTAGCGCGCGTGTTGAATCTGCTCCGGCGATTCCTTCACCGCGCGGTAAGGCGGCCAATCGAAGTGAGGGCCACTGTAATCGTCGGGGTACAGGTCTTTGTAGCGCTGTGGCGAAAAGAATGGCTCGTGCGGATCGAACGCCTCAATGTGCAGGAACCAGCGATCCTGTTCCGCATTCGTGCGGATGAATTCCAGACCGGCGGCGAAGGTTCTTGTCAGTGGGTGGTCTTCTTCGCGCGCCATGTGCTGGCGATTGATCCAATCCTGGCGCCACAGCGGGGTCGGGAGTGGGGCGACGCACTCCGGCATGGCCGGATCGGCCACTTCCCCTTTCCACGGATCGCCCTCCTGGCCGCGCACGGCTTCCCAGGTTTTGTAGCGGGTGTGGTAGGTCGCGCCGCCTTCCTCCCAGTAGTGGTAGTGATCGCTGACCAGATGGGTGTAGACGCCGTTGGTCTTCAAGAGCTCAGGTACGGAATCGTCGAAGGGTTCCAGCGGGCCCCAACTGCGGTGCAAAAAGTTGTAGCGCCCGGTGTGGAACTCGCGCCGGGCCGGCATACACGGCATACTGCCGACGTAGTTGTGGGTGAATTTCACCGTGCGCTCGGCCAGCCGTTGGAAGTTGGGCGCGTGCACCCACTCACACCCGTAAGGCGGCAACATCCGCCGGTTGAGAGAATCGAACATTACCATGATTGCTTTCATCAGACCTCCACGAATCAGCGAATCAGCGAATTACGAATTAGCTACTGTCATAAAGTATTCGCCATAGTTTGTCTCAGCGTACTTGAGCAAGTCCCCCCCCGTTAATTACCCCCCAAAGGGGGGGAAGAAAGATTCTATCGCGCGCATTCCCCCCCGTTGGGGGGGATTAAGGGGGGGAGGACAGCTTGTCGTCAGGCGCGGCGAATACTTTAAGACACTAACCGAATTACGAATTACGGATTACAGATTACGTTTCACGCTTCACGTCTCACCAACGCCGCCGTCCCCATCCCGCCCAACACCAACGTTGCTGCGCCGGTCACGCCGAACATGGGCTGGATGCCGGCGGCGTCCGCCAGGATGCCGCTGAGCCACGGGCCGGCAAACATTCCCACCGCGTAGAGCGATTGGAAGATACCCATAGCCGTGGCGCGGCGGGAATCCTCCACGTGACGGATGCTCATTCCCATCAGCATGGGATAACCGACGCCGCCGCTCAACCCCAGGATGAACTGCCCCGCCCACACCCAGATCAATGACGGAGCCAACGTCAACACTCCCAGCCCCAGGGCCACAGCCGCAAAGCTAAACGCCACCAGCTGCCAGACTTGAAGCCGTCTCAAGAGTGTGGGTGTCAGTAAGCCGCAGAGAAATCCCAGGGCGATATTCAGCGTGACCATCAAACTCTGCGCCGTATCACTGGCGCCCAGCTGCTTTGCCAGAATCGGCGTGAAGCCAAACGTCGCCGACCACAACGCATACTGCAACACGGCACACAACAGCGACGGCAGCCACACATCCTGGCGCAGCGCCAACTGCGCCAGGCTTCGGGGAGACGGCGTCTGCCCGGCGCGCGCCGTCTCAGGCATCAGCGCCATTGCGGCCATCGCGACAACGGCGACGCCCGCCGCGACGTAGAAGGCCAGACTGTAGCCGCCCCACGCATTCAGCGCGCCGGTCAAGCCGGTCGCCGCCATCCGCGAAAATGCATTCACCGCCGACAGAATCGCCGAGGCGCGCACCGCTTCTTCCGGCGGGAAAAGCGCGCTGAACGCGACGACCAGCGGCACCCACGCTCCGGCGGCAAGGCCGGTCAACGACCGACCGACCAGTAGACCGGCGGCGCCGTCGGCCCACCCCATCACCAGCGCACCCAACGCGACGAACGCAAACCCGGCAAGAATGAAAGGCTTGCGCCGTCCGAACCAATCGGACGCGATGCCCAGCGGCAGCCGGATGACGGCCTGCCACAATCCATACATCGAAACAATCAGCCCCACCATCGTCAGATCGTCAACCTTCGAACGCGCATAGACCGACAGGGTCGGCACATACGTGTACAGCGAGGCCCAATACAACCCCACCACCACCAAAAACAAAAAAATCTGCCGGCGACGCGATGAAAATGACAAGGATGGCATAGAGAAATTGGCTCCTTACAAATGGCGAGTCAGCGGATACCGGATTACGGGATTACGGATTACGGATGCTCTTCACGTTTCCTGCCCCACTTCTTCGTTCACTGGCTTACGCTTTGCAAGGGCTTTGCGCACAATCTCATCTAGATTCAACGATGCACCGTGCGTCAGCGCTGCCGTTATCTCATCCGAGGAGAGGGTCGAGCGTAGCAGATCCAGGATAGGCGCAGCAAACTGGGCAATCTCGGCGTTGTATTCTGGATGGCTTTGAACTTGCCCCAACCACTCCGCTGCTTCACGAAATTGACCACGCTTGGCCAGCACCCAGGCCATGGCGATCAAACCTTCCAGCGCAATCGCCAAAGCGCCCAGGCCATAAGAAGCCTCCAGAGAATCACGGAAGTAACTCCAGGCGGTATCTATGTCACCCATTCCATTGTAAGCGTGGCCCAGATTCAGCAAAGCAATGGCAGTGCCAAAACGGTTACCGATGGTCTTGAAAAAGGGCAAGCTTTGTTCATAATAATGCGCGGCGTCGGCAAAACGCCCCTGCCGGCGGGCTGCTTCTCCCAAATTGATGTAGCCCGTGCCCACGCCCCAACGGTCGCCAATTTCTTCGTACATCCGGCGGCTCTCCTCATAGTGCTGCGTCGCGTCGTCGTATTGACCCCGCATGTAGGCGACAAAACCGAGAATACGAAACGCTCCGGCAATCCCCAGGCGATCGGAGAGACTGCGGTAGAGTGCCAGACATTCCCAGGCGTAGTTCGCCGCCGCGTCGCTGTCTCCCTGGCGATACGCCACATCCCCCAGATGGTGCAGCGCCAGGGCTACTCCCTGCCGATCTTTAGTTTTACGCCCCAACGTCAATGCTTTGGTCAGATAGGGCCGGGCATCGTCGTATTTGCCCTGGCTCATCAAAGCCCACCCCAATCCATTAAGAGCCATAACCTCCATAGCAGAAGCTCCCGCAGCGCGGGCAATCGCTAGTCCCTCTTCCAGATAACGCGAGGCCGTTGGGTAATCGCTCAACTGGCGGTAAGCATATCCCATTTGCACCAGCGCCAGTGAACGGCGCGCGGACTCATGATCCGGCAACAACGATAACGCGCGCTCGAATGCGGCAATGGCGTCTTGATACGCGCTGATGGCGCGCGCCGCAATGCCGGCGCGCGTCCAGTAATCGGCAGCCGTGATCAACTCGCCGGCCAGCGCATAATGTCCCGCGATCAGGCTCAAGTATTCTCCCAGCCGTTCGCCGGCATGGGCTTCCAGCCAACGGGCGGCCCGCGCGTGGTAAAGCCGGCGCACCTTGAGCAATACCATTTCGTAGGTCACGTCACGCAGTATGGCGTGTTTGAAAATGTACTCCGTCGCGTCTTGAAAAGTGGAGTGCGCGCGACGAAAGATCAATTCGCGCGCGATCAAGGCCGCCAACAATCCATCGAGTTCCACCGGCTGCGCGGTGGCCTCGCCTTCGACCAGCAAATCCGCCACGGCCGCGTCCCAAAAGGAACGCCCCATCACCGAGGCGCGCTGCAACACATCCTGCTCGGCGCGCGGCAGGCTCTCCAGGCGGGCTTGCAGCACACCGGTCAAGGTGGGCGGCACACGCAACGCCTTCAACCGCAAAACTTCGGCTTGCCAGCGCTCTTCGCCGCGCACAATGACGCCGTCGTCAATCAAAACCTTGATCAATTCTTCCATATAGAAAGGATTGCCCTCGGCGCCTTCTACGATCAGGTCACAGAGCGCCGGGGGGATCACATCCAACCGTTGCAATATTTGCATGACCAGGGCATTGCTGTCCTCCCGCGAGAGAGGTTGCAGATCCAACCGGTGAAACACGAGGCCTGGGGTCGCCGGCCCCGAAGGCACAGCGCCCCACTGCGGGTGACGTTCAAAGAAGTTCGGGCGCGTCAGACAAACCACCAAGATGGGCGCACCGGGAATCATTTGGAACGTATGCTCCAACAGTTCCAGCGAACGGTCGTCGGCCCAGTGAATATCTTCGAGAAAAACGACCACAGGAGATTGCGCAACGGCGCGGATATACGCGCTGAAATACGCCAGCGCCAGCTGCTTGAAAGAAGCGCTACCCAACAAATTGCTTACGGCGCGGCTGCCCGCATGCTGAAAATCAAAGCCGACCATCTGCCCGACCAGATCGGCTTGATCCGGTTCGAGGAAAGGCTGCATCCCGGTGCGGAACTTCTCCATCACCGTCAAAGCGCTGTCACTCTCACGGATGTCGAAACGATGCGCGAACATATCGCGAATGAGGCCGTGAGGCAATTCCTGCATTTCCGGCGTTGCCCGGCCTTTGAGAAGAAAAACCGGATCGGGCAACAATTCCAGCCAGTTCTCGAACTCGTAAAGAAGACGCGATTTCCCGACGCCGGCCTCGCCGGTAATTGTGACCACGTGGGTGACTGATTTTCCCATAGCGGCGTTGAAAGCCGTCTGCAAAGCCGCCAAATCGGCATCCCGCCCCACCATGCGCGTCTCGATGCCTTCAACGCCGCGCGTCCGCATCCGAAACGCGCGCGGCTTGGCCCGTAACACCCAATAGGTTTGGACCGGCTCGGCCTTACCTTTGAGGCGCAGCGGGTCCTGCGGCTGCACATCAAAAATGCCCCGCACGTGATGATAGGTCTGGTGAGCAATAAGCACGCCGCCCACCGGCGCCGCTTCTTGTAAGCGGCTGGCCAGATTGACCGCGTCGCCGATGGCCGAAAACTCGCCGGTCGTTCCCACTTCTCCCCACAAGACCGGTCCGGTATTGATGCCAATGCGCATTCGCACTTCCGACGCCGGCTTCTGTAGGAACAACGTGCGCCCCATACCGGCCAGCTTTGCGCTGATTCCAACAATTTCTTGTTGCATCAACAGCGCCACGCGCACAGCCTGTTCTGGATCATCCTCATGAGCCTGAGCAACGCCCCACAAGGCCATCACGCCGTCGCCTATGTGTTTGTCAATATAGCCGCCATGTTCAACAATGAGATGATCCAGGCATTCCCACACCGTGTTGACAAGCTCGTGAACGGCCTCGGCATCCAGCGATTCGGACATGGCGGTGAAACCGGAAATATCGGCAAAAAGCACCGTAACTTGTTTGCGTTGGCGGTCAGGCAGGGGGGCAGGGG
>DAOUFX010000372.1:0-7198 GCA_034429675.1 Anaerolineae bacterium | reverse complement strand
AGCCGGTACCCCGGCTCGAAAAAACACCCCCATATATCCGGCTAAAGGCTAAAGGCTAAAGGCTAAAGGCTAAAGGCTAAAGGCTATTTTCTGAGGAGGAGATCATGCCATCCGATTCCGCGCTGCAAGCTCTGGAAATTTTGCGTGACCCCAGCAATTTTAAATGGTATTTTACCCTTTTGCTTTCCATCGTTGTCTATGCGTATGCGACAGAAGTCGAGCGCCGCAATTGGAGCCTGGTTTTTGCCGGGCTGGCGTATTGGGGCATGGATTGGTTCAACGAGATCTGGAATGCGTTGTTTTTCAAGGCGACCAACTATGCGCCGGTGTGGGGCGCGCCGGGCGGCGGCACGGCTTATCTGATCCTCATCGGCTTGAACATTGAAATCTGTGCGATGTTTGCCGTGGCCGGTATCGCCTACTGCAAAATGTTGCCCAAAGACAAGACGATGAAGATTTGGGGCATCCCCAACCGGATTTTCTTCGCCGTCATGAACGCGATCATTTGTGTGGGGATTGAAATTGGACTTAACGCAGTCAATGCGCTGACCTGGGACTACTGGTGGTGGAGCGCAAAATTCCCGTTTTTGATTATTCTGTGTGGTTATTTGCCTTTCTTCTTGGTTTCGTATTGGGTCTTTGACATGAAGACCATCAAGTCCAAAGCGATCACTGTGGGCAGTATTTGGGGATTTGACGCGCTTTGCCTGATCATCTTTGGCGGCATTCTGCACTGGATTTAATCCGAAGGCGATGCGATGAAACCGACGCAAATCACCGGGCGCCTGTGGGCGCTCACCAACCCGGGCGGCGCGCTCTACGACGACGTGGACACCGACATGATCTTCCACAACCGTTACCTGCACATCACCGACGTGGCGCAGATGGGCCAGTATGCGCTGGACAACCTGCGCGGCTGGGAGGATTTCGCCCGCAAGGCGCAGCCCGGCGACATTGTGCTGGCCGGCAAGAATTTCGGCGCGGGCTCCTCGCGGCAACAGGCGGTGGATTGTTTCCGCGCGCTTGGCGTCGCGGCGCTGGTCGCCGAGAGCTTTGGCGCGATCTATAAGCGCAACGCCATCAACAGCGGCCTGCCCATTGTCGCTATGCCCGATCTGACGCGCCATGCCGCAGACTTCCGTACCGGCGCCACATTGACCCTCGACTTTGCCGCCGGCGACGTCGTCCTCAACGACGTCCACTACCAGGCGCAGTCCTTCTCGCAGGTACAGATGGACATCTACCAGGCCGGGGATTTGTTTGCGTACGGGCGGAGTCAAGGGTGAGGAATTTTGGATTTTGGATTTTTGATTTTGGATTGGGGATGTGAAACGTGAAGCGTGAAACGTGAAATCGGAAATTAGTGATTCGTAATTCGCTATTCGCTGATTCGCAGACTCGCTGACTCGCTGGAGATACCCTTATGCTCAACGGACTTGACTGCCTCATCATTGCTGCCGCGGCTATGGCTGCGGGTTTGATTAACGCGCTGGCCGGGGGCGGGACGTTGATCACGTTCCCGGTGCTGGTGGCGCTGGGGCTGCCGGCAATTTCGGCAAATGTGACCAACACGGTGGCCCTCTGCCCCGGCTACCTCGGCGCGACGCTGGCGCAATCGCGCGACTTGCGCGATCAGAAGCGCCGCCTGTGGCTGCTCTTGCCTGCTGCGGTCGTAGGGGGCGTTATCGGCGGGGTGTTGCTGCTGAACACCGGCGAGAAGCTCTTCCGCGCGCTGGTGCCCTATCTGATTCTGCTGGCGTCAGGGTTGCTGGCCGTGCAGGGACCGGTGCGCGCCTGGCTCACGAAGCGCGCCGCGCAAGCCGGCGCCCGCCCGCGTACCGAGGGCTGGGCGGCGTTGCCGCTCGGTCTGGCCGCGATCTACGGCGGGTATTTCGGCGCCGGGATGAGCGTGATTGTGCTGGCGGTGCTGGGCCTCACACTGGACGATTCGCTTACCCGGCTCAACGCGTTGAAACAAGCGGCTGCTCTGAGCGTCAACCTGGCCGCTGCGATTTTCTTCGTTTTTTCCGGGCAGGTGATGTGGTCGGCGGCGCTGGTGATGGCCGTGGGAGCGCTGGCCGGCGGCGCATTGGGCGGCCAACTGGCCAGCCGCATCCCCCCGCAGGCCTTGCGCTGGTTGGTGGTGGGGATCGGCGTTGTTGTCGCCGTTCTGTATTGGGTGAGAGGGTAGTTCTTTCCTTTCAAGTTTTGCGCTGAATCTGAAACGTGAAACGTGAAACGTGAAACGTGATCCCTTCACGTTTCACGTTTCAAACTCGACTCAGAAAGATTCAAATTCCACATAACCCTTGACAGGAGTTCATCTATGGGAATGACTTTTGCCGAAAAAGTGCTGGCCCGCAAGGCGGGACTGGAGAGCGTGAAAGCGGGGCAAATTGTGACCGTCAAGCCTGACCGGCTGCTCACCCACGACAACACCGCCGACATCGCCGCGAAGTTCCGCCAGATCGGGGTGACGCGGGTGGCCGACCCGGCCATGCACGTCATCGTGCTGGATCACGTGGCCCCCGCCGCCAACGAGACTTACGCCGCCAGTCACAAAGCGACCCGCGCCTTCGTGGCCGAGCAGGGCATTGCGGCTTTTTACGACATCGGCGAGGGCATCTGCCACCAGGTTTTGCCGGAGCGCGGGCACGCCTGGCCCGGCGCGCTCATCGTCGGCAGCGACTCGCACACACCGACGGCGGGCGCGTTCGGCGCGTTCGCTGCGGGCATCGGGCGGACGGAGGCCGCCGCCGTGATGGCGACCGGCTCGATCTGGCTGCGCGTGCCGGAGACGCTGCGCATTGTGCTCAACGGCGCACTGCCGCCGCGCGTCTCGGCCAAGGACGTGATCCTGCGCCTCATCGGCGACTTGCGGGCCGACGGCGCCGACTACTGCTCGGTGGAATTCGCCGGGGAGGCCGTGCGCGCGATGAGCGTCGCCGGGCGGATGGTGTTGTGCAACATGGCCGCCGAGATGGGCGCGAAGAACGCCGTGGTCGAGCCGGATGAGACCACGTGGGCGTGGCTGGAAGGGCGGGTGAGCGGGGAAGCGGGTGAGCGGGTGAGCGGGAGAGCGCATGCGGTGATGGCGGACGCGGATGCGGTGTATGCGCGGGTGTTGGAATATGACGTGAGCGATCTCGTGCCGCAGGTGGCAAAGCCGCATACGGTGGATAATGTGGTTCCGGTGACGGATGTGGCGGGCGTGAAGATTGACCAGGCGCTCATCGGGACGTGCACCAACGGGCGTTTGGAGGATTTGGAGGCCGCTGCCGGCATTCTGCGGGGTAAACATATCGCGCCGGGGGTGCGGTTGCTGGTGCTGCCGGCGTCGCGCAGCATTCTGCTGGAAGCCATCGAGCGCGGCATCGTCGCCGATCTGGTGGCGGCGGGCGCGACGCTGCTCAATCCCGGTTGCGGGCCGTGTCTGGGCGCGCACGAAGGCTGCATGGCTCCCGGCGAAGTGACCCTTTCGACGGCCAACCGTAATTTCAAAGGGCGGATGGGCTCCAAGGAAGCGTTCACCTACCTGGGCAGTCCGGCTTCGGTGGCCGCCTCGGCGTTGGCCGGGGTGATCACCGACCCGCGTGAACTGTCTTGAACTTTGTAATAAAAAAGAGGGCCGCCAGGCCCTCTTTTTTGTTGTCTATGCTCAAACTCCCGCTGCTGCGTTCTCCTCGGCGGCGATGCGGATGCCTTCGGCCTCGTTGACGCGCGACAGCACGAGGATGCCGATAACGAAGAAGGCCACCAGCGAGATGATGCTCAGGCGGCTGGTGCCCATCAATTGCCCCACCAGCCCGAAGATCGCCGGGCCGACGATGCCGGAGAACTTGCTGGACACGTCGTAGAAGCCGAAGAATTGCGCACTGCGCGCTTTGGGCGCCATCAGCCCGAACAGACTGCGGCTGAGCGCCTGCGTGCCGCCCTGCACCATCCCCACCCCCACGGCCAACGCCCAGAAGTGCCAGGGTTGGCTCATCAGGTAGCCGCCGACCATCAGGATCGCATACCAGCCCAATCCGATCATAATCGAGCGCTTGGTGCCTATCTTCTTGCTGAATTTTCCGAAAAGTAGCGAGAACGGGATGCCCACAAACTGCGTCACCAACAGGGCGCCGATCAAGTCGTTCATCCCAATGCCGATTTCTGCGCCGTAGATCGTCGCCATCTTGATGACCGTGCCGATGCCGTCGTTGTAGATCCAGAAGGCGACCAGAAATTTGAAGAGATCGCCGTAGCGGCGGATTTCGCCGAACGTCTGGCGCATGCGGCGGAAACTTACCTGGAATGGATTGGCGCCGCTGACTTCGCCCTCGGTGTTGGCGGGCGGTTCGGGAACCCGGCGCCACAACGGCAACGTGAAGAGCGCCCACCAGATGGCGACGGTCACGAATGAGAGCCGCGACCCCCACGTGCTGTCTTTCCAGATGAACATGATCATCACGATGTTGATGGCCAGCAGGATGCCGCCGCCCAGGTAGCCCAATGCGTAGCCTTTGGAAGAAACGTAGTCAATCTCGTTCTCGTCGGCGATGTGGGGTAGGAGCGAGTCGTAGAAGATGTACGAGGCGCTCAACCCGACGGTGCCGAGGAAGAAAAGAATCAGCGCCGGATAGACCATGCCGGTGGTCAAAAAGACCATCAACGCGGTGGCGACGACGCCGATGGCAGCAAACAGCGCCAGCAGCTTCTTCTTGTTCCCCAGATAGTCCGCGACGCTGCCCAGCGTGAGCGCCAGAATGGCCGAGGCAAGCAGGGCGATGGAATTGGTATAACTCCAATAGATGGTGGGCTGGTTGCCCGTCAGATTGGCGGCGATCACTTGCTCGAAAAATACCGGCAAAACGGCGGCTTCGATGGTCGTCGAGAACGCGGAACTGCCCCAGTCGTACATGCACCAGGCGTTGACGATCTGGCGATGAGTGAATGTTTTCAGGGATTCTGCGGATGTCATGCTGTGTTTCCTTTCATCGGCTATGGGTAAGGCTTATTCATTTTATACCTGTTTTGCTCATCGCGGAAACTACGTTACAATGCTCAGTGAGTTGGCGTTTCCTGAAATTGAAACGCGCCCACCATGACGACCGTACAGTTCGTTGTCCAACGCCGTTGATCATCGGAGAGAAGTGATATGCAAGATCAAACTCAATGGGAAAATGCCCACACCCCGGTTACGTTGCTCCAGTTGTTTGCCAATGCTTTCCGCCTGAATGCAGCACAGAATTTGCTATTGCTCAAGGGCGTCTATCAAGATCGCCAACGGGGCAGTTATCAGGGGTATTATTACAACCGCATGAAAGACGAACAAAGCGGCCAGATTGTCACCGTGTGTGTGCCGGAAGCCATTAAAGAGAAGCTGGAACACGGACGAGTGTACGTGCTCAAGGGCGCGCTGCAGAAGGACTTGCGCCTGGATGGCGTCATCGAGCCGGTTTTCCTGGTGGCGGAGCGGGTCGCCGAGATCGAGACGCCGGTCCACGCCCATTCCAGCGAGGCCATCGTCCGGCAAAAACAGGCCCAGGGGTTCAAGGTGGTCAACACACACTTGATGCCCAAGCTGCGCGCCGGCCGGGCGCCACGCCTGGCGTTGCTGGTGGGGATGACCAGCACGGTGAAAGATGACTTTGTGGCGGCGTTGGGCGTCGCGTATGACCGTTATGCCATCCACGAAAAGCGCATCAACATCGTCAGCGAGAGCGAGATTTGCGACACGTTGAATGAGATCAACCGGGGAGAGTACGACGCCGTCGCCATCATCAGGGGCGGTGGACCGGGGCAAGAAGTGTTCGACAGCATGAGTGTCGCCAAAATCGCACTGGATTTGCGCCCGGCCTTGCTCACTGCCATCAGCCACGCGCAAGAGGCCACGCTGTTGGAGCACATCGCCGACAAGCGCTTCACCTCGCCGACGGCGTTGGGGGTCTACCTGGCGCAACTGGTCGAGGCCAGCGGGCGGCAGGAAGATCCAACCGCCGTTCAGACGCAGATGGCGCGCTATCAGCGCCAATTGTTGTGGATGCGCATCGCGATGGCGGCGATGGCCGTTGTGATTGGCGTTTTATTGCTGACGCGGTAGAGCGAGTCAGCGAGTTACGGATTACAGATTACAAATTTCAAATTTCAGATTTCACGCTTCACGTTTCACAAATTAACCCCAAGACAAAAAAACGAGGCAATCCCATGTCATTGGTAGAAGTCAAAAATCTGGTCAAACGGTACACGGCGGATGGGCCCAATGCGGTGGATGATGTGTCCTTTGCCATCGAGGCCGGCGAGATGTTCAGTCTGCTTGGTCCGAACGGAGCTGGCAAGACGACGACCATTGCAATGATGAGCACGTTGCTCAAGCCGACGTCCGGTTCGGTGACGGTGGCCGGCCACGATGTGCAGCGCGATCCGATGGCGGTGCGCCGCACGATCGGAGTGGTGCCGCAAGAGCTGGCGCTCTACGACGACCTGACCGCGCACGAGAACTTGCGCTTCTGGGGCGAGATGCGCGGGCTGCACGGCGCCGAACTTAAGCGCGAGATTTCCGAAAAGTTGGAGCTGACCGGTTTGAGCGATCGCGCCAAAGACCGCGTCAGCACGTTCTCCGGCGGGATGAAGCGCCGCCTCAACATGGCGGTGGGATTGGTGGGCAATCCGCAACTCATGATGCTCGACGAGCCGACGGTCGCGATTGACCCGCAGAGCCGCCGCTATATCCTGGACTGGGTCAAGCGGATGAGCCAGAACGGCGTGACCGTGCTCTACACCACGCATTATATGGAAGAAGCGCAGGAGCTCAGCGACCGCATTGGCATTATTGACCACGGCAAACTCATCGCGTTAGGGACGATGGACGAATTGATCCAACTGGTAGGGCAGCACGAGACCTTGTCGCTGAAACTGGCCCAGGAAGCGGGCGCGCTCGAACTGGCGGCGGCTCTCCAGGAGATGGAGGGAGTGCTGCGCGTTGGCGCGGACGGCGGCGGCGCCGGCACGGATGGCGGGGGCAACGTGGTTCTCAACGTGACCTCGGCCGAGGCGGTTTTGCCGGGAGTCATTGCGGCGGCTTCGGGCATGGGACTCAGCGTGCGCACGATCGAGGTGCGCGAGTTGAACCTGGAGGCCGTCTTCCTGCACCTCACCGGACGGGCGCTGCGCGACTGACGTAGAGAAGAAAAATCTAGGGGCTGGGGGTTTGGGG
>DAOUFX010000371.1:0-10606 GCA_034429675.1 Anaerolineae bacterium | reverse complement strand
TTTCGCACGGGCAACCCGCGCGAAAAACACCCTTAACAACTATTTTCTCTTGCGTGAAAGTTTCCTGGGAGGCGAAGTAAAAAAACTGCGCGCGAACGGGTTCGAGAAACGGTTACGGATACCTTAACCGCTGAACCCGGTTCACCTGCCGGGTGTTTTCGAGTATCATGGGAAATGAAACTGTAGCGTGAAAGGAGATGCGCCATGCGTGCGAAACTATTGGGGTTGACTTTGGGATTGGTATTGCTTCTGGGATGTGGCTTCGGTGGAGGCACGCCGACGCCGCTTCTTTTTGTGACGCCGTCGGCCACCGCCGGCGCGGGTACACTGACGCCGCCCGCGACGGCCATCCAGCAGACCATCGTGAAAACATCCACGCCAACGCCTGAGCCGCTCAAAACGGCGCTGCCGCTGCCTTCCGCCACCGCTACGCTCGCGCCAGCGGCGCAACAAATTACGGTGGAAACGCCGGCGGACGGCGCTATGGTGAGCAATCCCCTGACTTTGCGCGGACGCGCCGCCGTGATGCCTTTCGAAGCCGGTCTGTTGGTGCGCGTCTACGATGCGCAAAACCAGCTCGTGGTCGAACAGTCCATCCTGACCCAGGGAGTTGCCGGGGGCCCGGTCACATTTGAAGCGCTGCTGCCTTATGCCGGTGCGCCCGGCGCCGGTCGGATTGAAGTGCTGGACATCAGCGCCAAAGATGGGGCGGTCATTGCGCAGGCCGTGCGCTACGTCACGTTGAGCAGCGTCGCCGGCGGCGGCTACATCGAGGTTCCAGCGGCAGCAGCGCGGGTGACGCTGCCGCTGCGCGTCCTGGCGCGCGTGGGACAACCGGGGCAGCAGGTCAATGCGACCGTCACGTGGGCCGACGGGACGCAATTCGCGCGCCTGGTTGACGTGTTGGCCGGCGCCGACGGCCGCGGGCTGGTGATCACGACGCTGGATTGGGCCGCCGACCCGCGCCCGCCGCATCCCGGCACTCAAACCGGAACATTGCGCATTTACGACCTCAACCAGCAATTGCTGGCGTCGCAATCGGTGGTCATCATGCACCCCAACGATCCCGACGTGATTGCCGTCAACCTCTACTGGGTCGTCAACGAAGCGGTCAAATCTGAAAATGTCCGCATTCCGCGCACGCAGGGCATCGGACGGGCGACGCTGGAAGCCCTGCTCTGGGGGCCGTTGCCGGGCAACGCCGCCGGCTTCACCACCGCCATTCCTTCTTCCAAAGAAATTCTCAGCGCCCCACAGCGCCCGGCAACATGGGGAGAGCGCATTCAGATCAAGGGGCTGACCATTACCGATGGCGTGGCTTACGCCGACTTTTCCGGTGAGATCCTCGCCAACCCCGGCGGCGCGACCAGGATGTTGCTGATCCGCGAGCAAATCACCCAGACTTTGCTTCAGTTCTCTACCATCAAACAAGTGGTTATTCTGGTAGACGGCAAACAGGACATGCTGGAACCCTGAGTCCGCGACGCTTTCGGCCAAGCTCATATCAAAAAGGGTTTTTGTTTGCGAAGCACACCCGCAAACAAAAACCCTTCCAATTTAAAACTCCCGGCTGACGACTATGCGACTACCCGACTCGCTTGATCGCCTTCCCGCATCACAGAACGCTCTTGTAAACTTCGAGCGTTGTCCGGGCCGCCGCCTTCCAGGTGAACGCGCCGGCCTGCGCAAAACCGGCCTCGCGCAAGGTCACCCGCAAAGTCGCGTCGCCGGCGATACGTTCACAGGCCGCGCAGATGCTCGCCGGATCCTCCGGGTCAATCAGCAGCCCGGCTTCCCCAACAACTTCCGGCAGGCTGGCGCGATCGGCGGCCACCACCGGAATGCCGCATTGCATCGCCTCCAGGGCCGGGAAGCCAAAGCCCTCGTAAAACGACGGCATGGCCAACAACAAAGCCCCGTTGTAGATCGCCACCAGGTCATTGAGCGTCGGGTTTTCCACAAAGTGCACCCACGCTTCCAGTTTCAATTCGCGCACCCGCATGAAAATCTCGTCATAGAGCCAGCCGGGCCGCCCCGAAATCACTAGATGGCGTTTCTCACCGCGCGCGTGCAGTTGGGATAACGCTTCCAGCAGCCCCGGCAGGTTTTTGCGCGGTTCCCACGTCCCCACGAAAAGCAAGTATCCGGGCTCCAGACCGTAACGCTCAAGGACAGGCCGGGTCTGCTCCGGCGGCAAAGGGCGGAACCGCTCATCGGCGGCGAGATGGGCGACCGTGACCCGCGCCGCCGGCACCTGGAGAAGCTGCTCCAGGTCGCGGCGGGTAGCCAACGAATCGGCCAGGATGGCGTCGGCTTTGGCGACGGCCCATGCAATCTGGCGATTGTAGTAACTCCGCGCGTCGCCGGTAAGGTATTGCGGATAGTACAAAAAGTTGAGATCGTGAACCGTGATGACAAAACGGCGCGCGCCCCACGCCGGGGGAATAAAGTCGGTGCTGTGGAGAATGTCCAGGCGCAGCGGCCAAACCTCGGCGCCCATCAGCCAACGTTCCAGACGGTTGTGCGGGGGAGTCCAGGCGCGATAACGGCGAACGCCGGGAATGTCCGTTGGATTCCGTTCGCTGCGATGGGGAATGACCGTCAGGGCGCCCGGTTCCAACATCGTCGCCAGCTCGGCGACCAGTCGCCGCGCGTAATGCGAGATGCCGCCGGGGGAATAAGCGTGAAGCCGGGTGTCTATGCCAATGCGCATCATAGGGTTAGTGTATCACAAGTTAAAATTTGCACTTCTCCCCTTGTCAAATCGGATGGTTTGTGCTACAAAGGACAAATCGCTAAACAAGGGATTTTTTAATGCCAAATCATGAACGAGATTATTTGACACTTTTGTTGAACCAGTATTGGTTCGCGCCGCCGGTGGCGCTGTGGCGGGCCGTCGAGCTGCGGACGCTGGCGCAGGAAGACTTTCCGCGCCCAATTTTGGACCTGGGCTGCGGCGACGGTCTGATCGCTCAGGTGCTCTTTGAAGGGGAACCGCCGGTTGAAATCGGGTTCGATCCCTGGCTGGATCAGGTGCGCAAAGCGCCGGCGAGCGCAGCTTACGGTCACGTGCAGCAAGCGCTTGGCAGCGCCATGCCCTACCCTGACGCTACGTTCGCCTGTATGTTCAGCAATTCGGTGTTGGAGCATATCCCCAATCTGCAACCGGTTCTGGGCGAAGCCGCGCGTGTGCTGCGACCGGGCGGCCGTTTTCTGGCGACGGTGCCCAGCGATGCTTTTCGACGTCTGCTGGCCGGTTACCGGGCGCGCGTTCAGGTGGGGGATTTCGCCGGAGCCGAAGTCTATGCAGAGACGGTAGATCGCCGGCTGGAACATCACCGCTATCCCTCGCCCCAGGAATGGGGCGCCATGCTGGCTGCGGTTGGGCTGCGACTGCTGCGGTATCGCTACTACATTCCCGCCGAGGTTGAGGTGTTGTGGGATCAAGCCAACGCCACCTACGGCATTCACGAGGACGGGAGCCAGCTCTATCGCTGGCTGGCGTCGCCCCGCTTGCGCCGGTTCGGGTATCAAAAAGGGATTCGCCGTCTGGTTGTCAGACGCCTGAGCGAGCACTGGCGTCGCGCCTATGAACTGGACGTTCCAGAGGGCGGCGTAGGCGGCGGATTGCTCATCGTCGCCGAAAAAAACGGCTGATCGTCGAAACGTATGACTACCCCTTCACCTGCCTTCACTGCAACGGCGCCGGCAGCTTGGGATGAGTTCGTCACCCGGCATCCGGTGGGCAATATCCTGCAAACCTCTCGTTGGGGACAACACAAGTCCGCGTTCGGTTGGGATTGGGACGTCGTCGCGCCCGAAGCGAATCCGATTGCGGGCGCAGTGAGCGGCGCATTGGTGCTCTACAAGCCGTTGCCGCTGCATCTGGGGACGGTGGCCTACGTGCCACGCGGCCCGCTGGTGGACTGGCGCAACCCGGAGCACCTGTCAGCCATGTGGAAGGCGTTGCTTGCCAATGCGCGACGGCACCGCGCCTGGGCGCTGTGGGTCGAGCCCGCTTTGTTCGACACAGACGAAACGCGAACGTGGCTGGCGAACCGGGAGCTGCGCCCCGCGTCCCGCACGATCCAACCGGCGCGCACGATTCTGGTCAATATACAGGGTTCCGAGGATGACATCCTGGCCCAGATGAAGTCCAAAACCCGCTACAACATCCGCCTGGCCGAGCGCAAGGGTGTGGCCGTGCGCGAAGGGACGGCGCAGGACGTCGCGGATTTTTACGCCCTGATGATCGAAACCGGCGCGCGCGATAAGTTCGGCGTCCACAGCGAGGAATATTTCCGCCGGGCGCTGGAACTGTTTTTGCCGACAGGACAGGCAGCGCTGTTGCTGGCCGAAATTGCCGGCGAGACCGTGGCCGGCCTGATGGTGTTTGCCCTGGGGCAGACGGCGTGGTATTTCTACGGCGCGTCTTCTGACCGGCACCGCAACGCCATGCCCGCCTATGCCGTCCAGTGGGCCGCCATCCGGTGGGCCAAAGCTCGCGGATGTACGGTTTACGACCTGTGGGGCATCCCCGACGCCGACGAGGAAACGCTGGAAGCGCATTTCACCGAGCGTGACGATGGTCTGTGGGGAGTGTATCGCTTCAAGCGAGGCTTCGGCGGGCAAATTGTGAGATACGTGGGTCTGTGGGAACGCCCCCTCCATCCCCTGTATCCGCTGGCAGCGCGGATCTGGACTGCCTTGTAACATGCGGCGTATTCCGCTACCACAAAAGCGGCCAACGGGGCTGACGGCTTATGCCGTCTTTGTGGTAGGACAGGTCATCTCGCTGATGGGCTCCAGCATGACGCTGTTCGCGGCCAATCTTTGGGCCTGGGAAACGACCGGAAAAGCCACCACTCTCTCGCTTTCCACCCTCGCCGGTTTCGCCCCGACGATTTTTCTCATCCCGGTAGCCGGCGCGTTGGTAGATCGCTGGAATCGCAAAGTCGTGATGATGATGAGCGACCTGGGCGCCGGGCTGGCGACGGGGATGTTGTTGCTGCTGTTGTCAACCGGGCGGTTGCAGGTGTGGCATCTGTACGTTGCCAACGCGCTTTCGGGAATTTTTGGCGCGTTCCAGTTCCCGGCGGCCTCTGCGGCGATGACCCTGATCGTGCCCAAGGCCCAGTATGGGCGGGCCAACGGCCTGATGTGGCTCACCACGCCGGCGGCCAACATCTTCAGCCCGATTCTGGCGGCGGCGTTGCTGGCGCCGCTTGGTTTTGCGGGCATTATGATCATTGACATCGCCACGTGTCTGATAGCCGTGGGACTGTTGCTGTTCATCGAGGTGCCGACGCCGCCGCGCAGCGCCGCAGGCCGCGCCGGCGAGGGGCATCTGCTGCACGAGATCATCTTTGGCTTTCGCTATATTTTTGACCGTCCCAGTCTGTTGGGCATCCAGCTGATCTTCTTTGCTAAGAACCTCTTCTCCAATCCGGCTTATATGATCCTGGTGTCGCCCATGATCCTGGCCCGTACCGGCAACGACAAGATTTTGCTGGGGACGGTAATGTCCGCCGGCGCTATCGGCGGGTTGGTGGGCGGGGTCGTGCTCAGCGCCTGGGGTGGGCCGAAACGCCGCATTCACGGCGTGTTGGCAGGAATGATCGCCTTGTATTTGTTCGGGCAAACGGCGATGGCGCTGGGGCGGAGTCTGTGGATCTGGTCGGCGGCTGGCTTTCTGGTGGCATTCTTCTTGCCGATCATCAACGGCGCCAATCAGGCCATCTGGCAGGCGAAAGTTCCCCCGGACATTCAGGGGCGCGTCTTTGCCAGCCGCCGGCTGATCGCGCAATTTCCCACATCCTTCGCAATGCTATTCATCGGCCCATTGGCCGACCGCGTCTTTGAGCCGGCAATGGCGCCGGGCGGCTTGCTGGTTCCGTGGCTGGGCCGCTGGCTGGGCGCCGGCCCCGGCGCCGGGATGGCCCTGATCCTGTTGATCGGCGCGATCGTGGGTGTGCTCATCGGCGCCGGGGGCTACCTGTATCCAGGCGTTCGCAACGCCGAAGACATTTTGCCGGACTATGATAAGATAAGCCCTGAATCCTGAATCACAATCTATGAACATGGCCCCTGATTCACCATCCGCTTATTCGCTGATTCGCTATTCGCAATTCACAAAGAGGAACCTATGCCATTTACATTCACACCCTTATCCATCCCTGAAGTCATTTTGATTGAACCACGCGTGTTTCCGGACGATCGGGGATTTATTTTAGAAACCTATCAACATGCCGCTTTTGTCGCCGCAGGCATCCCCGACCACTTTGTGCAGACCAACCATTCCCATTCGACTCATGGAGTCTTGCGGGGATTACATTACCAGAAACTCCCGGCGGCGCAGGGCAAGCTGTTGATGGTCACCTGCGGCGCAATCTTCGACGTCGCCGTGGACATCCGCCGGGGCTCGCCCACCTACGGGCGCTGGGTCGGCCAGACTCTTTCAGCGGACAATCATCGAATGCTCTACGTTCCGCCGGGTTTTGCTCACGGGTTCTGTACTCTCAGCGAGGAGACCGACCTGGTTTATCAAGTGACCGCCGAATATTCCGCCGCCCACGAACGCGGCATTTTATGGAATGACCCGGACGTCGGGGTGAACTGGCCGATAGCAACCCCGATCCTCTCTCCACGGGATACCCAACAACCATGCTTGAAAGATTCCGACAACAATTTCGTTTACGCAAAGTAAGGATTAGAATGATAGTGTTCTTCATTGTGACGCTCGCAGCGACGTTGCTCCTGGCGGCAGCCTGGCACTTTTCCAACCTCATCATCCACCCGGCAACCCGTTCGCCGGAGTGGGTCTATCAGTCAGAGACAGAAGCAGGACATTTTTCTGGGGAAAGCTTTGAGTCCTGGCCGCAGGAGACGGTCAAACTAACCTCACCGCACGGGTATCCGTTGTTTGGGATGTACGTTCCCATGGAGAATTCCCGCAAGACGATCCTGATTTTGCACGGCATTATGGCCAATCATTTTTCCATGGTCAAATATGCCGTGCTTTTTCGGGAGTTGGGGTTCAACGTGCTGTTGGTGGATCATCGCAATCACGGCTTTAGCGGTGGGAACAACACCTCCTTCGGCTACTACGAAAAGGCCGACGCCAAAGCGTGGGTAGACTGGGCCGTCAACCGTTGCGGCGAGGATTGCCTCGTGGGAACGCTGGGGGAATCTATGGGCTCGGCCATCGCGCTGCAACACGCCGCCATTGATCCGAGGGTGGACTTCGTGGTAGCCGACTGCTCCTTCGCTTCCCTCAAAGAGGAACTGACCTACCGGCTTAACGTCGAATACCATCTGCCGCCGTTCCCCCTGCTGCCGCTGGCCGATTTGATCGTGCAACTGCGCGCCGGGTTTGCGTTGGGGGAAGTGTCGCCGCTCAAGGCCGTCGCCACGATCAAAGCGCCCATCCTGTTTGTTCACGGCCAGGAGGACACCTACATCCCGCCGCAGGCCAGCCAGACGCTCTACGACGCCAAAAAAGAGGGCCTTAAACGCCTCTACCTGGTTCCCGGCGCCGGCCATGTGGGGGCGCTGCCAACCGATCCAGAGGGGTACAAGCAGACATTGGTCGAATTCTTCGACGACGCCGGCATCCACTAATGAATCGGGCCGATTGACTGCTGTGAGGTCGGCGTTGCAGATCAGGGCCAGTACGTCACCGGCCACTCCTCCAGTTTCTCTGCCGTGGTCGCGGTCAGACGCCAACCCTCGGCGGTGAGAATCGTGTCCCATTCGACGTTCCACATCCGCCCGACGATCATCCCGCCTTCGTTGTCCCAGGATGTCACCATGGCTGCCACGCGGGTGGTGGTGTCGGTGACCGTGCCGTCTACCGGGTGAACCCCCCCCACCGCAACCCGCATGGTCGTCGCGAATCCCGCGACCCAACCGGCATAGTCGCGGCCCTCTTGCGGTGTGAGCAGCGCGTAGGCGCCCGGCATATCGCGGTCGTTTAGCGCCAGATAAAATGCGGTGACGGCATACTGCGCCTTGTTAGTCGGATAGCTGTGAGGCCGTTCGCGGCTGTACCAATCGTAGCGATCGGTGGTCCAGCCGTAGGTCTGTTCTTCCCACGTGTAGATCACGTTCCAGGCCAGCGACGGCGCCCCGCTCTCCCGGTAGCCCTCCCAGATTTCCATTTCCAAATCCCCATCGGCGTCAACGAAGCGCACCCCGGCGTCGCCGGCAAAGCGTCCCAGCCGCCGGTAAGACGTTCCATCCCAGGCAAACAGATGCAGAATCGTCTCGTTTCTGTCGGCATGACCGAAGACGGCGACTTCGGGGACGCCGTCTACGTTGACGTCGCGGATTTCTACCTCGCAGGTCGCAAACTGCCCCAGGCCCACATCGGGGGCGCCGGCTTTGGCAGTCGCCGGTTCCAACCAGAAGGACTGTTCGCCGTCAAGAATGAAAGCGCTCAGTCGCGCCGGCGGCCCCTCCTGATGCGCCAGGGCCAGCCATTCCGGCGCGCCGTCGCCGTCGCTGTCCTCGGCGCGCAAACACAGCAGTTTTCCTCCATTGGACAAAAGCGCTTCATTGGCAATCGTTTGCACCCGCGTCAATCCGGCGTTGGCAAGGTTCGCGATCTCGACGGGCTGGGGCGTTGGCAACGGCGTCGGCGTTGGGGTAACGGTCGGCGTGGCAGTTGGGGAAGGGGTAAGCGTCGGCGCTGGGGTCAGGGTAACGGTTGGCGTCGCCGTTGCCGGCGCCAGCGGGTTGGGAATGGCCGAACAGGCGCCCAGACACAGGCTCAACAAGAACCAGGGGGCGTACCGAAGGATTTTGTGATTGTGCATAGAATAGCTCCACGAAAACGGGGCGCGAAGTTTTAGGTAACTTCGCGCCCCGCTTGATTTTCAAAGAATCGTCTATAGGGACAAGGAGCCGTCAGGCTTTGCGCAGCTTACGGGCGGTGAACAGAACGCCAAGCAACAGCACCGCGCCAACCACCAGAACCACTTCACCAAGACCGCTCTTGGGCGTCTGAGTGGCTGAAGTGTTGGCGGGACGAGTGGTGCGTGGCGTAGGCGTCGTTGACTGACCTCCAGCGCCTCCCTCTGAAGAAGCCGGCGTGGGCGTGCGGCGCATTGTGTGCGGCGTTTCGGTCGCCTCGGCGACGGCGCCGCCTTCGCCGGCTTCCACACCTTCCCCGCCTTCACCGGGAGTGCCAGACTCCGCTACCGGTGTGTGAATAACCGGCGTTGGCGTATTGGTGGACGTAGGCCGGGTCGTCGGCGTCGGTGAAGGCAAGACGGTCGGCGTCCAGGTTGGTTTGGGAACAGACGTTTCGGTCGGAGTCACTTCAGTCGCCGGGAGAGCTTCAGGAGTAGCGGTCGCCATCCTAGGAGCGACGACGAACATCCATATCAGAAAAGAAACCAGAGCACATACAAGCAGCGAACTCATCGCGATAGCCGCAATCCAGAATGTGCGATTTGACCCTTCGCCTGCGGTTGCAGCGCTATCAGTGGTTTCTTCTTCTTCATCGTCTTGATAGAGATCTTCACCTCCGTCAAAGACATTGTACAGGTCGTCATCTGACATGTGTTTCCTCCTTGTATGTGCTACGCCAAGCGATCACACTGGTATTGTATCACAAGTTTCATAAAAATGACAAATTTACTCTTTATCCTGTGACGCCAGGCCGCACTTTAGAAAAGACCAGGGCGCGCCAAACGTCGCCCACAGGCCGGCCAACCCATAGCGGAGGTAACGGAAGAGCATGGCCGGTTCTAGCGAAGCAAAAGCCGCGCGCGCGCCGGCCCAGATTCCAACCAGAACCACCAGGCCGCCGGCATAGCGCAAAGCATGTTGCCACCACACCCCATGGACACTAAAGCGCACCCAACGCCGCTCCATAACCACGCCGATTCCCGCGCCCATCAGGGTAGCGCTGGCAGTGACCGCGCTCTCTGTGCGCATGATGAGCGCCATGAAAGCTGAAACGACCACAATCAGCGCCACTTGTTCGAAGAATCCCCTGCGGCCAAACCACTTCTCAAGGTCAGAATCCAGCCAGATAAAAACAAGCAGCAACAGCAGCCCAATGACATAGCCGCCCAACAGGTCGTGGGGGAAGTGAATTCCCAGATAAAGGCGCGACAGAGGCACGAGCGCCATCATGACTCCCGCCAGAATCCACAGCCAGCGACGCTTCAATTGCGCGGCCAGATACCCCCATGTGACGGTTGTGACCTGAGTGTGCCCACTGGGGAACCGTCCCTCGGCCGGGTTATCGGTGTAACACCATACCCGCGAGTCAAGTTCAGCCGGACGAGGCTGGTCGAAAAAGACCTTGGCAACCTCGTTGACATATAGAGATAGCAAGCTCAGTACGAATAAACGCGCTCCCAAATGACGGTCAAAGCACCAGTACAAAAACGGCAGCAGCGCCATAAAAAACATCTCGCTGCCGGCAAGAGTAATGGATTCAAACGCGAAATCCAGGGATGGGTGGAATTGTTGTAGCCACAGGATAACGCGAATACCCCAGTCCAGGATGGCTTCCATGGTTACTTCCTTAAAAATAGTGTTTAGCCGTTAGTCGGATTATAAGGAGGTGTTTTTTCGAGCCGGGGTACCGGCT
>DAOUFX010000370.1:0-4518 GCA_034429675.1 Anaerolineae bacterium | reverse complement strand
TTGCGCGAGCGGGGGTACCCACTCGCGCAAACACCTCCTTATATCTCTGACATGTAAAGCGTGATTTTCATCCAACCAGGTGCTTCTGAACCAATTGTACAATAACTTCACCGTATTGCTCAAGTTTCTTCGGACCGATCCCCGCGATGCGTTCCAGAGCTTCGCGCGAAGTTGGTTTGTCCGTAGCGATGGCGTCCAGCGTGCGATCCGGGAAAATGACGTAAGCCGCGACTTTCTGCTTTTGCGCCAGCGTCAGTCGCCAGGCTCTCAGCGCCGTGTAGAGCGCCTCGTCGCGCGCTGCCGGGATGGCATCCTCGCCGGACAAGGTCACCTGAAGCGGTTGCGCCCGCTTTTTGGAATGTTTCGGCCCGGCGGGCGGGCGCGGCGGAGCAACGAACCCGGCCAACAGCGTACGATCCTCGATCGCGCTACGCCCCTTGGGCGTAATTTTCACCACCACG
The DNA here is from genome assembly GCA_034429675.1 of Anaerolineae bacterium. Lineage (GTDB taxonomy): Bacteria > Chloroflexota > Anaerolineae > B4-G1 > SLSP01 > JAKQHY01. The sequence goes on along the minus strand of DAOUFX010000370.1, from coordinate 4,057 downwards.
CCGCCGTGATCCAGCGTCTCGGCGCGGATGAAGCCCTCCTGTTCCAGGCGCGCAATCAAGGCCACAATGGCGCTCTTGGAGCGGAACCGCAACGCGCCGAAATCAGGCTGCGCCTGCGCCGCCGGCGGCGTATCGGGCTCGCCGCGCATAATGGACGCCAGATTGGCCCGCCCCCAGCCGTAGGACGCCGCCAGGATGCGCAAAATGGACTGCGCCTGCGCCGCCTCGTCGGGCAGGTCCGTCGCGACGTCCTCGACCTCATCCACGACGCAATTGTCGCAGGCCGTGCAGCGCTCAAGCGGGCGCCCACCCAGATAGGCGTTCAAATAGCCGTGACGACAGCGCCCCGTCTGCGCGTAGGCCGTGATCTCGTCCACGCGCTGTTCCTGAATCACCCGGTGCCGTTCCAACAGCGCCGCTACGCGCTCGGCGGCGTCGGCAGGCGGAGGCAAGAGCGTCAAACACAGATCGCGCCCGGCGGGCATGTAGGTCATCAGCCCGGCCTCGGCCCAGTCAAGCAGGCGCAATTCCAGGTCTTCCGGCGTCAGGCCGAGCGCCTGCGCCGGTTCCACCAACGAGAGCGTCAAAGGCTGCCGCACCCGCAGGTGCGCAACCGCGCAAAACCGGGCAAAATCCTCCGGCGCATCGCGCTCGACAAGTTGAGTGATCAACACACTGCGCGGCATATCCACCCCGCGCCGCACCATTTCCGCCTCTTCCAGCAAACTCAACGCCACCCGCACGCGCAATTCGTCGCTCTGCGTGTCGCGCTCCAGATCGGCGGCGGCCACCGCGCCGGTGGTCTGCCCTCCCAATCGCCGTTTGACCGCGCCGTAGACGTTGCGCAGGAATTCCACCGGCATCAAGTCCTCGTGAGCGCGGCGAGTGAGCACACCGCGATCGGCGGTGGCGTACATCAACAAGCAATGGGACGGCAAGCCATCACGCCCGGCGCGCCCGGCCTCCTGATAATAAGCCTCCAGCGACGGCGGCGGGACAAAGTGAACGATGAAGCGAATGTCCGGTTTGTCAATGCCCATCCCGAAAGCCACCGTCGCCACGACCACCCGCACGCGGTTGCCCATAAAATCGTCCTGCACCTCAGCGCGGTTGGCGATCCCGGCGTGATAATGCACCGCATCCACGCCCTGACTGCGCAAAAGTTCCGCCAATTGCTCGCAACGCTCGCGCGTCCCGGCGTAGACGATGCCGCTCCCCGTCTGCGCCTTACAAAACGACAACAAACGCTGGAGCTTGTCGTCGTTGTTGCGGGCGTAGAACACCGAGAGGTGCAGGTTGGGCCGGGTGACGTCCCCGGCAATGACGCGCATTCCCCCCAGGCGCTGCACGATGTCGCGGCGGACGCGCGGCGGCGCAGTCGCCGTCAACGCCAGGAGTGGCGGGCGCCCCAGAATATCGCGCGCCCGCGCGATGAACAAATAATCCGGACGGAAATCGTGGCCCCACACGCTAACACAGTGCGCTTCGTCAATGACCAGCCGGTTCACCCCCACACGGCGCAGCAGATGCAAAAACGGCATCTGGCGCAATCGCTCCGGCGCCGCGTACACCAGGCGATAGCCCCCGGCGGCGACCTGCTCCACGCGCTGGCGCAGTTCGTCGTTGTCCAGCGCGCTGTTGATCGTGGTGGCCTGCCCGCCCAGCGCGCCCGGCAACGAGTCCACCTGATCCTTCATCAGCGCAATCAGCGGCGAAATCACCAGCGTGACGCCGGACGTCCCCAGAAACGCGGGAACCTGGTAACAGAGCGACTTGCCGCCGCCCGTCGGCAGAATGGTCAAAGCGTCTTCGTTGCGCAGAGCGCAGGCGATTGTCTCCACCTGCCCCGGCAAAAAGCTCGCAAAACCAAACAATCGTTTGACGGCCTCTGTGACCGCGGTACGCTCGTCATCGCTCACCGGCACCTGATCAAACGTGGGGGTAAATTCGGGCTCAGCGGATCTTGGCGCTCTCGCCGTTTTCGATGGCGCCGCCTCAGACGGAGTGATGGGGAGAGCAGAAGCGCGATCCGCCAGCTGCGCCTGCCACGCCGCAATCTCCTCGGCATGGCGGCGGTCGAGCTCGGCGAGCAGATCGGCCACGCGCGTGGCGTCGCCGCTGGCGCGGAAATAGCGCAACAGGTGGCGCAGTTGCGGGACCGTAAGCCCGCGCTCTTGCTCCTCGGCGGTGCGCAGCACTCTCACGGCGTAGGCCGTCGCCGTGACCCAGTCGTTCTGAGCCTGGTAAATGTCCATCATCCCTGCCAGATAAGCGCGGGTGTCCGGCACAAGTCCCTGAAGGCGACGATAGGCTTCAACCGCGCCGGGCAGATCGCCGGAAGCCAGCGCCACCGTTCCCGCCAGCTCCAAGCCGCTCACACTGTCGCCATTGTCCTGCAGCGCCGCTTGCACGATCCGGCCCGCCGCCGCATAATCCGCCAACGCCAGATGAACCTGCGCCAACAATGCCTGGGCCGTGAGCGAATCGCGTACCTGCAAGCGTTCCTGCATCACGGGCAAAGCCTCCCGCGGCTTGCCCTCTCCCAGAAGCGCCTGCACCCGCAAATCCAGCAACGAAGCCAGCGGGCGCCCGCGCCGCGCGAGAATATCCAGGCATGCGTGCAAATCCGCATAATACTCCCAGCGCAGCAAAAAATTGAACAGACGATTGCGATCATCGCTCTTCAGCTCCGGCGCCTGCGCCGGGCTCAGACCGAGCGTCGCCAAAACAGATGTCTCGGACATAAGAAACCCTCCTTTTAATCTCTGCCATCGCGATGAATGCTTTACAAATTTCTCACATCCACCGTCGCAACGTAATCGGGCAGCGTGTGCACCCCGATAACCAACGGCCAATATTGATCCTTCCACTTGCGGCTCAGGCCCACAGCCAGATAAAGTCGGGAGCAGTTCAGGCGCGCCAACAACTCGGCTTGATCCAACCTCAAACAACCGCCGTCATCGCCCAACCATTCGCGACCTAGCGCCCGCCACTTCAAGTCGGTCACCGACGCGCCCGTTGAAGAAAGTGCAGGCAGCTGGCCGGCTGCGCCGGATAAAGCAAAACCCATCCGCGCTTCGTATTTCCCGGAATAGACGTCCAGCGTGAAACTGGCCCACACCCGCTCAGGCTCCACCAGGCAGAGAGAACGTCTCTGCGCCAGCAACACTTCATAAGGAGCTTGATCCAGATGTTCGGCGAAGAAAGTTTCACGGCGGTCAGGCTCCAGGCAGCGCACCAGCCGGGGGCGGCAGCGAACAAAGTCGGCAGACCAGTCTTCGACGTGGGGCGGATCGGGGCGGGGTTCGAGCAAATTCAACGTGACGACCTGGCCGCATTGAAACAGATGTCCGGCGTCGTCGCTCATATCCCCCGGCAGCACCGTCTCGAAATCGCGCACCGGGCGCACCCAACGCAGCCCGGTCGTCGGATCGGGTTCGCGCGTCATCCCCGCCACGCAGATACCGCTGCGCATGTGGGTCATCGCTAAAAGCAACACTTCTTGAACCGGCATAGCAACCTCCCGCCTACAAATGAAAGACCTGAACGTCCGGCAGGCGCGCCGCCCAATACTCGGCGACCAGCCGCCGGTGGCAATGATCCGCGGTCGGCTCGGAACAGAGCAGGCAAGGCGCACTGTACTGCTGCAAAACGGCGCGACCACGGCTCGACGCATCCCGCGCATCCAGCAGAGGCAAAAAGCGCGCCACGTAGGCCTCCCAATCCTGGTTGGCCAGATAAGCTTCACGAATTTCCGGCGTGGGCGCTAAATCCGGGAGATGCTGGTAAGCAATCCCAAAGCCCTCGCACAACAAAAAAGCCAGATCATCGCGCTTGGTGTAACCGGCAAGATGCGACGTGTTGCGCAGCCGGATGTCAATGACGGCATCCACCTGCGCCGCCCGCAACTGCTTGATAAACGTTGCTAACGGTTTACCCTTGTATCCAATCGTGTACAGCTTCATCGCGCACTCCCTTTGAAAATAGCGTTTAGCCTTTAGCTTTTAGCCGTTAGCCGGAGATAAGGGTAGTGTTTTTTCGAGCCGGGGTACCGGCT
>DAOUFX010000369.1:0-3471 GCA_034429675.1 Anaerolineae bacterium | reverse complement strand
CGGGTACCCCCGCCCGAAAAAACACCCCCTTATCTCTGGCTAACGGCTGGTTTCCGAGGAGGTGCCCCATGAAATGGCGAGTTTTCACGGTTGGACTGTGTATTGTGTTGACGGCGACGGCGGTCTCCGCCGCGCCCCTCGCAAATCCCGCTCCGCCCGATTCCCCGGTCAAACTTATTTTCATCCATCACTCCACCGGCGGGAACTGGCTGGCCGACCCGAACGACGGCCAACCCTACGGCGGGTTGGGCCAGGCGTTGATGGAAAACAACTATTTCGTCAGCGCCACCAACTACGGCTGGGGGCCGGAAGGGATCGGCGACCGGACGGACATCCCCAACTGGCCGGAGTGGTTTCTCGGCCCCAACCGCGACTTGTATCTGCCTGCGCTGTATATCGAGAGCGGGCAGAACGTCGGCGACTTCGGCGATTGGTCGCGGCTGGCGTCTGACCCCGGCGGCGAGAACGCGGTCATCATGCTCAAGTCCTGCTTCCCCAATTCCGACCTTTACGGCAGCCCCGACGACGCCCCGCTCGACACACCGAACGACTACGACTACACCGTCGCCAACGCCAAGTCCGTCTACATCGCGCTGCTCGGCTACTTCGAGACCCGGCCCGACAAGCTCTTCGTCGTCATCACCGCGCCGCCGCTGCTGGCGAGCGACACCGCGCCCGACCGCGCTGCCAATGCGCGCGCCCTCAACAACTGGCTGGTCAACGACTGGCTGCGCGACTATCCTCTCGCCAACGTGGCCGTTTTCGACTACTACAACGTGCTCACTGCGCCGGACAACCATCACCGCTGGAACGGCAGCGCCATCGAGCACATCCAGGCGTCCGACAGCAACGTCTCGGCCTACCCCAGCGGCGACAGCCACCCCTCCACCGAGGGCGATCAGAAGGCCACCGCCGAATTCGTGCCGCTGCTCAACGTGGCCTACAATCGCTGGCGCGCCGAAGGTATCCCGGCGCGCCCGCCGCTCACCGCCGACGTGCCCAAACCCGCCACCGAGGACAGAGAGGAACCGGGAACCGCCGAAGCGCCCGAAACTGCAGAACTCGAAACCGGCGCGCCCGCACCCGGCGGCGCCGTTGATGACTTCGAAGGCGACCTCGAATGGTACGTTGACCTGGGCGAGGGTTCCACGGCCGAGTGCGTCGCCGACGGCGATGCGCACGAGGGCGCATCCGCTCTGCGTATGGGCTACACCATCCCCGAGGGCGGCTGGGCCGGCTGTGGGCAATACTACGAATCCCCGCAAAACTGGAGCAGCGGCGCCGGGCTCTCGTTCTGGGTGCGCAGCGACGTGCCCGGGCAGTGGATCACGCTGCTGAGCTACAGCGGCAACGCCGACGCCGGTACGCCGTTCGAGTTTGGCTTCGCGGCGCCGGGGGAATGGACGCAGCTCGTCATTCCCTGGACAGACTTTGCGCGCTCCTCGTGGGCCGATGAAAACGGGCTGGCCGCGTTCGACCCGGCGCGGGTATTGAGCCTCGCCTTCAGCCCGGGCGAGGGCGAGGGCAATCTGTGGGTGGATGGCGTGACGCTCGTCGCCGCCGAGCCGGAAGCGCCGCAGGCAACGGCGGCAAAGCCGGTAGCGGGCCCCACGGGGCAGCCCCTACCGGCGGAAGATGAACTGACTGCGGAACCGGCAAGCGATGCGGGAAGCGGAAAAGGCGGCGGTCTGTGCGGCTCCGCGCCGCTGGCGCTGCTGGCCGTGGCCCTGGTGCTGAGACCGAAAATCACGCCCCATCGGAGAAAATAACAGACGGTGTTTTTTGGGCAGGTACCCCTGCCCGAAAAACACTTCCTTTTTCACCCCGCCGCGCCAGCAATCGCGGCCTTGCAGGCCAAGAGAAATGCGAATTGACAAAGGTCGAACACTTGTGTGTCTGGCGGCGCTCGGTTTGGCGCTGGCATGTAACTTGCCGGGAATTACGCCTACGCCGCCTCCGATTCCGTCCAGAGGAACGGTCGCCGCCGGCGAGCCGACGGTTGCGCCCGGCGCGCAAACGCAGGTTCCCGCCGTCCCCATTGAAACCGGCCTGATCGCCCCGGACGACATGGTCTACCTGGGGGCCTTCCGCCTGCCCGGCGGCGACGACCCGCCGCGCACCTTCGCCTACGGCGGCAACGCGATGACGTTCAATCCCGACGGCGGCACGCTCTTCGTAATGGGGCACGATCGCATCGCCTACGGCGACGTCCCCGACGGCAACCAGGTCGCCGAGATCGGCATTCCCGAACCGGTTGCCGCGCGCAATCTGGACGACCTGCCCGTCGCCGAATTCCGCCAGGATTTTAGCGACGTGACCGCCGGGTATTTCCGCGAGATGGAAGAAATCCCGCGCGTCGGCATGGCCTACCTCAACCATCCGTTGACCGGGCCGAAGATTCACCTGGGCTGGGGCCAGCATCTCCAGGAAGGGCGCACCGCGTCCCACGCCTGGTTCGACGCCGCGTTGGATGCCCCCGATTTGCAGGGAACGTGGTTCATCGGCGAGCAGGCGGCGTACAGTGTCGGCGGCTATTTGTTTGAGATTCCCGCCGCCTGGGCCGATGCCCACGCGCAGGGCCGCGTCCTGGCGACCGGGCGCATGCGCGACGGCGGTCAGGGCGGCATGGGGCCAACGCTCTTCGCCTATTGCCCCTGGAACGACGACGGCGCGCCTCCGGCAGACGGCGCGACCCTGCCGGAAACGACGCTGCTGCTCTACGAAAAATCCAACAACACCGAGGCCATCGAGCGCGCGCTCGACGGCTACCAGCACCCCGACGAATGGGAAGGCGGCGCGTGGCTCAGCACCGCAAGCGGCCAGAGCGCCGTGATTTTCGCCGGCACCAAGGGCACCGGCGCGAAATACTGGTACGGCTGGGTCAATCCCGCCGGGCCGGAGTTCCCATGCGTCGAAGAAGCGCTGGTAGATCAGTTCCCCCTCTGCCGCCGGGCCGATGGGACGCTCTGCCCGGAAGAAGACTTGCGCGGTTGCGCGGGGCACAACGATTATCGCGGCTGGTGGAGCGCGCGCTTCGACGCCCAGATCATCTTCTACGACCCGTCCGACCTGGCGCGGGTCGCCGCGGGCGCGCTGGCGTCGTGGGAGCCGCAGCCTTACGCGCGGCTGGACCTGGACGAACATCTTTACTTCAACCCGCCGGAATGGGATCAGGACATGCTCGGTCGCGGCGACCAACGCCGCATGCGCCTCGGCGACGTGGCCTACGACCGGCAAAGCCAACGGCTGTACGTGCTGGAGCTGTACGCCGACGGGGCGAAGCCGGTGGTGCACGTGTGGCAGGTGCGGTAGAAGCGTTTAGGTTTTAGCCGTTAGTTTTTAGCCGGAACCGCCGCTGGTGCGGCAAGGCCAATAAGGAGTGTTTGCGCAGACGGTACTCTCGTCCGCGCAAACACTCCTTTTTTTATCTCTTCCTCGTTTTTGTTTCATTCCCGGCAATAAATTTTCTTG
>DAOUFX010000368.1:0-7222 GCA_034429675.1 Anaerolineae bacterium | reverse complement strand
AGAGAGACGCAAAATTTTGCGTCTCTACGAGAATACGGAGTTTGCCCCCATCTTGAAATGCACCCTCATCGAATGGCAAGTTGAGGTAGATGCGGTACAATGGGATGAGTAGAACCATCATGAGGGATTAGAGAATTGACAATCAAGAGACTTCCAAATCTCATCATTCACACTCTACAAATTCCCCCAATCCTATTTTAAAGGAGCGAATATGCCCACCCAAAAAGCCCAAATCTTTTTAGACACCCACCGCGCCATAGCCCCCATCTCGCCGCTGTTGTTCGGCGGATTCGCCGAGCACATGGGGCGTTGTATCTACGAAGGAATCTACGATCCCGCCTCGCCCCACGCAGACGAGCGCGGTCTGCGCAAGGATGTCATCGCGGCGCTGCGCGACCAGGCTTACACCGTGATCCGCTATCCGGGCGGTAACTTTTTGAGCGGCTACAACTGGCTTGACGGCGTCGGCCCCAAGAAGCAACGCCCACACCGCCGCGATCTGGCATGGCAGTCGCTCGAAACCAATCAATTCGGCGTCAATGAATTTATGGAGTTCTGCGCCGCCGTTGACGCAGCGCCGATGTTGGGCGTCAATATGGGCACCGGCGACATTCAATCTGCCGCCAATCTCGTGGAATACTGCAACGCGCCGGTCGGGACGTATTGGTCGGATCTGCGCACCCAACACGGATACGCCACCCCGCACAATGTGCGTTACTGGTGCGTCGGCAACGAGATGGACGGGCCCTGGCAGATCGGCCATCTCGACGCGGTCGCCTACGGCAACAAAGCGCTGGAAGCAGCCAAGATGATGAAGTCGCAGGACCCTACCATCCAAACTGTGTTGTGCGGATCATCCAGCGACGGTATGCCGACCTACCCGGATTGGGACCGCATCGCGCTGGAGATCGCCTGGGAGCACGTGGACTATCATTCGCTGCATTATTACGCCGGAAACCGCGACAACGACACGGCCAGCTATCTGGCAAGCGCGGTCACCTTCGAGCGTTTTGTGGACACATTGGAGGGAACGCTGCGCTATGTCAAAGCCAAGCGGCGCAGCCACCACGATGTCTACCTTTCGTGGGACGAGTGGCAGGTCTGGTACAAAGGTGATCCCGTACAGGGCAACTGGACTCAGGCGCCGCACCTGGCCGAGGAAATTTACAATCTCGAAGACGCCCTGGTGGTAGCGCAATGGCTTAACGTCTTCCTGCGAAAAAGCCACGTGCTGAAGATCGCCTGTGTGGCGCAGATCGTCAACGTGATCTCGTGGCTGCACACGCGCAGCGATGGGTTGCTCAAACATCCCTCGTACTACGTCTTCAAACTGGTCAGCAACCTGGCCCGTGGCGCGGCGTTGGATGTGTTTGTCAAAGCGCCCACAGTAGAAACCCAGAAGCACGGCGCAGTCCCCGCGCTCGACGTCTCCGCCAGCTTCGACGCTGAAACGCAGCAGGGCGCAATCTTCCTGGTCAATCGCAGCCTGAGCGAAACGGTCGTCGCCGACATTGTCTGGCAAGACGGGAAAGCCATCCAACTGGAAAAAGCCTGGCAGCTCGCCGGCAACGATCCCAAAGCGGCCAATCGCTGGGACGCCCCGGAACAACTGACCGCCAGGGCCATCCCCACCCCCGTCGTTGACGGCGATCGCGCGCAGATCAGCCTGCCGCCGCTGTCCTTCACCGTTCTCACCACCAAGACGGCATAAGAATCAGTCAAAAGAAAGGGCTTTTTGTTTGCAGGCAACGTCTGCAAACAAAAAGCCCCTTCTCAAAATACCCCGGCAGGGAAATACAACCCGGCAACGGTCAAATACTTCGCCTCATCCGCAATCCATTGAGGATCACCGCCAGCGAGGCGCCCACATCGGCCACAATCGCCATCCACAATGTAGCCACCCCGGCGGCGGCCAGCGCAAAGACCAGCGCTTTCACCCCCAAAGCCAAAAAGATGTTAGCCTGAATGACGCGCTGGGTACGGCGGCTCAATCGCACCAAAAACGGCAAAGAGCGCAGATCATCGCCCATCAAGACCACGTCGGCTGTTTCCATCGCCTGCGCCGACCCTGCCCCGCCCATCGCAATGCCGACCGTCGCCTGCGCCAACGCCGGCGCATCGTTGATGCCATCCCCCACCATCGCCACCACTCCCTCGGCCGCGAGCGCCTGCACGGCAGCCACTTTTTCCTCCGGCAACAAGCCCGCGCGGACATCGTCCACCCCCAACTGTCGCCCAATCGCCTGGGCGACAGCGGGCCCGTCGCCGGTAAGCATCACCGTGCGAATTGCGCCGCCTCTTCCGCCGGGTTGAGTCTGCCCCAACGCTTGCAGGGACGCCAGCGCCTCCCGGCTCTCCGGGCGCGCCGTGTCGGACATGGCAAAAATCGAGCACACCCGGCTGTCGTGCTCCACCAACATCACCGTCTTTCCGTCGGCGGCCAGACGTTCCGCCTCGCAGCATACGGCGTCGGGATGCGGAATGGCCGCGTCGAAGTGGGGGTGGCTGGCAACGGTGACGCGCGCGCCATTGACCCGCCCGGTAACGCCACGCCCACCCAAAACCATCACATCCTCGGCGATGAGCAATGGCACAGATTGCGCCTGCGCCTCGGCCACCAGCGCCCGCGCCAACGGGTGCGACGATTGCGCCTCAAGGGCCGCCGCATAGCGCAACCCCGCCGTACAGCCGGAGTCCTGGCAGACATTGATCACGTCGGTGGTCACAGGGCGTCCGGCAGTAAGCGTGCCGGTTTTGTCAAAAGCGAAAATCTCCACGCGCCCCAACGCCTCCAAAGTCCGACCGCCTTTCAGCAACACGCCGCGTTGCGCAGCCTGGGTCAGCGCACTGACCACCGTCACCGGCGTGCTGATGACCAACGCGCACGGGCAGGCGATCACCAACATCTGCAACGCCCGCATCAACCAGCCGAGCTCGCCCCAGAAAGGCTGGCGCAATAGCAGCGGCGGCAAAGTCGCCAGCAACAACGCCGCCGCCGCCACAACCGGCGTGTAAACCCGTGCAAAACGCTCCACAAACCGCTGAACCGGCGCCTGCCGCGACTGGGCCTCTTGCACCAACGTTACCATCCGGTTGAGCGTATTGTCGGCTGCCAGGCGCGTCACCTCCACCTCCAACACGCCAAACGTGTTGACCGTCCCCGCAAAGACCGCATCGCCGGGCGCCTTGTCGGCGGGAATGCTCTCGCCGGTAATCGAAGATTGGTCAACCGCGCTCTGACCGGCCCGCACGACGCCATCCACGCTCACACGATCGCCGGGGCGCACTCGCACGCGATCGCCTACCGCCAATGCCTCCACCGGCGCCATCTCCGTCCGCCCATCCGGCAACAGGCGCAATGCCGTGGGCGGCGCCAGATCGCGCAAACTTTCCAGTGCGCCGCGCGCTCGTTCGGTCGCGTAGCCCTCCAAAGCCTCGCCCAACGCAAACAACACCACCACGATGGCCGCCTCGGGCCACTCGCCGATCGCCATCGCGCCAACGACGGCAATCACCATCAGGGTGTTGATTCCCAGTTCGTGCGCCACAAAGAGCTCCTGATAAGCGTGGCGCGCCACCGCCCAACCGCCAAGCGCAATCGCCAGCGCAAACGGCGCCCAACTCCAGGGCTGAGACCCTATCGCCGCCAGCACCCCAGACAGAGTCAGACCGCCTGCCATCAATGTGAGCACCGTCTCACGCCGGGCCAGCAAAAAACCGAAAAACGTCGCGACGGCAGATCGCGACGCGGCACGGCTGCGCTCGGACTTGAGCCGGTGTCCCGTCTCCTCGACAATCCTGGCCATCGGGGCCTCGTCAAAGTCGGACGTTGCGACCTGCACGGTCAGCCGGCCGGTCGCGACATCCACGGCGCACGCCTGCACGCCCTCCAATCTTTCGACGGAAGCCTGAATACGTCCGGCGCAATCTGTACACGCAAGTCCTTCCACACGATAGGTCTTCGTCTCCATCAACTCAGCCTCCATCCAATTTCATTGATATATGAGCATTTATTCATATATTAAACAAAAAAAGAAGTGCGGATTTCATAAAATCCCCACTCTCATTCGTGCCGGACGTGATCCAACCCCAGTCGAAACAAGTCGCGGATGTGATCGTCGTCTAACGTGTAATAGATGTGGCGCCCCTCGCGGGTAGAACGGACCAAACGCATGTCGCGCAACTTCGCCAATTGATGGGAGATAGCCGATTGCGTCATCTCCAAAGCATGCACCAGGTCGTGAACACACATCTCGCCCTGGGCCAGCGCCGCAATCATCCGCACGCGAGTTGGGTCGCTGAGCGCCTTGAAGGTCTGCGCCAGATTTGCAGCCGTTGATTCATCTAAAGGGACGACAGGAGTACACGTTCCCCCGTCGGCCCCGCGACAATTGGAATACCTTGGATTTGATTCGGTCATGGCTTTACGTCCAATATATGAGCAACTGTTCATATATTACCACAAGACCATTGAGATGTCAACATGAATTTTAGGGAAAGGCGCGCTCTGGCGCTAGTCCTCGCTCTGAGATTCCGACTGGTCCACCGGCAGGGTAAAGTAAAACGTACTCCCCTGTCCCGGCGCACTCTCCATCCAGATACGCCCGCCGTGGTGTTCGACAATCTGCTTGCAGATCGGAAGGCCCAGACCGGTGCCTTTTGGCCCGGTGCCGGGCGCCCCAACCTGGACAAATTGTTCGAACACCTTGTCAAAATCGGCAGGGTCAATGCCGATCCCGGTGTCCTGCACACTGACGACAATCTGTGGAGCGATACCCGAAACATCGCAAAACACACGGCAAGTGATCGTCCCGGCGTTGGTGAACTTGACGGCATTGGAAATCAGGTTCACCATCACTTGAATCAAACGATCGTGATCGCCGACCACCATCGGAAGATTCGGCGCCACATCCACCACCATATCCAACGACTTGGCCGTCAGCAGCGACGCGGTAGCCGCCAGAGAATGATTCACCACAATTTCCATCGCCACCGGGCGCATGGCCCACTCGAACTTCCCCGCCTCGATTTTAGCCAGGTCCAACAAATTGTTGATCAATCCCACCAGGCGCTCCCCCTCGGACACAATAATGCCGATATTTTCACGCATCTGCGTCAGCGGGCGTTGCAGATCAGAATGCGCCGTCATCGTCGTCGGCGTGGATATTTGCAACAAACGGCGCTCCACCAGCTTGGCAAACCCCAGAATAGAGGTCAACGGGGTGCGCATCTCGTGGCTGACCACCGAGAGCATGCCGGTCTTGGCGCGATTGGCCGTCTCAGCCTCTTTGCGCGCCTGAACCAACGCTTCATTTACCTTCAGCAGCGCCGCATTCTGCTCGCGCAGTTCGGCGGTGCGTACCGCCACAGTACGTTCCAACCCTGCGGCCAACTCACGCAACTCGCTGTCGCGTTTTCGAATGGCGGAGGACATCTGATTGAAGGCCAGTCCCAGACGTCCCACTTCATCCTTGGCCGAGCATGCCGTCACCTGAGAAAAATCGCCATCGGACATCTGCGCTACCACACGCGCCAACTCGCGCAAAGGAGTAGCAATCTGGCGCGCCAATAAAAAGGATAAGGCGCTTCCCAACACCATCGTACCCAGAGCCAGCACCAGGCTCTGACTGGTCAACGCGGCAATCTTGCGCAGAAGCGGCTCCGTTGACAACCCGATCACCATCGCGCCAATAGGGCGATTGCCCAGAAAAACAGAACGCCCGGCGCGCAAGGACTCCGGTTGCCAGTCCAAATGCATCTGGCCGGGAGCGAGCGCCAGCAATTGTTCGCCCAGAGGATCGGGCGACTCCGCAAACACAGCGCCCGCCGCGGCATCCACCAGGACCGCGCCGCGCCGGTCGTAAATAATGAAAAGCGTGACGTTCTCGTTCTCGGCAACGACGCTGGCAACATCCAACAGTTCGTCAACCTGCAACAAATAGAGCTGGTCGCGCAAAGTAAGCGGCAAGGTATCCAACAACAAAGCAGCCTGTCCCTCAAGCTCCTGTCGAAAACTGGCGCGCTCCCGCTGAATGGTCCAGGTGGTCAGCCCCACCACCACCACAATCACCAGCAAGCTGGTCAACATCGCCAACTTACTGCCGATCGGGAGATCACGCCAGAGATTTACCAGACGCTGCCTCATAATTCTTCCCAATCCCCTCGCCTTTGACCCCGGATAGCGTTTCTAGGGAAGAGGAATTCCCTTCACAGTTTCCATCATCGCGCGCATCCGATTCTGTGCCGTTTCAATGCCTTCAGGGAACTCATCAAAGCGCGAGGTCTGAAACGGCTCCAGAACCGCTTGCCCTTCTTCATTTTCATGGGCCGTCGTCAGCAGACTCTTGATCGCCGCCAGCAATTGCGGATCGAGACCGGGGCGGGCCACCACCACCTGACGGGGGACATAATCCGTCTCGGCCAGGATCAACAACTTCTCGCGCACGTCGGCAGGGAACGTCACATTGAAATAGTAATCATCAGTGACCCCCGCCGAAACCATGCCGCTTAGAAGCCATTGCAGCGTGTTCTCGTCGTCGTAACTGAATACAAATCCCACTTCATCGGCTGCAACGGGCTGATCGTATCCCGGCTTCCCCACCAGTTTCACGCCGCGTTCGGTCATATAGACCGCGGGCAACACATAACCGGAGGTCGAAAGCGGGTTATCGAAGGCAACAAAATGCCCCGGAAGATCCGCCAGAGACGCAATGCCGTTCTCCTTCGTCGTAAAAATAATGGAGTGATAGGCCTCGACGCCAAATCGCCAGCGTCGCAGAATCGGCTGCGCGCCAGAAGCATCGCTGATCAGCGTTGCCGGATAGACGCTGTCGCAGTACAAATCCACGGCGCCGCTCTTCAGCAACTCCACCATCTCGTCGGAAGTCGTCGCCACCAGCACCTGCCCTTCGGTGATCCCGTACTCCTTTAAATTCTTTGCCAGATAATTGGCGAGAGGTTGTGTGCCCTCAATCACCTCGCCTGGGTCGTCAGAGATATCGCCGAGGACAATCGCCCGACCCTGTGGCGTGGGTGAAGGAGCAGCCGTAGGAGTGGCCGTGGGGGTCGCCGGGGCGAGCACCGTGCACGCAGCCAGCGTTAACAAACAAAGCCCTGCGCAAATTTTCCGAAGGAACTGAGATAGCATCGTAATATCCTCCCTTGAAAATAGCCCGCTCACGCGGGGGGTAAAGGGAGGGTTTTTCGCGGGCGGGGGTACCCG